>NZ_JBBKBE010000011.1:0-74586 GCF_037890075.1 Mediterraneibacter sp. ICN-202921 | reverse complement strand
CTAAATAGTCAGCCTAACGCTACATCCAAGATCATCATCAAAGCAAAACCGAACGCTACCCCGATCGTACTGATATTGGAATGCTTTCCAATCTGTGCCTCCGGGATCAGTTCTTCTACAACCACATAGATCATAGCGCCCGCGGCAAAAGACAATAGATATGGCAAAAGAGGTACAACCAATCCTGTCAGTAATATAGTGCCAAAAGCCGCTATCGGCTCTACGATCCCGGACAACGCTCCATATGCAAAAGCTCTTCCTTTAGATAGCCCCTGGCTTTTTAAAGGCATGGAGATAATAGCTCCCTCAGGGAAATTCTGGATCGCGATGCCGACTGCCAGAGCAAATGCCCCTGCCATAGTCATCACATTATTCTGAGACAAAACGCCCGCAAATGTAACACCTACCGCCATGCCTTCCGGAATATTGTGAAGAGTCACTGCCAGGACAAGCATCGTTGTTTTTTTTAAATGGGCCGGAACCCCTTCTGGTTTTTCCTCTGTAAAATGCAAATGCGGAGTTAACGTATCCAACAGCAGCAAAAATCCCATTCCAAGTAAAAAACCTCCTGCCGCTGGGATCCAGGCGATCCCGCCCTTTTGTTCTGCCATCTCAATAGACGGAAGCAGCAGTGACCAGACAGATGCCGCAATCATCACTCCCGACGCAAAACCTAGAAGAAGTTTCTGCAGCGCTTCATTCATTCCTTTTCTCATAAAAAAGACCATCGCCGCTCCAAGCGTCGTCCCGGCAAACGGTATAAAAATTCCGATCAGCGTATTTGTATCCATATGCATTCTCTCCCCTTTATTTGTCTTCCATAAAATTTTACCGATGTCTTATCATATGCAAAGAAGAAAGATTTTGTCAATATTCTATTGCGCAATTTCCTGAATACTTTTTCCGATCAAAAATTCATTGACTGCATGATCTTTAGCACGGTCGTATGCATTGAAGGTCGTCTGTGCTTCTGAAATATCCCCATATACCTTCCAATATCCGCTCATCCGATACCGCTGCCCTTCGTTCTCGATAAAACCACTGACATCCTCCGCCGGATATCCCAGGAAAACGCCTATCTCATGAGGAAATCCCATTCCCCGTTCAGAAAAAACACATACTCGTTCAGATAATCTACTTAAACATGGCTCCAGATTCTTGCTATGATAGCCAAACGCTTCCAATAAACTCCGTATATCCGGGCGAATCAAATACTCCTGCAACTCTTTGGCACGAAAAAACAGAATAAGAGATTTCCCCTCCATACTGCAAAGTTTCCGATAGGAAATATCCATTTCCCGAAATATTTCTTCTAACTCTTCGTAGAGAATACTTTCCACCGTGATCACCGATGAAATCTTCAGCCCTTTTAAAAAGGGCGCGCACTGAAGCACAATTTGAAACTTCAGACGAAGTTTCTGATCACTGTTTTTTAAAAAGTAAGATAAGACTTCCGCCGGCATGCTTCCCTCCTATATATTGAGAATAGTTTTCAATTCACCTTATGATAACATACCGTTTTTCCTCTTTCAACGTATATTTTCGATAAACTTTCTCACTATATTCTTTCTTTGATTTTCTGTTATTTTATCCTTTTTTTAGTTGTTCCATGCACTGCTTTAGTGTATAATATTTATAAGATCTTTGAGAGGTGAGAAGTCTCAAAAATACATACATATAAGGAGAGATTCGCCATGGTAAATTTAATAACAGGCCCTAGAGGCAGCGGAAAAACACAACAAATGATAAACCTTGCCAACGAAAAGGTAAAGACATCCAACGGAAATGTAGTTTTAATTAAAAAAAGCCACAAGGATACGTATACTGTAGATTTTAATATCCGTGCGATCCGTATGGCTGATTATAAGGATATTCTGACTTTGGAGGAATTTGTAGGGTTCCTTTACGGCATGGTAGCCGGCAACCATGATATTGAAGCAATTTTTATTGACAGTGTTCTTAAACAGGCAAACATTACATTAGAAAGCCTTCCTGCTTTTCTTCAAAAGCTAAGCAAAATCTCCAACGAAAATAATATTGAGTTCTATCTGAGTATCAGCGCAGATAAGAATGAAATTCCAGAAATAGATTCTCCTGATTATACTGTATTAAATTAGGTCTTTTATCTTCATACAAAAAACAGCAGAGATGTCTCCCTGCTGTTTTTTGTATCCTTATTTTCTAAAATTTTCCTGTTTTCTTCCGGACTATCATTCTTCATCCCTTACCCTGTCCTCGATCTGCTTGACTGCCTCTTTTCCATTCAAGGACAAAACTGTATTGCTCGGTTCTCCTTCTTTATACTCTACCGTCACCTCGTCTCCTTCATTGAATTTGATGATATCAATGAAATCCACGACCGGTATATCAAAGATGTCTTCCGAACCTTCCAGCATAATATAATAATGTGAGTTTCCTTCAATAACACTCTGTGCTATCTTCGTGATCTTTCCAGAAACAGTCAGTATATCTCTCGTGTCTTCCTCTGTCTGCTTAATGCCATTTTCATACATAAGTGTCGTGTAGTTATCTTCACACGCACTGACCGTATCCCCGATCGCTACGATCTGGTATTTCTGCACGTTCACCATCGCATATTTTTTCACCAGACCTGCATCATCCTTCAAAGCAATAAAATATGTGGGTTCCCCGGAAATATTAAGCAAGAGCGGGAAAGCAGCCTTATATTTCAGATTCTGTACCTGACCTTCCGCGGACGACATCGCCGATGACTCTGTCGCTCCCTCTACTTCGTAGAACTTTGTTTCCATAGTACGCTGGTTCATCAGTACAAATCCTACATTAGACTGATCTCCTGTGATAGAAGTTACCCCGGTATATACCCAGACATCATCATTGATCGCCAGATAATTATAGCCGTCTGTCG
Organism: Mediterraneibacter sp. ICN-202921; assembly: GCF_037890075.1. Taxonomy (NCBI): domain Bacteria; kingdom Bacillati; phylum Bacillota; class Clostridia; order Lachnospirales; family Lachnospiraceae; genus Mediterraneibacter; species Mediterraneibacter sp. ICN-202921. The sequence goes on along the minus strand of NZ_JBBKBE010000011.1, from coordinate 71,699 downwards.
TGTGAAGACAATCTTTCTGTCCTAATATACTGTTAAAAAACCCATGCTTTAACGTTCCATAATAATCATACAATTCCACCAGCAGATCAGCAGAGTATGCCCGGTCTATCCATTCCGGTGCATCTTCTATACTATAATCTTCTGTCTCTCCGGTGACCGCATTGCACAGCACGACTCTTCCGATCGTTTCTCCGCCAAACAGGCCAATATTAAATTTTTTCACCGGACATATCCAATACGGAACCCCTGAATCATCAATCTCAAAACTAAGATCGTTAAAAATATATGTCGGATATTTAAAACGCAGATGTCGGTAAATATTTCGGTTGAAATGATCGCTTTCCGTATATTTCATGCCCTCGTCCAATTTTACCAACTCTGTGTTCTGTGTCGCCATGTCTATCTTGATATACGCCGGAATCCCTTCGCTCTGGTTTGTCAGCCATTTGATGATGTTGGCATACCGCAAAGGAGATACCCGCACAGGCTGGTTCTGGTAGTTGATCTGACTGTACAGTTCATCTACCTCAAACTGGGAGACCATATCTACCATACTTCCCATCTTCCTGTTCCCTAAGATTGCCGCCGAATCCTTATCCAAAAGTGGAATCTGGTCAAATGAAAGTTCCTCGATGTCTTTTGAAAACTCTCCGTTATCCACAGACATCAGTTTTTGATATTTTCTGGCGTTGACGATCGGAGAAGACAAAAGTGTTCCTGCAAGATAGACGATCACAACAGCCGCTAATATCCCCAGAATAACCTTCAGCCCTTTAGAAGTTTTTAACTCGTATCTGTTTAACCTCTTTTTCCTCACATAATATACTGCCGCCAAAACAAGGAGCATAATGAGAAATATCCAAAATCCCGTAGAATGGATATTAATCGCAGGCAGAGCCACGTAATAATAAATTCCCGCCAAAAGCAGGACTGCAATCACTGCCATAATCTTTGTCTTAAAATTTTTCATCTTTTCCTCCTAAAATGAAATAACAAAATTGTCTCGTTCCCTCTTTATCTTCGCTGTACATTAAAATTTCCTTCTCCACAGATCTGGTGAAAAGATAATCAGATAAGGAATAATTTCCAGACGTCCAACCAGCATATCTATGCAAAAAACAATCTTGGACAAAGGGGAGAACATATGGAAATTCTCAATCGGCCCTACCTGCGCGATACCCGGTCCCACATTGTTTACCGTTGTCAGTACTCCGCTGAAGGAAGTCGCAAAGTCAAAATTATCAATAGATACAAGAAGTATGGATCCTATAATGACCAGTATGTATGCAATAAAGTAAAGATATACACCCTGCATTGTATCCCGACCTACTTTTTTCCCATTCACCCGCACGATCGTCACAGATTTCGGATGCAGTATCCTTCTTATCTCCTGCCGGATTGTCTTTAACAAGATCAGCAGTCTTGAAACTTTGATCCCGCCGCCTGTGCTCCCTGCGCACGCTCCCACGACCATCAAGGCAAGCAAGATAGCCTTGGACAATTCCGGCCACAGATCATAATTTGCCGTACAAAAACCGGTTGTCGTAATAATGGAGGCCACTTGGAAAGAGGCATAGCGGAAAGCCTCTGCCACGCCTTCATACATATGAGAAATATTGATCGTGATCACAGCAACAGAAGCCGCGATGATCCCAAGATATGTCCGCAGTTCTTCATTTTTCAACGCACTTTTCCATTTTTTTAACCGGATCAGAAAATATAAATTAAAATTAACTCCGAATAAAATCATAAAAACCGTGATCACACCGTCAATATACGCGCTGTCATAATAGGCCACGCTTGCGTTTCTGTTGGAGAAGCCTCCCGTTCCCGCAGTACTAAAAGCATGAAGCAATGCATCATAAAAACTCATCCCGCCGAGCATGAGCATGATCACTTCTGCAACAGTCAGCACAAAATACATTGCGTATAGGATCTTCGCCGAATGCCTCGCCCTGGGCACCAGCTTATCTGCCTCCGGTCCCGGAACTTCTGCACGCATCAAATGCATAGAGTGATCATCTTCCAAGGTCGTCAGCATCATGACGAACACGAGCACGCCCATCCCGCCTATCCAATGCGTCAGACTTCGCCAAAAAGCAATCCCTTTAGGCAGTATTTCAATATCTGTCAGTATTGTAGATCCTGTTGTCGTAAAACCGGAAACTGTCTCAAAAAACGCATCCAGATAATTGGGGATGCTTCCGGAAAGAAAAAACGGCAGTGCACCGAATAAAGACCACAGTACCCATGCAATCCCGACGATCACAAATCCTTCCTTTCCGTATATCGTCTTTTCCTGCGGAGCCTTTTTCCCGAAGAGGAAAAAAAGAAGCCCTAATACTACACTGACGATTAAAAAAGACAGAGAACTTTCCTCCCCATATAAGAAAGAAACCAGCGCTGGAATCAAAAGTACTGCTCCTTCTACCCCCAGCATTTTCCCTAAAATATATAATATCATCCTCTTATTCATGAGCCGCACCTACATCAAAATATCCCGAATATCCTGGATCTGTTTTTCCATGGTCACAACGATCACACTGTCTCCCACCTGGATACAGTCCTCGCCATTCGGAATAATGATTTTTCGCTTTCTCGCAATACATGCGATCAGATTATTGGATTTCAATGGCAATTCTTTTAACGGAACTCCGGTATATTCTGTCTCTGATTTTACAATAAATTCCAGTGCCTCTATCTTATCATCTACAAGCTGATAGAGCGTTTCCACATTTACACTTCCCTGTGAATTTCTCCTTGCCCGTACATAACTAAGTATAGCATCTGCTGTCACGGTTTTTGCCGATACAATGCTGTCCAGGCCAAAGTCCTCTATCATCTTTGCTCTCCGATCCTCATTGATCTTAACAATGATCTTATCTACTCCCTGTCCTTTGGCAAATAGAGACATGATGATATTTTCCTCATCCATACCTGTCAGCGCGATAAAAGCGTCTGCTTCTCCTATGCCTTCCTCTATCAGCAGATCATGATCTGAAGCATCACCGTTGATGATCGTCGCCTTTGGCAAGAGCTCACTTAATTTCTCACACTTTTCTTCTACTTTCTCGATAATCTTAACCTGCATGCCGATAGAAAGCAGCTGGACGGCAAGATAATAGCTGACCCTTCCTCCGCCGCAGAGGATTACTTTCCTGATTTTTTGTTTATGGTATCCTGCAAGCTTAAAGAACTGCTCGATCTCTTTATGTGATGCGGCAATGTGTATTCTGTCCCCTTCTTCCAATATATAATCTCCCGACGGGATAAAAACCTCTCCGCCCCTTTCTACCGCGCATACCAGAAGCTTGATCTGCGATCTCGTATACATCTGGGCAAGAGACATTCCGATCAAAGGACTCTTTTTTGCCAACACATACTCTATAAGTTCCACCCGTCCTTTTACAAATGTCTCTATCTTACTTGCATCCGGGAAAAGCAAAAGCCTGGAGATTTCTCCTGCCATGGTAAGTTCCGGATTGACTACCATACTTAAATGCAGATCTTCCTTCAAAATATCGATCTGCTGATAATACATTGGATTTCTTACTCTCGCGATCGTGTGCCTGGCTCCAAGCCGTTTTGCGATCAAACAACTCAGCATATTGCATTCATCTGTTGAAGTACATGCGATAACCAGATCTGCATGGGGAACGTCTGCTTCTTTCTGAACAGCAACGCTGCCCCCATCTCCGGTCACACAAAAAATATCCAGACGGTCTATTGCTGCCTTTAGTTTTTTCTCATTACTGTCAATCATGACAATGTCATACTGTTCGGCGGAAAGCGCCCGGGCAAGCTTATATCCTACTTTGCCGTCCCCGATAATTACTATTTTCATTTGTCTTTTCCTCGATTTTCCTTCTCATTTTTCCTTTTTGCCAACGGCAGACAAATTATAGCACTTTTATGTATAAACTACAATGCTTTTAGCACTTTCTTTATTCTCACTTTATATACATTGTGGGAGGAGGGCATTGCCCATCCTCCCACATATTTTTCTATTCTCCTGACTCTCTCGCCGCGATTTCTTTTTCCTGTACATCTGACGGTGCCTGTTCATATCTTGCAAAGTCATATTCATAAGTTCCTCTGCCGCCGGTCATGGAACGCAGCGTCGTGCAGTATCCAAACAATCCGGTCATTGGAATATCTGCTTCTATCACCTGCTTGCCGCCTGCGATCGGATTCATGCCCAGCACACGTCCACGCCGCTTGTTTAAGTCTCCCATCACATCTCCTGTATAATCATCCGGCACAGTCACTTTCAGAGACGCGATCGGTTCCATCAGTACCGGTCCTGCCTCCATAAATCCTTTTTTGAATGCCTGGCTCGTCGCTGTCTTGAACGCCATCTCAGAAGAATCTACCGGGTGATAAGAGCCGTCATAGAGGATTGCTTTCACGCCGACTACCGGATACCCTGCAAGAGGACCTTTCAATACCGAATCCTGGAGTCCTTTTTCCACTGCCGGGAAGTAGTTTTTCGGCACAGCTCCTCCGACTACACATTCCTCAAATACAAACGGCTTTTCTAGATCTCCGGAAGGTTCAAATTTCATCTTCACATGTCCATACTGTCCATGCCCACCGGTCTGCTTTTTATATTTCATATCTACATCGGATTTTTTGCGTATCGTCTCTCTAAAAGCAACTTTCGGCGTCTCCAGTGTAATCTCCACCTTATACCTGGCCGCGAGTTTGCTCGCCGCAATCTCCAAATGCTGTTCGCCCATTCCATACAGCAGTGTCTGCCTGTTCTCGCTGTCATTGACCGCTTTCAGAGTCACATCTTCTGCGGTCATCTTTGCAAGTGCCTGCGACACTTTATCTTCATCGCCTTTATTCTTCACACGATACCGCATGTATGTATATGGTACCGAATATTCTGTCTTGGCGTAGGTGACCGTCGTTCCTTTTGTGGAAAGTGTGTCACCTGTACGGGTGTTGGTCAGCTTCGCGATCGCTCCGATATCTCCTGCAAACAACTCCGATACCTCAGACGGTTTGTTCCCGCACATTGTATAGAGTTTGCCGGGCTTTTCCTCTGCCTCTGCATCCGCATTGTATAAGACATCATCTCCTTTTAATACGCCCGAACAAACTTTTACGAATGAATATTTTCCGATAAACGGATCTACCATTGTCTTAAATACGTATGCTGTCTTTGCTTTTGCAAAGTCATAATTTGCTTCAAAAATATCATTGGTCGTCCTATTGATACCGGCACAGGTGCGCTTATCCGGACTTGGGAAAAATCTTACAATATCAGAGAGCAGATTTGCCACCCCCTGCGCCTGCAGATTCGATCCCATTGCCACAGGAACGATATCTCCGTCCATAACCTCTGTACGCATCGCCGAACGTATCTCCTCAACCGAGAATTCTTCCCCGTTAAAATATCTTTCCATAAATTCTTCACTTGTCTCTGCCACAGATTCCATAAGCGCGTCTCTTAAGATCTGAAGGTTGGGCAGACAGTACTCCGGAATCTCGCATTCTTCTCGCTGTCCCACGCCTGTATAGCGGCGGCCTGCATTTTTAATGACATTGATATATCCGACCAATTTTTCATTTTCACGGATCGGCTGGAAATGTGGTGCTATCTTCTTTCCATACCGTGCGGTCAGATCTTCGACTACCTGCCGAAAACTTGCGTCATCTACGTCCATCTCTGTCACATAGATCATGCGCGGAAGATTGTATTTGTCACATAGTTCCCATGCCTTTTCTGTGCCTACCTGTACACCGGCCTTACCCGACACTACTATAACCGCTGCGTCCGCCGCACTAACTGCTTCTTCTACTTCACCGACAAAATCAAAATACCCCGGTGTATCCAGAATATTGATCTTTGCCTTTTCCCATTCTATTGGAACCAGGCTGGTACTGATCGAGAAACCGCGCTTCTGTTCTTCTTTGTCAAAATCACCGACTGTATTTGCGTCTGCGATCTTTCCCATGCGTGTAGATGCCCCCGATACATACAACATCGCTTCTACAAGACTTGTCTTTCCGCTCCCGCCATGTCCGAGCAATACTACGTTTCTAATCTCGTCTGTTCTGTAAACCTTCATGCTGCTGCCTCCTTGTGTGTAGTTTTCTATGTGCACAGCTCGTCACGTTCTCTCTGCGCGCATATATCATATGTGTATATTGTACTAAAACTCAACAATAATTACAACTATTTTATTAAGTTTTAACAACTATTCCACATTTTTTTCTGACACGCATCTTCCATTTTACTTTTATAATGCAAAGTGATAAAATATTGGACATGAGTTATACCTTAGAAAGGACTATGAGCATGCATACAACTATCTCACTTAAAAAAATTGGTTTTATCGGTCTTGGGCTGATCGGCGGTTCTATTGCCAAAGCAATACGGCTATACTATCCGGACTGTGAGCTGATCGCATTTGATAAAAATAAAGAAACTCTTGCTCTTGCAATCGCAGAAGGAACGATCCACACCTCCTGTTCTTCTATAGACGACAATTTCAAACACTGTGACTATATTTTTCTGTGCGCTCCGATTTCTTATAATACAGCCTATCTTTCTCAATTAGAAAAATATATGGACAGAAACTGTATACTCACCGATGTAGGCAGTGTCAAAACTTCCATCCACCAGGAAGTCATCGCTCTTGGTATGGAAGAATATTTTATCGGCGGACATCCTATGGCCGGATCGGAAAAAAGTGGTTTTGTCAACTCGAAAGCGCATCTGATCGAAAACGCATATTATATCCTCACGCCATCCGCGAAAGTATCAGAAGAAAAAGTACAGGCATACTGCGCTTTCGTAGAATCTTTAAAGGCGCTCCCGATTTTGTCGGACTATAAAACACACGATCAGATCACCGGCACGATCAGTCATCTGCCGCATATCATTGCTTCCTGCCTTGTCAATTTTGTAAAAGATACTGACACAGAGGAAGAACTTATGAAAATGCTGGCTGCCGGAGGTTTCAAAGACATTACCCGTATTGCCTCCTCCTCCCCGGTCATGTGGCAGCAGATCTGCCTGAAAAACAAGGAAAACATCGCAAAAATACTGGAACAATATATAGAGGAACTAAAACAGGCAAAAACCTGGATTGAAAATGGAGCCGAGCAGAAACTATATACCATGTTTGAATCTTCCAGAGATTACCGGAATTCCGTGCCCAACTCTTCCGCCGGTCCGATCAAAAAGCAATTTGCTCTTTACTGTGATATTGTCGACGAGGCCGGGGGGATTGCCACGATTGCCACGATACTCGCAAGCAACCACATCAGTATCAAAAATATCGGTATCGTCCACAACAGGGAATTCGAAGAAGGTGTTCTGCGCATTGAATTTTATGATGAGGGATCTTCTGAAAATGCCGGACGGCTTCTTAGAAAATATCGATATATCGTCTATGAGATTTAAGGAGAATACATACGAGAAAGGATTGGATAAAAAAATGGAATTATGCAGTATCAATGGCTTAAAAGGAACCATTACCGTACCGGGAGACAAATCTGTGTCTCACCGCTGTATCATGTTTGGTTCCATTGCGAATGGAATAACAGAAGTCAAAAATTTCTTAAAGGGAGCTGACTGCCGCGCCACGATCCAGTGCTTCCGCACACTGGGGATCGAAATCGAAGAAAACGGTTCTTCTGTTCGTATACACGGAAAGGGGCTGCATGGACTTATGCCGCCTACAGATATTTTAGATGTAGGAAACAGCGGCACAACAACCCGACTCTTAGCCGGTATTTTATCCGGACAACCTTTTGATTCCAAACTTTCTGGAGATGCTTCTTTAAATGCCCGCCCTATGAAGCGGATCATGGAACCACTTACGCAAATGGGCGCAAATATCTCCAGTATTTTACGAAACGACTGTGCCCCGCTTTATATCACACCTGGAAAACTTCATGGCATCCACTATTCTTCTCCGGTAGCATCTGCGCAAGTAAAATCTTGTATTCTTCTTGCCGGTCTGTATGCGGACACCGAAACTTCTGTGACAGAACCAAGCCTTTCCCGAAATCATACAGAACTTATGCTCAGAGAATTCGGAGCAGATCTCCATTCCAGCCATGCTCTGGACAGCACACAGGCAACTGTCTCCCTAAAACCAGGCAGAGAACTCTATGGACAGCGCATCCTTGTACCCGGCGATATTTCTTCTGCCGCATATTTTATTGCCGCCGGCCTGTTGGTCCCGGATTCCGAGATCTTGATCCAGAATGTGGGCATCAATCCTACCAGAGCAGGACTTTTAAAGGTCTGCGAAGACATGGGGGCAGACATCACCCTTCTCAATGAACACACCCAGAGCGGCGAACCGATTGCCGATATTCTCGTGCGCACAAGTACTCTGCACGGCACTACCATAGAAGGAGACATCATTCCTACTCTGATCGACGAGATCCCGATCATCGCTGTGATGGCAGCAGCGGCCGAAGGAACCACCATCATCCGTGATGCCGCCGAATTAAAAGTCAAAGAAACGGACCGGATCGAGACGATCACAGATAATCTGCTGGCCATGGGCTGTGCAGTCACCGCCACAGAAGATGGTATAGTGATCCATGGAGGCCGCCCACTAAAAGGCGCTGTCATCCACACACTATTAGATCACAGGATTGCTATGGCATTCAGCATTGCAGCACTGATCGCCAAAGGCAATACACAGATCTTAGACAGTAAATGTGTAGACGTATCCTACCCTCAGTTTTACGACACATTTGAAGAATTACTATAAAACAAAGGGAGCTGGGTTTATCCCAGCTCTTCTAGCATCTCTCTGACTGTCTTCCCATATACTGGATGTCTCTTATACGGCGCGATTTCATGCAAGGGCGCAAGGACAAATTTCCTCTTATGCATCTCTACATGGGGAATACAAAGTGTTTCCTCCTGACAGATCATATCATCATAAAAAATAATATCCAGATCCAGCGTCCGCGGTCCCCAATGGATCACTCTTTCGCGTCCGGCCTCCTGCTCGATCTCATGGAGCCTGGCAAGCAGTTCACCCGGCATGAGCAGTGTCTTCAGTTCCAGACATGCATTTAAGAAATCTTCCTGCTCTGTAAACCCATAAGGAGGCGTTACAAGATAAGAAGACACCTTCTCCACTTTGCATCCTTTCGTTTCTTTCAACTTCCTCACTGCCATATCCAGATACTTCTCTTTCTCTCCCATATTCGATCCAAGCGCGATATAGGCGGTATGCCAGCCTCTTTCGATCTCCACAGATACCGTTTTGAGGGGCAGTCCCACAGGCGCCCATGGCTTTTTTATTTCCAATTTTATCTTTTTTAAAAGCGGCGTATGTAAAAGCAATTCTTCTGCCAGACGCTCTGCCGCGCGTTCGATCAGCTTACACGTATTCTCTTTCATAAAACGATCGATAAACTGGCTGACCTCTCCGTAGTGGATGGAAGCCGTCAGTTCATCTGTCATTCCAGCTTTCCTTGTATCTACATACAATACGGCAGAGACAAGAAACTTCTGTCCGAGCACGTTTTCTTCCGGAAATACTCCATGTCTGGCAAACACTTCCAGATCTTCTATCTTGATTTTGTCCATTCTTTTATTTCCTTTCCCGTTCTTACCGGTCTGTTGTGTGTTCCCTCAACAACGCTTCCGTCATCTGCACCGCCCGTTTATTTTTCTTCACATCATGTACTCGCACAAAGGCGCAGCGTTTTTGTACTCCAAACACAGTCGTCACAAGCGTGCCTTCTTCTCTTTCTTCTGCCGGGAGATCCAGTGTCAGCCCTATCACTGATTTTCTGGATGTCCCTAGTAAGATCGGATACCCGAGATCATGCAGAATCTCCAGACGATGTATGATCTCCAGGTTCATCTCACATGTTTTGGCAAATCCTACTCCTGGATCCAAAATGATCTTATCCTTTTCAATACCGGCTTTCTGTGCCAGTTTTACGCTCTCCTGCAGATCTTCTATAAAATCCTGCAGGAAATTTTTATACTCCATATTTGTACGATTATGCATCAGACAGCAGGGCACCTTATATGCGGCGATCAAAGCCGCCATTTCCTCATCCGCCTTCAGCCCCCATATATCGTTGACCAGATCTGCGCCTGCCTCCAGCGCCGCCTTAGCCACTTTGCTCTTATATGTATCCACAGAAACCGGAATATCGTATTCCTGCCTGATCTTCTCGATCACCGGAACGACACGGTCGATTTCTTCTTCATCTGGGATCCGTGTATGTCCGGGTCTTGTAGATTCTCCGCCTATATCCAGAATATCCGCTCCGTCCGCTATCATCTCTCCTGCGTGAAACAACGCCTTATCCATCTGGTTATATCGTCCCCCGTCAGAAAAAGAATCCGGCGTCACATTCAGGATACCCATGATATATGTCTTGTTCTCTGTATCAAAAAATCTATTCCCTATTTTCACCTTTCTATCTCCTTATTTTTCTTTTCTTCAGACCAACTGCACAGTTTCTCTGCCGGACATGCATAACACATCCGGGATTTCTTGTCACTTTCACAGAGCAGTTTTTCCAACGGCTCCATATTTTCCCTCGCTTTTCTATGTCCCTTGACTGCCGTTACAATCTGCCGTATTTCCTCTTCCGTAAAACACTGCTCATTCGGCAGTGTACGTAAGATTTTCTCCGCAATCTGCGCAGAGGCCACTTCATGAGGTATTCCTTCCTCATACTGACAGCATTTTCCTACATCATGTAAAAGCGAAGCCGCGTAGATCCACTCCTTTTCTAACCCCAGATGTTCCTCCAGATTCTGTATATATGCAATCCGCGCCGTATCCAGCAGATGTTCCAACTGGTGCCTGCAAAAAATCCTGTCAGCTTCCAGTTCCTGCAGCCTTTTATAATATGCCTGGAATACAGGATGTTCCCAGATCGCATTGACTCTTTTCATCTTAGCAGCCCTCCTAACGACTCAGCATCCGGAAAAACTGTTCCTCCAGAGCAGGATCTCGGAGAAATGCTCCTCTACGGGCTAATGTAACTGTCTTGCTTCCCGGTTTTTTGATTCCTCTCATAGTCATGCACATATGCTCTGCTTCCAACAGTACAATTGCTCCTTTCGGATCTATATATTCCATCAGCGCGTCCGCAATCTGACCAGTAAGCTGTTCCTGCAACTGCAGTCTCCTCGCAAACACTTCCACTGTACGTGCCAACTTGCTTAAACCCACGACCTTCCCGTTCGGTATATACGCAATATGCGCCTTTCCATAAAAGGGGAGCAGATGATGTTCGCAGGTCGAATAAAAGGTAATGTCCTTTTCTATTACCATCTCACTACTGTCCACGTGAAAAGTTTTCAAAAGATGTTGTCCTGCATCTTCTTCCATTCCCCCGCATATCTCTCGATACATACGAGCGATCCTGTCCGGTGTCTCCAAAAGACCTTCCCGATTTATATCTTCACCTATTCCTTCCAACAGAAGCCGGATCCCCTGCTTTACCTTCTCCTCATCTATCATCTATTTCTCTCCTTTTTTTCACAATCTCCAAAACTTCGCCCAGATAAGACAGCGAACCGAACACCAGGATCGCATCTTCTTCTCCCGCCTCCGCCATCGCTTTGTCCACCGCATTTTCGATACTTTTTTCCGCCTGCGCCGCCGGGCAATATTTTTCTGCTTCCTCAGCCAGCTTCTCTGCCGAAAGCGATCTCTCTTTATCCGGCAGATCCACCGTATGGACGGATGCCGCGAGAGGGCACATGATCTGTACAATCTTTGCGTATTCCTTATCTTTAAATACTCCCATAATGTAGATCAGCCGTCGCCCCGGCAGATAAGCTGTCACATTTTCATACAGGCGCCGTGCCGCATCTTCATTGTGCGCTCCATCCAGGATCATGAGAGGATGTTCTAAAATGCAGGAAAACCTGCCTGTCCATCTCGTCTTTTCCATTCCCCGATACACACAGTTCGGTGCGATCTCATACCCTTTGTCTTTCAGCACTTCTATAATCTCCAGCGCGGTCACGGCATTCTCCACCTGATTATTTCCTGCCAGACATGTACGTATCCGGGGATACTCTTTATAGGAAAAACAGCTTCCCTTATAGGATCCTTCCAGTATTTCCACTGCGCTCATATCTGCTTCTATAAATGGACACGCTTTTTTATTCGCTTTTTTTTGCAAGATTTCTTTCACTTTTTCCTGCTGTCTTGTCGTAACCACTGTACAGCCTTGCTTTATGATGCCTGCCTTATTTTCTGTGATCGCTTCTACTGTATTTCCCAATATCCCCATATGATCTCTGCTAATAGAAGCAAATACCGCGCACAGCACGTTTTCTATTATATTCGTCGCATCCAGTGCACCGCCAAGCCCTGTTTCTAAAACAACAAGATCACACTTTTCTTCCCGAAAATACAAAAAAGCCATCGCCGTCTCTATCTCGAAAACTGTCGGATGGGGTTTTCCCGCAGCCTTCATTCGGGCAATCGCTTCTTTTATTCTCTGCGTCAGTCCTGCAAAGGACTCCTCTGTTATCATTTTGCCGTCTATCTGGATCCTCTCCAAATAGGAAACCACTGTCGGTGAAACATAGCGCCCGATCCTGTATCCTGCCTCACTTAAAATGGTTGAAGTGTATGCAAGTACAGAACCTTTTCCATTCGTTCCTGCAATATGTATGAACTTTAGATCATTCTGGGGATCGCCAAGCTCACGCAACAGACCTCGGATTGTATCCAAGCCAAGTACACTTCCGTATTTCGACACTTCGTCCAAATATACCCTTGCTTCTTGATAGGTCACGTTCTTTTTTCCTTTCTGTATTCAATCACTGATGTCCATCATACCACTAAATGAGATACCCGGCAAGTATTTCCTCTCACTCTGCCTAAAACTCATCTAAAACCTACAAAAATTCTTAAGAATTTCTTTTCGGTTTCCTAATCTCTTTTCTCTATACTGATAATATCAGTCCAAAAGGAAACGGGAGGAATTCTTTATGAAATTTTTCATGTATCCGCTTTTATGCGTTTTTGTTCCATGTCTGCTCTGCAGTCTTTTATTGTATCTTGATCTGCGGCACAAATATCCACTGCGGCGTCTCTCTTATCTTGGTCTCCATCTTATATGGATCTGCATCTTTCTTTTTTATCTGTATATGGTACTGGAAACAACGGGAATCGGAACGATATGGGATATCGGGAAATTCGGTGCAGTCATCCGCCTTGAGGAAATCAATCTGCTTCCTTTTTCGAACACTTCCTTTGGCACCTGTTTTTTAAACGCATTCATGTTTATGCCTTTGGGTTTTTTGCTCCCACTCATCTGGAAAGAGTTCCAGACTCTCACAAACGTAGTGCTTGCCGCCTCCTCCTGGTCTCTTTCCATAGAAATATGTCAGCTTTTTAACAGAAGACGGACAGATATAGACGATCTGCTCATGAATACACTGGGCGCAATGATCGGCTTCTTTTTCTGGAAGTTCTTTGAGCTTTGCTTTCAAAATCGAAAAAGAAAAGCCGTCTCACTCTCAAAATGGGAAGCCGCTCTCTATCTGATCTGTTCCATAGGAGGACAATTTTTCTTTCTGAATTGGTATTGGCTTCTCTGACATAGCAGAGAAGCCAATCTTTTAATAGTATTCTACCGTCGCTTTTTTCCCCATCTCTTCTGTCACCTGCAGAAGCTGTCCTACCAGATTCATTCGCATACTTAGATCGAAACTTAACTCCGAGTTCTTATGCGCCGCATTGACGGCTGTTCCCACAAACAATTTAAGCTCCGTACACTCTTCTATCAATATTTTCGCCAGTCTGGATGCCCCGTTGTCTGCGTCCAGTTCATCAAAAAACTCTACATCAAACTCGTCTTTTACATAGCGTCTCAAAAGCTTTAACACTTTTCCCAGCGTCAAAACCCCTTCTGTCACCAGATCCAGCCCTTCTATAACAGCCATAGGCGGCACATCCGGGGACGTATGATCTACACGTGTGATAATGTCCTTATGTAGGATACGCGCCGCTATATTCGCGCTTGTTCCCCCACAGACAATTTTCTTTCCTTCCGCATGCATAAAATCATACATTAATTTTTCATCGTCTGCTTTGTCTTTCGGCGGCCCGGTAAAAATATTTACCACTTTTCTTTCAATCACTCTTGCCACTGCCACCGTCGTATCGTCTCCCGGCCGTTCTTCATACAATTCATCACATGCCTGGCTCAACAGTGCTGCAAGTCGGGAAGCGGACAGTGTTTTCTTTGTACAGCGCAGCGTATATTCTGCCATACTTTCCCAGGTCCATCCCTGCAAGTTCAATATTTCTCCTGCTCCTGCATAGATCACACCGTCACTCATTAATACAAAACAGTCATTTTTCTTAACCTGAAACCTGTATTCATGAATTTTTTTCCCTTCGATCGTTCTCTCCTGATAAGGATATTGTACGATTTTCCCATCCCGGATAAATACACAGCCCGGATTGTCAAACTCCACCAGATAGGCTTCCCCGCTGTGAAAAATCTGCAGGATGGAAAAAGTCGCATAGGCCACTTTTCTGACCCGACAGATTGGGAGCGTCTTCGCGATCGTCTCTACACAGGAGTCCAACGCCGCTCCTTCATGAAGCATCGTCCCCAGTATTTTAGAAGTGAGCGTGGCCAGAATATTTGCTTTTACTCCGCTCCCCATTCCGTCTGCAAGGATCAGAATATCAGAATCTTCCGTCTTTAGGATCTCCACCTTATCTCCGCACAATTCTTCCTGGTATTTGTTCAGGCTTTTCCAGGCAACATCAATGCTCACACTCATACATCAGTCCTCCTCTTCTAAGATGGAATCCCGAAGCTTTGTCAGCGTCACCTTTGTCTCTGCCGTTGTCTCGCCTAAGAGTCCTGCTATTTCCTGTGCCACCATCATCTGCTTTTCAATAACTTTCTGCGCCATTTCCACTGTCTCTACTTTCAGGTGATAGTGCTGCTCTTTCATTTTCTCTTCTCTTGTCACATCCTGGAAGGTAACCAGTACAGAGTCCAGATTCTCAATATAGACAATTGTTTCTTCTGCTGTCATCCTTCCATGCTCCAGACGGATCTTCTTATGTATGATCGGTTCTTTTGTCCGCAGTGTTTCTTCAATGTCCTCTGTCTCTATAAATTCAAAAATATAGCGCTGCACAGCCTCCTCTCTGCCGACTCCAAGCAGTTCCTGTGCTTTTTTATTACAGTCCAATATTTTCAGATCACTGCCAATGACAAAGATCATATTAGGCGTCACGTCCATTACCACATTGGACATAGACTCTGCCTGATTCAGCGCATACGGCATACACATCGACAGTTCCGCTTTTCCCTGGGATACCGCGATTGCTTTATCCCGGCAAGTCGGATAGCCGCAGGCGCCGCAGTTAAGTTCATCCTCCGGTGCATATTTTCCTGTAGATCTTAGTATTTCCCGTATTTCCTGTTCTGAAGGTATCCGGTCTGACAGTCGGTTGTCCCGGAATTTCTTCTCCAGTTCCTGCGTATTCATATCCGGCAGCTTTTCCATCGCTTTGTGTGCCACAATATTAGCGATCTTCACTTTTGCTTTTACATAGGAGGTATTCCACCGGGCAGATGCCGGTCCTTTCGCGCAGCCTCCCTCACAAACATTTGCCTCGATAAAACAGTGTGTCAATTCTCCTTTTTTCAGACATTCCAGCATTTCCATACAGTTTTCCAGCCCATCCACATATACCTTGTGGTATGTGTCCGCCTCTTCCTCTGTTACCACCGACTGTACGATCCCGCCGCTGACAGGATACAGACGATTGATCCTCGGATCTGGATTTCCCATTGCTTTTTCCTCACACTGATAAATATCGATGCCGGCTTCTTCCAGCCAAATGGCAAGTTCCTCAAATGTCAGGATCGCATCGATTGCCCCAAACACTCTCTCGTCTCCGATTGCCTCCTGCTTCTTGGCGATACAGGGGCCTAAAAATACAACCTTCACATCATCTCCATATATTTTCTTAATATATCTCCCATGGGCGATCATGGGCGATACAACAGGCGCCATAAGAGGCACACACTCCGGATAGTACTTTTCGATCAGATCGTTCACACTTGGACAGCAGGTCGTGATGATATTCGGCATCTTATTTTCCCGGATGATCTTCTTATATTCGTTCGTCACCAGTGCAGCACCTTCTGCCGTTTCTCTTACTTCAGCAAAACCAAGTTTGAGCAGAGCATCCACCACCTGCCCCGGTTTGTCAAATTCTAATACTCCCGCATAGGAAGGAGCGATCGAAATAATGGTCTTAATCCCCTGTCGCAGATATCCTTTTACTCGTTCCATATCACTTGCGAATGTCTTCGCATTCTGCGGACAGACTTCCAGGCATCTCCCGCAGTTGATACAGTGATCCAACATGATATGTGCCTGTTCATCTTTGACAGAAATTGCTTTTACCGCACAGTAGCGGACACATTTATAGCAATGCCGGCACTTTGCGTCTTTGAAGTCTATTACTCTCATACTGCAAAACTCCTTTTTCAGCCTATTATATGCGCAGGGCGCCGCTTGTCAAAGCCGCGCCCTACTGACAGATCTTTTAAACTTTATCTTCTAATTAATGGTTCTCTTTACATAGGTAGTATGCAGAAGGTGATGTGCTTTCTCGCTTCCTGGTGCTCCCAGATATTCTTCATACACTCTCTTGATCGAAGGATTCTCATGAGATTTCCGCAGTGTCTTTGCCTTATCATTGTCATACAGCACTTTCGCGCGGATCGCACGTACATCCGTAAAATTGCGGACATCTGCATGTACCTGCGGCTGACCGCCGCCGTTTACACAACCGCCCGGACAGCACATGATCTCTACAAAATGATAATCCGCTTCTCCGGCACGAATCTTATCCATAATAATCTTTGCATTACTAAGACCGGATGCCACAGCCACTTTCACATCCATACCCGCCACATGATATACCGCCTCTTTGATACCTTCTGTTCCGCGTACTTCCACAAATTCCACTTTTTCAAGTTCTTCTCCGGTAAGTTCTTCTACCGCAGTACGAAGAGCAGCCTCCATTACGCCGCCGGTTGCTCCAAAGATAACGGCTGCGCCCGTAGATTCGCCAAGCGGATCGTCGAAACCTTCATCCGGAAGGCTTCTAAAATCGATTCCCAGCTTTTTGATCAGGCGTGCCAGCTCTCTTGTCGTGATAGAAATATCTACGTCCGGAACTCCAGCTGCATTCTGATCTTCTCTTCCGATCTCAAACTTTTTCGCCGTACATGGCATAACGCTTACACAAACGATATCTTCCGGCGCGATCCCCATTTTTTCCGCGTAATATGTTTTTGTGATCGCCCCAAACATCTGCTGCGGTGATTTACAGCTTGACAGATGTTCCAACTGATCCGGATAATAATGCTCACAGTATTTGATCCAGCCGGGAGAACAGGAAGTCATCATCGGAAGGACTCCTCCGTTTTTCACCCTATCTAAAAATTCATGTGCTTCTTCCATGATCGTTAGATCCGCACTGAAGTTTGTATCAAATACTTTGTCAAATCCGATCCTCCTAAGAGCTGCCGCCATTTTTCCTTCCACGTCCGTTCCCATCGGATAACCAAATTCTTCTCCCAGCGCAGCGCGTACTGAAGGAGCAGGCTGTACAACTACATGCTTTGTCTCATCTGCCAGCGCGTTTAATACATCCTCAATAGAGTCTTTTTCATAGAGCGCTCCTGTCGGGCAGGCAGCGATACACTGTCCGCAGGATACGCAGCTTGTATCGCCTAATCCCATATTAAACGGAGATCCGATAAAGGTGGCAAAGCCTCGGTTGTTTGGTCCGATCACGCCGACTGTCTGCACTTTCTCACAGACTGCAGAACATCTTCTGCACAGAATACATTTGTTATTATCCCGGATCATGTGGACTGCACTGTCGTCCAGTTCATATTGTGTCGTCTCCCCGGCGAAATGGTTTTCATCCGTCACACCGAGTTCCTGGCACAATTCCTGCAGTTCACACTGTCCGCTTCTTACGCAAGACAGACACTTCTTATCGTGATTGGACAGCAGAAGTTCCAGGGTCCGTTTTCTAGATTCTCTAAGGAGAGGCGTATTCGTCTGTACTTCCATCCCTTCACTGATCGGATGTACACACGCTGCGACCAGATTTCTTGCGCCTTTTACTTCCACCACACACATACGGCAGGCGCCGATTTCATTGATCTCTTTCAAATAGCAAAGTGTCGGTATTTTTATCCCCGCACCGCGCGCTGCCTCTAAAATCGTAGAACCCGCAGGTGCAGTGACTTGTAAGCCATTTATTTTTAAATTCACATTTTCCATCTTCTTATGCCTCCATTACTCTTTGTAAATTGCACCGAAACGGCATTTTTCCATACAAGCTCCACACTTCAGACACTTCTCAGGATTGATCATATGCGGTTCCTTCACCTTGCCGATGATCGCATCTGCAGGACAAGTTCTGGCACACAGTGTACATCCTTTACATTTGTCCGCATCGATCTTATACTGCAGAAGGTCTTTACATACACCTGCCGGACATTTCTTATCTACAATATGCGCGATATACTCCTCTCTGAAATAACGCAGCGTAGAGAGCACAGGATTCGGCGCTGTCTGCCCAAGCGCACAAAGGGAATTCGTCTTTAGGTGTTCGCAGAGTTCTTCCAGCTTATCCAAATCTTCCATGGTCGCCTGCCCTTTTGTGATCTTATCCAAGATTTCCAGCATACGTCTTGTACCGATCCGGCAAGGCGTACATTTTCCGCAGGATTCTTCTACCGTAAATTCCAGGAAAAATTTAGCTATATCTACCATACAAGTATCTTCGTCCATAACGATAAGACCGCCGGAGCCCATCATGGAACCGATTGCCAGCAGGTTGTCATAGTCAATGGGAACATCAAAATGTTCTGCCGGGATACAGCCGCCGGATGGTCCTCCGGTCTGTGCCGCTTTAAATTTCTTTCCATTTGGAACGCCGCCGCCAATTTCTTCTACGATCTCACGCAGAGTTGTCCCCATCGGGATCTCTACCAGCCCTGTATTGTTTATCTTTCCGCCCAAAGCAAATACTTTCGTTCCTTTGGACTTCTCAGTCCCCATGGAAGAAAACCACTCCGGGCCTTTTACGATGATCTGCGGAATGTTCGCATAGGTTTCTACGTTGTTTAATATAGTCGGTCTCTGGAAAAGACCTTTTAAGGCAGGGAACGGCGGACGGGGTCTTGGCTCTCCCCTGTTGCCTTCGATGGATGTCATGAGAGCCGTCTCCTCGCCGCAGACAAAAGCACCTGCACCAAGTCTCAATTCTATATCAAAATCAAATCCGCTTCCGAAAATATCTTTTCCAAGCAGTCCGTATTCTCTCGCCTGGCCGATTGCGATCTCCAGCCGTTTTACTGCGATCGGATATTCCGCACGCACATATATATACCCCTGGGATGCCCCAATCGCATATCCGGCGATCGCCATCGCCTCAAGCACTGCATGGGGATCTCCCTCCAGAATGGATCGATCCATAAATGCTCCCGGATCCCCCTCATCCGCATTACAGCAGACGTATTTTTGTTCAGCATCATTTGCCGCCGCGAACTTCCATTTTAAACCGGTCGGGAAGCCGGCTCCGCCCCTTCCTCTCAAGCCGCTGTCCAAAAGGATCTGGATCACATCTTCCGGCTTTTTCTCCGTCAGGACGATCCCCAACGCCTCATATCCTCCTGTTCCTATGTATTCCTCGATATTCTCTGGGTTGATGACTCCACAGTTGCGCAGCGCCACTCTATGCTGCTTTTTATAAAAATTCGTTTCATTCAAGGGAATGATCTTATCTGTCTTTGTTGTCTCATCATAGAGCAAACGTGTAACTACTCTTCCTTTGAGCAAATGTTCTGATACGATCTCCGGGATATCCTCTTCTTTGACCATAGAATAAAAAGCCCCTTCCGGATATACGATCATGATCGGTCCTAAGGCACATAGCCCAAAGCAGCCCGTCTGTACAACGCCGACTTCCTCGGAAAGTCCCTGCGCCGCAATTTCTTTTTTCAATTTTTCTATAATCCTGTGGCTTCCGGAAGACGTACATCCGGTTCCGCCGCAGACTAATACATGTGAACGATACATATGTGATCTGCCTCCTTTTTACTTACGCATTTTTTCCTCAGCGCTTAATGTATACTTTGTCACCACCTGGCCGCCTTCTAAATGAAGTCTGAACACTTCCAACGCTTTTTCCGGATTCATCTTGACATATGTAACCTTCTCTTTTCCAGGTTCTATTACTTCTACAATTGGTTCATACTGACACAGACCGATACATCCTGTCTGTGTCACACTGATCTTCTCAGACAGCCCCTTTTCCTGGACTGCATCGGATAAAGCGCTCAAAACCGGTCTTGCGCCGCTTGCAATCCCACATGTCGCCATACCGACGATCACTCTGATCTGATTTTCGTTCTCCGCGCGTACTCCTACTTTTCCCTGCATTTTTTCTCTGATCGCGCGTAATTCTTCCAGACTTTTCATATCTTTCCTCTCTTTCTCGATCCTGCGGTCTTTCCCGCCTCAAATATCCGCTCCGTCATCTGTCTCTTCTTTATTTATCTGCAGATATTCTTTTATAAACGCAGATATTTCTTTCTCTGCAAAGGAGATATCGTCTCCTATGATCTTTCGCATTTGTCTTGTATCCAGGATAAACTGCCTGTCTTTATACTGATATGTATAAAGGAAATCTGTCGTTTCATTGAAAACGATCAGCGTATGGATCGTGGCAGTTATATCTCCCAGAGGCATCCTGTCTATATGTGACAGAATAAATACCGCTTCTACCGTTGTTCCTTTTCCTTTTTCTGACTCTATCCTGAATGTACCGCCTGTACTCTCTGCCGCCTGCTTAAAAAACGGCACTCCCAGACCAATCTTTCTTGTCTTCCGGGTCGTAAAAAACGGATCCTGCACATGTCTTAACTGTTCTGCATCCATCCCGCACCCATCGTCTTTAATCAGCACAGTCAGCCTATCTTCGCCCGGCTGGACAGATACAGTAATTTCAACTAAAGCGGCTTTGGCGCGGATCGAATTTTCCGCCACATCCAGAATATGCATCGCAATTTCCGGCATCATAGTTTATTCGTATTTTGCCAGAATATCATCTATATCATCTACCGTCAGACGTCCGTACACTTCCCCGTTGATCATCATGACAGGTGCAAGACCGCACGCCCCTACACAACGGCATGCGTCCAGAGAAAACTTCCCGTCCGGTGTGCACTCTCCGCCAACGATCCCAAGTTTTTCCATCAGGGCATTATAAATATCGCCAGCCCCCTTTACATAACATGCTGTCCCAAGACAAACAGAAATCTGATACTTTCCTTTGGGATTTAAAGTAAACTGGGAATAAAACGTTGCAACTCCATAAATCTTTTCCATTGGGATCCCTGTTTCATCCGAAATCATCCTCTGCACCTCTAGGGGAAGATAGCCGTATATGTCCTGGGCTTTCTGTAAGATCGGCATCAGGGCGCCTTTCTCATCTTTGAGTTCGGCTATGACCTTCCTCAGTGATTCTTCTTGTTCCTTTGTTCCGGAAAACGGAACAGTCTCCTTTTTTTCAAGCATTCTTCAACCTCCATTTCTGCGTTTAGAGCTACATTGACTATATATTAACACAATATATAATAAACTTCCAGCAGTTTATTTTCATTTTTTTATAAGATTTTACCAATATTTTTGAGAACCATTTTCATTTTTTCAACATTTTTTCTCTTTCTTTGCTCTTATTTTATGTTTTTACATCTATTTTACACAATCCTCCGCATTGCTTATTATACTTTCCAATGATATACTAAAAGTATTCTATTCTTACGTGAGGGGGAACGATCTATGACGATCAAAGAAATGCAGACCGCTTTAGATGCCAAATTACTTTTCGGAGAAGAACTTTTAGATCTGGATGCCCAGTTTGTATTTTCCGCAGACATGATGAGCGATGTTCTTGCGTTCTGCGGTCAATGTTCTGTTCTGATCACCGGATTATGTAATCCGCAGGTCGTACGGACGGCAGAAATGCTGGATATCGTCTGTATCATCTTCGTGCGCGGCAAGCAGCCTGACGAACATATTCTGTCTCTGGCACGCAGCAAAAAAATCGCGCTTCTGATGACAGAACATTTCATGTTCACCGCCTGCGGAATTCTGTACGAACATGGATTACGGGGAGGTGCATAAGATGAAAGATAAGCTGACTTTTCAATATACAATCCCCGGCGACGACTTTACACGTGCCGGGGAGGCGAGCAGTTCCATAAAGAACAAACTAAAGCAGCTCGGCGTGGACGATACAGCCATCCGCAAGACGGCTATTGCCATGTATGAAGGAGAGATCAACATGGTCATCCATGCTGACGGCGGCACGATCTCCGTGTCCATCTCTGATTCCGTGATCGAAATGATTCTTTCCGACCAGGGGCCCGGTATCAAAGATATCGCCAAAGCAATGCAGGCAGGATATTCTACAGCTCCTGAAGAGGTACGCTCCCTTGGTTTCGGCGCCGGCATGGGACTTCCGAACATGAAAAAATTCTCTGATGAGTTCCAGATAGAAAGTACGCCCGGTGTAGGGACTACGGTCACAATGAAAGTATTTTTATAGGAAGGAGGACCTTGTGATGGATAAATTCATCCGTTCTGTACGTCTCGACGAAGCTGCCTGTCAAGGCTGTATCAACTGTATTAAATATTGTCCTACACAGGCGATCCGGGTACATAATGGAAAAGCGCATATCATTGATAAATTCTGCATTGACTGCGGAAGATGTATCCGTTACTGTCCCCACCATGCCAAGATCCCTGCCTATGATCCGCTTACCGTGATCAATGATTTCAAATACACTGTGGCTCTGCCTGCGCCGTCGCTGTACGCACAATACAATAATCTGTCCAATGTAGATATCGTGTTAAACGCCTTGATCCGTCTGGGTTTCGATGATGTATACGAGGTCAGCGCGGCGGCGGAGCTTGTATCTGAAATATCCAGGGAGTATATACAAGCGCATGAAGAAGATGCACCCTTTATCAGCTCCGCCTGTCCCTCTGTAGTACGATTGATACGGGTAAAATTTCCTTCTCTCATTCCCCGGCTGCTTCCGATCAAACCTCCTGTAGAAATCGCAGCGGAGATTGCACGCAAGCGCGCCATGAAAAAGACAGGACTGCCTTCTAAAGAGATTGGAATTATTTTCATCTCCCCCTGTCCTTCCAAAGTCTCCTATGCAAAAGCTCCCTTAGGCATCGACAAAAGCAATATCGACAAGGTCGTTGCGATCAAAGATGTCTATCCGCTCCTTTTGCCCCTTATGAGCCGGGATGAAAGCCAATTAAGACCACTTTCTGCTTCCGGAAGGATCGGGATCGGATGGGGCAACTCCGGTGGAGAGATCGGCGGGCTTCTGACAGACAATTATCTGGCCGCTGATGGGATCGTCAATATCTTGCGTGTATTGGAAGCACTGGAAGACGAAAAAATACACGGTCTGAAATTCGCCGAGTTAAACGCCTGCAGCGGCGGCTGCGTAGGAGGAACGCTGACTGTGGAAAACGCCTATGTTGCCACGGCAAAAACAAAACGGCTCCTAAAATATCAGCCTGTATCCCGCAGTCATCTCGCCACAACACCAGAAGCCGGCAATCTGTACTGGGATGATAATGTAGAATATGAACCTGTATTCCGTCTCGGCAATACGTTTAAAGAGAGTCTGGAAATGATGAGTACAGTAGAAGCACTCACGCAAAAATTTCCTGGACTGGACTGTGGTTCCTGCGGAGCGCCTACCTGTCAGACACTGGCCGAAGACATCGTGCGCGGCGCCGCTACAAGCAATGACTGTATCTATGTATTAAGGGAACATATTTCCAGCCTTTCAAAAGAAATTGAGCATCTGTCAAAATCTATAAATTTATCTGGAAACTGTCAGGATGAAAACACCCAGCTTCTCTGCGACTATATCCAGAAACTGACTGCTGAACTTTCGGAATTCGGCGTACCGAAAAAGGAGGAATAACTATGAAAGTCAAATCCATTCTTGCCCTGCCGGAATGTACTCTTTTGGCAAAGGGGGATCCGGAGCGCACTGTTTCCAAAGTGTTTTGCTGTGATCTCTTGAGTATCGCCATGGGCAAAGCTCCTGCAAACAGTGTATGGGTCACTGTCATGGGAAACAAAAATACTCTTGCCGTCGCTTCCCTTGCCGATGTGTCCTGTATCGTCCTGGCAGAGGGCGTCTCTTTGGATGAAGGGACCTTGACAAAAGCCGAGGAGGAAGGCATTACGGTGTTGTCCACCCAGCTTCCTGTGTTTGACATCGCACTGGAGATTTATGAGGCCGGGCTCTCATGAACGGGCTTTACTATGACCTTCATCTACATTCCTGCCTCTCTCCCTGCGGCGATGAGGATATGACTCCTGCCAATATCGTAGGAATGGCGGCTGTAAAAGGGCTGGATGTCATTGCTCTTACAGATCACAACAGCTGTAAGAACTGCCCTGCAGCCATATACCATGGACAAAAGTACGGTGTTATCGTCATTCCTGGCATGGAGCTGTGTACAGCGGAAGAGGTGCATGTGATCTGCCTGTTTCCTGAACTGGAGGCTGCGCTTCTTTTTGATCGGTATGTATATGACCGGCTGCAGGCAATAGAAAACGATGAGCGTATCTTTGGCAGACAGCAGATTATGGATGAGACCGACACGGTCATCGGCACGGTCAAAAAACTTCTGATCAATGCTACGGATATCGCTTTTGACGAAACATTTTCTCTCGTATCTTCCTATGGCGGCATAGCGTATCCCGCACACATTGACAAAGCTTCTACCAGTTTGCTCTCAAATCTGGGGTTTGTTCCACCTGACAGTACCTTTACATGCGCAGAGATCCACGATTTTCGGAATCTCCATACCATACAAAAACAGCATCCCTATTTCTTAGGCTGCCGCATGATCAGCAGTTCAGATGCGCATTATCTGGAGGATATACGAGAACCGGACTATCAGATTTTTTCAGATTCAAGAGAGATTCCATACATTTTGCAGGCTCTCACAAAGAAAAGCAGCACATGATTCCAAGCACAGCAAAGCTGTCCATGTGCTGCTTTTTTATAAAACATCCTATATTTTTATGCCTGAAAACGGTATCCTACCCCCACCTCTGTAAGGATAAATTTAGGTTCCGAAGGATTTTCTTCTATCTTTCTTCTGAGTGTCGCCATAAACACTCTGAGTGTCCCTGCTTCCACTCCTTGGCTGTATCCCCATATCTCTCTTAATATATAGTTCTGCGTCAATACTTTTCCCCTGTTTTCGATCAAAAGGAGCAGGATCTTATATTCGATCGGTGTCAAATGTACTTCTTCGCCATTTACTGTCACCATACGTTTCTCATAATCTACTGTCAGTGTATCTTTGCTAAAAACTGTTTCCTCCACTGCTGCTCTTTTCTCTTTTCTGCGTATAGAAGCACGTATCCTTGCCAACAGCTCTCCCATATAAAAAGGCTTTGTCACATAATCATCCGCGCCCTCATCTAACGCCTGTATCTTATCTTGTTCCTCCTGCCTTGCCGATACTACGATAACCGGCGTGTCCGCTATCTCACGGATATTTTTAAGTGCTTCCATTCCGTCTCCGTCGGGAAGCCCCAGGTCTAAAAGCACCACATCCGGCCGGTTGGCATAAAAAAGACTGATGGCCTCTTTCAAAGTCCCAGCGGTATCATATCCATAACCTTCTTCTTTCAAAGACATAGATAAGAAATTCACGATATATTTGTCATCCTCTACAATTAAAATATGTTTTTTTTCTTCCATTTTACCCTACCTGTTCTGCGTTCAGCCAAAATGTAAATCTTGCTCCGCCTTCCGTACGGTTCTCTGCCCATATTTTCCCGCCATGGGCTCTGACGACCTCTTTACATATGGCAAGTCCCAGTCCGATCCCTCTCTTTCGGTCTGCGCTATTCTTCTCCTGCCCGTTGCCTTCTGAAATGGAGACAAACTCTTCAAAAATCTTTTCTTCCATTCCTTCTTCTATCCCTTTGCCGTCATCTTCCACGATAAAATATGCCCTGCCTTTCCGAAAGAATACATGCAGGCTGATCTTTCCACCTTCCTCCGTATGTTTCATGGCATTATCCAAAAGATTGACTAATACTTGTATGATCATTTTCCCATCCGCCTGTACAGTGATCACACCTTTCGGAAGCGAATTACAAAAGTCTCTGTGTTCTTTCAGCCCGATAATGTGTTTTTCCGCCTCATAGACAAGATCATCCACTACCTCCCGACTTGTCTCTATAAACTGCGCCCCGCTTTCAATCTTTGTCATACTCAAAATATTTTCCATCATCTTATTCAGCCAGATCGCCTGTTCCATAATATCACGGACAAGTTTTTTCTGTTTTCTTTCTTCCTGGCCATATCCGTTTAATATCAGACCGCAGTCTCCGATGATCCCTGTAAGCGGCGTCCTAAAATCATGGGAAATACTGCGCAGCATACTGCCTTTCATGTGTTCCCGTTCTACTTCTAACCGTGTCTGCTCCTGCTGCGCATAGATCATCTCACGATCCAGGGCGATCCCCATTTGATTAGCGGCAGCCTTGATCAGCATTTCCTGCTCAGGATGCAGTCCCTGTCTGTTATTAAATACTTTTAGTATGCCCTGCTGCCGCAATATTCCTCCTATCGGAAACAGAAGATAGTTTCCTCTGGCATCCGCTTTCCCCTTTTCTTCTACCACACATACATATCCGGTATATTCCTGAACATATTTTTCCCCCAAACGGATAATATTTTCTTTCCCCGTAACATTGATAAATTTCTCTGACATTTCTGACAGCCTAAGAGCAGTCTGCTCATTTCTCTGTGAGATCAGAAGCTGTTTCTGAAAACGTACGGTCAAACTCGAAGAAATGCAGGCAGCGATCAGAAAAAACACAAGCAGCGCCACATCATTTGGATTCCTGATCGCAAATGTATGCACCGGGACAGTAAAAAAATAATTAAACATCATCACACTGACAATAGCCCCGATCATCCCATATTTATATCCTTCTGTAAAAGCACTGATCAACAGTACACCTACCAGAAAAATCATCAGACCATTTTCTTTTTCTATACCAAATCGATTTAACAGCAGACAGACAAAACTGGCGGACAGTACGATCAGTACAGTCCGCAATATGTAGACAAGTCTCTTATATATACCTGCTTGTTTGAGAATCCTTCCTGCCTTTTCCACACTTTCCTCCTGTCAGATATTTTCCAATATCCGGTCAATATCTTTTTTCAGTCCAACAACCATCAGATGATCCTTTTCTTCCAGTATCCGATCCGACTGCGGCAAAAGCTGCAAATGCCCATTTGCCTTGATTCCGAGAACACTGACATGATAGGCGGAACGGATAGCGAGCTGCCGTATACTCTTTCCCACCCAACTCTTCATCGGGGGAATCTCGAAGATTGAATATCCTTCCGTCAGTTCAATATAGTCAAACACATGGTTCGCACTGTGCTTAACCGCAAGTCTTTCTGCTACATCCCTGTCCGGATAGATCACCTCGTCCGCACCGTTTCGCAGCAAAAATTTTGCCTGAATGTCACGGTTCGCTTTGCTGACAACATACTTGGCGCCCATCTCTTTTAAAAGACTCGTGATCTCCAGACTGCTCTGGAAATTGGAACCGATACATACAAAACAAATATCAAAATTCCCCACACCCAGACTTTTTAATACATCCTCTTTCGTACAATCTCCAACTTTCGCCATGACTGCATGTGAAAGCAGATCCTGCATGCTTTCTTCATCTTCATCCACGATCATCACTTCATTGCCCAGACGGGACATATTGACACAGAGGTGATGTCCCAATCTCCCAAGTCCTATGATCAAAACCGATTTCATATTCTTTCCTCCTCATATCCTTATAAAAGGAATGTATATCATCCTATCATAATCTGTTCTGCCGGTTCTCTGACAGGCGCTTCGACTTTGTGTCCACGCAGGGAAAGAGCAAATGTCATACTTCCCACTCTTCCGCAGTACATCAAAAAAATCAATACCAATTTCGCGATCACTCCTAATTCTCTTGTGATCCCCGTAGACATTCCTACCGTTCCCATGGCGGAAACAACTTCAAACGCTACATCAGTCACATCAATACCATGGATCGTAACAATGATCAGAACTGCCAGCACAGATAAAAACAAATGTATGCTCATCACCGTACTCGCCTTGCGGATCGCTCCGTCATCCAACCTTCTGCCCAGGACATTGCAATCATGCTTTTGCCGGAGATTTGCGTGGATATACACAAGCAACACCACAAATGTCGTTGTCTTGATGCCTCCTGCCGTAGACCCCGGACTTCCGCCGATGAACATTAATATTATAGTAAGTATTTTACTGCTGTCTGTCAATGCCGCTGTATCCACTGTATTAAATCCGGCAGTCCGCGCAGTCACAGACCCAAACAAAGAGCATAAGATCTGTTCGCCAATGGGTCTCCCCTGTATCGTATTTTCCTGTTCAAATATAAACAGAAGCGCCGCGCCGCCGAAAACTAATACAACTGTCACAAGCAAGGTAATCTTCGTATGCAGCTTGTATTTTCGGAAATGAAACTTATGAATAGAAATATCGTTCCAGACGAAAAAACCGATCCCGCCGATTATGATAAGCAGCATCAAAACTATATTGACAACCCAATCTTTGGAATACGTCGTAAAAGAAGAATATACTCCATTCTCTCCCATAAGGTCAAACCCCGCGTTGCAAAATGCAGATACAGCATGAAAGACTCCAAAATATACCGCTTTGCCCAGTTCCATAGTCTTGCTGAACCGCCAGGATAAAAGCAAGGCGCCTGTTCCTTCAAAAAACAACGTTCCTGCAATGATCTTCTTGGCAAGACGGACAATCCCTCCTACCTGCATGATATTGACACTTTCCTGCAATGTCCCTCTTGTCCACAGTCCGATCTTTCTTCTCAATATAATGGCAAAGAAGACACCGATCGTCATAAAACCCAGACCGCCGATCTGGATCAGCAGCAATATCACACACTGCCCGAACACTGACCAGTACTGAAATGTATCTGCAATAATAAGCCCTGTCACACATGAAGCTGAAGTTGCCGTAAATAAAGCATCCACCGGAGAGGTAAATACCCCTTCCCGAGTGGACGCCGGAAGCATCAAAAGAAGTGTCCCTGTCACAATGATCAGCACGTATCCTATCACGATCATCTGTGTCTGTGTCAGCCGTTTTTCCATTCTGCCCATTATGCCACACCTGCCTCATGTTCCATAAGCAAAAGTTCCAGCCGCTGCAGGAGTTCTTCCTGATGACAAAAAACCGTAAACCCCGCCTGTTTATACAGCTTTCTGTTTGCTCTTTCATTGCACACACCAAATGTCTCTGCCTGCGGATACATCTGCCGGAACAGATTTAAAACAGAGAGATTATCAATATCTGCCTCTCCTGCCGCAATCACACAGCACACATGATCCAGCCTTGGTTGTGCATAAATGCCTTCTATCCAGACGGTCTCTACACCTACCTTTTCAAACCAATCTGTAAGTTCCTTCTTCTCCTTCATGCCGAATACGATAGCTGTCCTGCGCTTTATTTCTTCTTTTTTCTTTAACTCTTGTTCCTGCATTCTCCAGTCATCTAACTGACGCATTAAATACAGTCCATACAGCATGCCGCCGGTCACGATGATACCAAGCAAAAGATCTGTCAACATATCATCACCTTCTTAAAAACTGTTTCCCTTTCTTTATCTGCTTCTATCATACCCATTTTTCTATTAAGACAGTGATAATATTATACGCACGTATATTAAGATTGTGTTTAGAGAAATTTCATATAATTAATATAAAACAGGGAGAATACATGCACTGCACATATTCTCCCTTCCTTGTTCATTATTTTCTGTTCTCTCTATACATTCTTCTTACCGGGACCCGCACGGGCACAGGTTCCTTTATAAGGCCGGGGATCCATCCATTTATGATCTCTTTCAATTTTCTGCCGATCCCACTATTTATCAGTACATAATATCTTTCTATCGTCATCGCATTTGCCTCCTTATATGTTCTGCTTTTCTTATATGCTCTGTTAACAAGTAACTGTCTGTATTTTAGCAGAACAGGAGTTGACTGTCAGTGACTTTATCACTTATTTTATAATACTTTATATCTCTTTTATAAATTTTCTATTTTCTTTCGTATTTCTTTGACCTTTCCAGGTGATCTGCCAGAAGAATTCAGACCGATCACGACTTCCTCTTTTTGCACGATGCTTGGAAAATAGAAATCGCATAGTTCTTTTCTGTCGCATATATTGACCAGTATTTTTCTTTTTTTGCATTCTTCCCATATATGCAGATTAACGTCTTCCCGATCTGTTGCCGCTAAGACGATCTCTTTTCCTTCCAGATCAACATCCTGAAATACACGGCGCATACAGCATATCTTTCCTGTCTGTTCCAGCCTTTCGATCTCCCGGCATACGTAAGGCGCCACCACTGTGATCCGGGACGCAAACATGGAAAGGGTCTCCACCCGGCGTGCCGCGATCTTTCCTGCGCCCGCCACCAATATTCTTTTTTCTGATATATCTACAAACAATGGAAAATACATGTTCTTCTCCTCTCTGCGTGCAAGACGATATCACATATACAGCAGCGCATTTACGATACAGGCTGCTATATTGCTGCCGCCTTTTCTCCCCCGTGCCACGATGTAAGGCGTATCCGGCAAAGACAGGATCAACTCCTTAGACTGTACTACATTGACGAAACCGACCGGCACACCAATGATCAATTCTGGCTTGACTATTCCTTCCTGTATCAGTTCATAGAGACGGATGAGCGCCGTAGGCGCGTTTCCTACGGCAAAGATTAGTCGTTTATCAAGAGCCGCCGCTTTTTCCATACTAATACTGGCTCGTGTGACACCTTCCTCTTTTGCCCTGTTCGCCACATCCTCGTCTGACATAAAGCAGAAGACTTCTCCTCCATACTCTGCCAGTTTCTTCTTATTAATGCCTGCTTTTGCCATCTGTGTATCTGTCACGATACATGCGCCGTTTCGCACTGCATGGAGTGCTTTTTCCACCACTCCTTCCGAAAACAACAGGGTATCCGCATATTCGAAATCCGCACTGGTATGGATACAGCGTTTTACGATAGGTTCTGTCCCCGGCACCAGTTTTTTATTTCCCAGTTCCTTCGTGATGATCTCAAAGCTCTTCTTTTCAATCTCCGATGGAAGTATCCTTTCTAACTCTATCTGCATTTTTCTGCTCCTTTCTCCTGCTTCAGTACGATCTTTTGTCCGCATACGACGCGGATAACGGATGCCGCCCGCTTTGCAATGCACGTACATATCCGCCCTGTTTTCTCCCTGTAGAGTCTGTCAAAGCCATCCACCGGGACAAGTCCGCAACCTATCTCCCCGCTGACGACCACCAGGGTAGGATTCCGTTTCACTATACTGTCTGTAAATATTTCGGGATCCAGTGCCGGATCCTCTTTTAGCAGACGCCGAATATACGTCTCAAAATGAAAGATCCCCTGGCAGGTGTACATATCGTCCCGGCTGCAAGTTCTCCCGTCACACCAGGCAAGATCGGGATATAATTCTTCCGCGGCAGCTCTTTTTCCCTGAAAAGCGCCTCCGATGATCAGCTTCATCTGTTCCGTTTCCTTTCTTTGTTCTTCTCTTTCGGGGAGAGTCCCTTTTATACAAACCGGGATACCATATACGATCTCCGCAGCGTGATCTGCCTTTCTTGTCATCTGGCAATTTATCTCTCCCAGCACTTTTTTATATGCCTGCATCTCCTCCGTATATCGCTCTGTCTCTGAGAAAATCTCATTTGTCACTACTGCCAGGTGCCTGCACCATTTTTGCAGTATTTCGATTCCCTCCAGTATTTCACGCACAGCATACTGTTTCGCTCCTTCTTCCATGTATAACTCATTTGCGGCCAGATTTGACATACATTCCAGAAGCACATAAGGTTTCTCCGTCTGCTCTCTTTTTAAGTTTTCTACTGCCTCTTTGAGTCCGGTATAGCACTCTATCGTAGAGAAACCTTTCCCGGCGCGCAGACGCTTATGCCTCCTGATCTTTTCTTGTGTCTCCTCCCCGCAGGGAACCATCGTAGCAAAGTAGTACAGCTTCCTCTTAGGATCTTCTTTGCTTAATCTCTGTATCAGATTCTCCGCATATTCTGACTTTCCGCTGCCGCTTCCGCCTGTAATGACATAAAACATATCTGTCCTCTTTTCCTTCTTTTTCGTATGTCTGTGGACATATGCACTTTTTATCTTCCTTTTACATCCGCATATCTGTATTCCAAAGCTCCGCTCGCGGGAATCTGCCGGATTCCGGT
Organism: Mediterraneibacter sp. ICN-202921; assembly: GCF_037890075.1. Taxonomy (NCBI): domain Bacteria; kingdom Bacillati; phylum Bacillota; class Clostridia; order Lachnospirales; family Lachnospiraceae; genus Mediterraneibacter; species Mediterraneibacter sp. ICN-202921. The sequence continues at coordinate 39,232 of NZ_JBBKBE010000011.1, read as the reverse complement.
TATATCCGTATCCACCAGATTACAGCTTTTCATCCCATACAGCGGGATCACATAAAACTGTTCCCCCACTGCATACTGCTCTGCCTCATGCAGAAGTAAAAAACGCTTGTTTGCGTCCAATTCCGTCTCTGATTCCCGCACAAGCGCGTCATACTTCTCATCCTGTATATTACTGCAATTATACGTGCTGTTGGAAAGCAGCATAGACAAATAGGTATACGGATCCGCAAAGTCCGCTGTCCAGTTCATCCGGCACAACTCGAAATCCTTTGCGTGCCGATCCGCATAGTTCGTCTGCAGTTCTTGGGGAACAAGCTTTATATCAATGTGCAGATTTTCTTTTAACTGTGCCTGGATGACCTGCGCCGTATCTGCATCCATTTCCAGCGTCGGATATTTATATGTCAGTACAGGAAAACCCTCTCCGTCCGGATATCCGGCTTCAGCAAGAAGTTGTTTTGCCCTTTCTACATTTTCCGTAAAAGGCGGCGCCTCTTCCTCGGCAAAATATTCTCCCGTTGTTTTGTCTACAAGATATTTGGCCACCAGATTATACGCCGGACTTACATCTTTTCCCACGATCTTACACAGTTCTTCCCTGTCTATAGCCAGGTTGAGAGCTTCTCTCACCCGCACGTCTCCCAGGGGTTCCACGTCCAGATTCGGATAGATATACCGCGTCGCGATCAGTTCTGTCACCATAAGCTCTGGTCTGCCTTCATACAGCTCCATCACACTGGAGTTCAGAGAGGCAGCTATATCTACCTCGTTTGTCTCATAAGCATTCGCCATAGACTGTTGGTCGTCAAAGAAACGGTACACGATACTGTCCAGGTGAATGGCATCTTTATTCCAGTACTGTTCATTTTTCTTCAATACCATGTACTGTTTCGGCTCATACTCGGCAAGATAGAAAGGACCGTTTGAAAGACTGACATCCACCTGTTTATCCCACCCGCTTTGGACCGAATCTGCATACTTTGCACAGGACGGCATATAGACTGGAAGACGGAGCAGGTCCAGAAAATATGCGCATGGTTTTTCTAACTTAAAAATCAGTGTATGTGCATCCGGCGCCTCTGCTCCCAGACTTTCTGCCGGCTTGTCTCCATGGTAGATCGCTTCCGCATTCTCTATGGGGAAGAGATAACTGACATATCCGCTCCCGCTTGCCGGATCCAGGGCACGGGTCATGGTATTTAGGAAATCTTCTGCCGTCACCGGACTTCCGTCGGACCAGCAGGCATTTTTGCGCAGATGGAATGTCCACACCGTCTTTTCTTCATTTACCTCATAACTTTCGGCAGCACGGTACTCGATTTCTCCTTCTTCGTCAAAGGTCACCAGTTCATCCAATGCTGCCGCACTGTACGTAAGAAAGGTCAGCGCGATCGAACCGGACGGATCCATAGACCCCGTATCGCTGCTTACCGCCACCGTGATCGTTTTGCCTTCTGTTTTTGGAAGTTTTTGTGTCTGTATACACCCGGCACCAAAGATAGCCGCGAACATACAAAGCAGGCCTATATATGCAACAAATCGTTTCTTCATCTTTATCCTTTCAAATCTGCGCTGTCATGGGCACGTCCTTATTTCCTTTTCTGTGTTCTTCAGAATACAAAAAGCAGGCCACTTCTCTGTTTCCAAAACAATACCTGGGCGGACTCTCCTTTTCACAGCGTTCCATCTTGTAACCGCACTGTTCCAGATACGGACATCCCTTTCCTGTCCACTCTTTTTTCTCACGGAATATGGTATATTTTTTCCTCCGTGCTTTTTTCGGATCCGGCTCCGGATTGGCTTTTAACAGTTCTTTTGTATACGGATGCCAGGGATCCGAAAGGATATCCTTTGTCTGTCCATATTCCACCAGACTGCCAAGATACATGACGCCTACATTCTGGCTGATCTGATAGATCACATGGAGATCATGCGAGATAAACAGGCAGGCGATCCGCATTTTCTTCTGCAGATCTTCTAATACTCTTAAGATCTGCGCCTGTATAGAAACATCCAGCGCAGACACTGCCTCGTCGCAGACCAGGATTTCAGGATCTCGTATCAACGCCCGTGCGATCCCGATACGCTGTCTTTGTCCTCCGGAGAATTCTTCCGGATATTTTCCTGCATCCTGTGGAGAAAGTCCCACACATACCAGCATCTCCTCCACTTTTTTCCTGCATGCTTCCAGTCCTTCCTTTTTTCTTATGTCTGCGTGAAAGGCTTCTAGAAGCGCCTTTCCTACCGTCATTTTAGGATTAAGGGACGCGTATGGATCCTGAAATACCATCTGGATCTTCTCCAGGCATTCTCTGCGGTTTTTCTTTGGCAGCGCGTCTACTCGCAGCGTTTGATAATATATGGCTCCTCTGTCTGGTTTTTTCTGCCCGGTGATCAACTTTGCCAGCGTACTTTTCCCACAGCCGCTCTCTCCGATCAGACCGAATGTCTCTCCGGCTCGTATGGTAAAGGATATGTCCCGCACGCCTTCTTCCCCGGTTCTTCTTTTTGCTCGTCTGTCCGGATACAGCTTCGCAACAGAGTCCAGCCTTAAAAGAGCTTCTTTTTCTTCTGCCTTCTTACGCTCTTTTCTCCTTGGTTCCTTTATATATTGTAAAAATTCTCTTGTATAGGGATTTTTCGGTTCATAAAAAACTTCTTCTGTCGTCCCTTCTTCTACAAAAGAACCTTCTTTCATTACATACACTCGTTCACACATGGAAGCGATCACAGCAAAATCATGGCTGACAAGTAATACGGAAGCCTTCGTCTCCTTTGCCACTTTTTTCAGCAGTCCGATCATCTGTCCCTGCGCGATCACATCCAGCGCCGTCGTCGGCTCATCCGCAATGATCAGCCTGGGTCTGCAGGCAAGCGCGATAGCTGTCACGACCCTTTGGCGCATGCCCCCGGAAAGTTCATGAGGATATTGCCGCAAGCGCTTCTTAGGGCTGCGGATCCCTACCATATCTAATAATTCACATACTCTCTGCTTTACCTGCCTCTTTTTGCCCCCTTCATGGGCACGTACCGCCTGGGCGATCTGTTCTCCGATTTTTATTGTAGGATTCAGATACGAAAAGGGATCCTGAAAAATCATTGCCATTCCCTTGGGGACCTGCTTTTTTTCTGCCCAGACCGATTCTTCCTTTCCCTGAAAGCAAAGCCGCTTACAAGATACTTTTGCTGTCTCTGTATGCAGTCCCATCAGCGCACGCATGGCAGAACTTTTTCCACAGCCCGATTCGCCTACGATCCCTACGATCTCTCCTTCTTCTATAGTAAAGGAAAGTCCTTTGACCGCCTCTGTTTTCTTTCCGTCTTTATCATATTGTACCTCTAATTTTTCTACTTCAAGCAGGCTCATCTTTCGTCTACCTTCCTGTTTTTTCCCGGTATACTGTTTCCATCCCACGTCCGATCAAATGAAACGCCAGGATCAATATACACAAAATCAATATAGGATACACCATCTGATACGGATACAGCCGCAGCTGACTCTTGGCTTCCTGAATCATCACACCTAAACTTGCCGCAGGCGGGGCGATCCCTACTCCCAAAAAGCTTAAAAACGCCTCTGTAAAAACTGCCTGGGGAACAAGAAACGTCAAACTGACAAGGATCGGTCCCGCCACATTAGGGAGCAGGTGCACCGATAAAATGCGAAAAGCTGGAATCCCCTCCATCTTTGCCGCCTGTATATACTCTCTGTCCTTTTCCCGCAGTATTTCCCCCCGTACGATCCTCGCCACGTCGATCCATCCTGCCACACATATCCCCGCAATGATACTCTCTGCTCCCGCTCCCATAACCAAAGTGAGCAGGATCACATATAAAAGAGACGGGACTGAAGCGATAATATCTGCGATGCGCATGAGGATAAAATCCACTTTTCCCCCTATATATCCAGAAATGCTTCCATACAGGATACCTAAGCTTCCATTGATAAATGCCCCGGCAGCCCCTACAAGAAGACTGATCCGGGCCGCATACCACACCCGCACAAAAATATCCCGTCCAAACTTATCTGTCCCGAACAAATGCAGAATCGAACTTCCCTGGTTCTGTATATTCGCATCAATGTCTGTATACGTATAGGATGAAAATACAGGCACAAACAACGCTGCTGCCGTCCAGCACAGCAGAAGCACAATACCCAGACAGAAGCCAATGTTTTTCTTTCTGTTCAATCTTCTCACCTCTTCTCCAGATATGTGTTTCTTATCCTCGGATCCAGCCATGCACAGAGCAGATCTGTCAAAAGGTTCATCCCGATCACGACGCTTCCCATAAAGACGGTCAGGCCCATGATCAGCGTGTAGTCTCTGTTCATGATAGAACTGACAAACTCCCTGCCAAGCCCCGGTATCGTAAAGATACTCTCCACTGCGAAACTCCCGGTCAGAAGAAAAGCAGACATGGGTCCCAAGTAATTTAACACCGGGATCCAGACATTTTTCAGCACATGAAAAACAATCACCTGCCAAAACTTCATGCCTTTTGCCCTTGCAAGGACGACATACTCTTTTTTCAGTTCTTCCCGTACAGCCTGCCTGACCATTTCCGCCGTTACCGCCGTCGGATAGATAGCAAGACTAAGTACAGGCAGCACATAGTGCACGGGCGATATAAGACCTGTGACAGGGAACCATTTGAGCGTCACGCCAAATATAAGCAGCAACAGAAGCGCCACTGCAAAATTCGGGCTCCCTACTCCAAGAAGGGTGCCGCCTGAAAAAAAGAACCGGGCGATCTTATTTTTAGACAGCGCCCCCCAGATACCTGCCAAAGTTCCCACAACTGCCGCCGCAAGCACAGCTGCAAGTCCCAAAGAGGCTGTCACCGGAGCCGCGCGCTCAATGATACTGGATACCGTCACTCCCTGCTGTTTATAGGAAATGCCCCAGTCTCCTTTCAGCAGATTCGACATATAGGTTTTATACTGCTCCAAAGGCGCCTCATGCAGACCATATTCTTCTTCCATCGCTTCTCTCACAGATTCCGGCACATTCCCACTTTCAAAAGGACTGCCCGGCATGGCACGTGTCAGAGCAAATGTCACGGTAGCCAGGACAAACAGGGAAAAAAGCCCCACTGCGATTCTTTTTATTGTATAGACTGCCATACGTACTCCTTATCTGCCGCCGTATTTCTTAAGGATCAGTTCTTCCATCCCGTCCATGGAGGCCACGGCCGCTACTTCTGTCTGCATGCCGTATTTTCTTGCTTCCTGCGCGGTCTGCTCGCCGATACAGACTGCCTGTATCCCGGAAAACGAGCATCCTTCCATCGCCTGAACAAACCCTTTCACAGTAGACGCGCTCGTAAATGTCACCGCATCGATCTCCCCGCTTTCCAGCATAGAACTGATCTTCTCTCTCCATGCCTCCTCTTTTTGTATACAGGTACGATACAACGCCACATCTTCCACAAAAAGTCCTGCCTCATACAAGGGCGGCGCAAGCAGCGGAGAGCCTTCTTCGGCCCTGAAAATGGTGATATAACTTCCCGGTTTCGCCTGCTTTGCCAACATCCGTCCTAATTCTTCTGCATTATAGATCTTTGGCACCAGGTCGGCAAAGAAACCGACTTCACAAAGCGCCGCCGCGGTGGCGGAACCAATCGCCGCTATCTTGATCTGGGATTCGCGGCACAAAAATGTACGGATATCCATCTTTCTCTTGCGAAGCTGTGCAAAAAAGGCAGAAACACCCACGGGACTGGTAAAGACCATCCACTCCTCCTTCCCTCTCGTGCCTATTTTTTGAAGCGCACAGTCAAATGCCTCGTTCGGTGAGATTTCTTCCGTGCGTATAGCAGGCAGTTCGATCACTTGCGCCCCCAGATCACGTAGCCGCTTTGCAAGGATGGAGCTGTTCTGCACCGGTCTTGTTGTCAGGAACTGCCTTCCTCCAAGACTTCTTTTCTCTGCCCACGCAAATGCAGAAGAGAATCCGCACACCGCGCCTACCAAAATGATAGCGGGAGGCTGTATCTTAGCCTGCTTTGCTTTCTTCTCGATATCTTGAAGTGTGCCGAGCACTTTTCTTTGTTTCGCTGTCGTCCCTTTTTCTAACACCGCCGCCGGCGTAGATTCTTTCATGCCTGCCTCTAAAAGCCCTTTTACGATCCATCCAAGCCGGGCCATTCCCATGAGAAAGAGCAAGGTCCCATCCAGACGGGCCAAAGAAGGAAAATCTATCCGACAGGAACCATCCTTCCTTGCATGCCCTGTTATGACATGAAATGAAGATGTGCAGTCTCTATGTGTGACCGGTATCCCGCCATAAGCCGGAACAGCCGTACAGGATGTGACACCAGGGACTACCTCAAAGGGAATCTGCTCTTTTACAAGCACTTCTAATTCTTCTCCCCCGCGTCCAAACACAAAAGGATCTCCCCCTTTTAAGCGAAGTACCTTTTTCCCTTTCCTGGCTTCCCGCACTAAGATCTTACTGATCTCCTCCTGAGGAACCAGGTGATTCCCGGAACGTTTGCCCACATGTACTTTCTCTGTCTGTGCCGGTATCTGCGTCAGGATCTCCGCACTGATCAAAGCATCATAAACGATCACATCTGCCTCTTTTATAAGCTGCGCTGTCTTGACTGTGAGAAGTCCTAAATCGCCCGGTCCCGCCCCGGCGAGCCAGACTTTGCCAATCTCGGTCTGTTTTAATTGCTGCGTCATCTGCCTGCCTCCTTCTTCATTTTTTCTGCAAGGCTTATCCCCAGTTTTTCTGCCTGCTCTTTGTCTCCGGTGATCACATCCACCCTATACTCCTTCTGTCCCTCCTCATAATAGAGGCCTCTTAATTCCATCATTTCCTGCTTTATCCGGGCATATGCGGCGACCGGAGATGTGCAGCCGCCGTTCAGCGCTTTTACGAAAGCTCTCTCTGCCCTGCCCGCAATCTGGGCTTCTTCATCCCGGACTCCTTCCAAATACGGATACGTCTCACCGTACCTGCCCTGGATGGCTAAGATCCCCTGTCCTGCTGCCGGAAGGATCTCTTCCACGGTGAAATACCTGTCGATGATATCCTCCATCCCAAGCCTGGCAAGCCCTGCCGCCGCAAGGACAGTTGCCGTATACTCTCCTTCTTCCAATTTAGAAAGACGGGTCTGTACATTGCCCCTGATCCCCGCAAACCGGCACTGTGGATACAGCTTTTCAAACTGCAGAGCGCGTCTTCTGCTGGAAGTTCCGATGACCGCCCCTTCCTTCTTTAGATCTGCTTCTGTTCTTCCCCTCTTTAAGAGCAGCACGTCTCTTACGTCTTCCCGCTTTGTGCAGGCAAGGATCGGAAGCCGTTCATCTGTCTCCATCGGCACATCCTTCAAACTGTGCACGGCAAGATCGATCTCCTTGTTCAGAAGCGCCTTATCCAGTTCTTTCACAAACAGACCTTTTCCGCCGATCGCCGCAAGGCTCTTATCCAGGATCTTATCCCCTGTTGTTTTCATGGTGATGATCTCTACTCTTACATGCGGGTGCGCACGCTCGATCTGCTGCTTTACGATTTCTGCCTGTATGACGGCAAGCCTGCTCTGTCTGCTTCCTATCCTGACTATTGACATGGCATCTTATTTCCTTTCTCTATCATTTCATAAATTGCCTGCATATCCAGATTCTCACGCAGGATGTCCGCCAGAAGATCGTACTGCCTTTCCTTATATTCCTTTCGGTCCACCGCTTTTACGCAGTCTGCGCTGTATCCCTTCTTCTTAAGAAGCGCTGCGATAAAACTATGGCTTGCCTCTTTGCTGTCAAAAAAACCGTGTATATAACATCCATATACATTCCCTGCCTGTGCGCCGTCCAGAAGCTCTGCCCGCACGCTCCTCTCTTCTGTCTGCTCCTGTATAGAAAGGAGAGCGCTCCCTCCTTCTTCCAGGATCGTGGTCCCCATATGGATCTCATAGCCTTCCACCCAGACGCCCTCCATGCCTTTTAACTCACCGCCCGGCTTCAACACTCTGCCTTGTACCCTCGTCCTTTTCTTTTCCTTTGTAAATACGGTATGGACGGGAAGCAGTCCTATCCCTTTTACTTCGCCTTGTCTCTCCACCCCGTTTGGATCTGCAATGGTTTTGCCCAGCATCTGGTATCCGCCGCATATGCCAAACACCACGCCGCCTCTTTTCGCGTGCTGCAGGATCTTCGCCTCCATGCCGCTCTGACGCAGCCACAGCATATCTTCCATAGTATTTTTGCTTCCCGGCAGAAGAATGGCATCCGGCTCTCTTATTTCATCCGGATCGGATACATACTGCAGAGAGACCTCCTCCATACATTCCAGCGGCGCAAAATCTGTAAAATTAGAAATACGAGGCGGGCGCACCACTGCGATACAAAGCAGCCCTTTCTTTTCTTTCTTTTCGAACCGGCTTGTCAGACTGTCTTCTTCATCAATATCCAGATGGAAATACGGGATCACACCGCGCACAGCGATCTTCGTACGTTCTTCCAGCATCGTAAGTCCCGGCTTTAAGATTTCCTTATCTCCTCGGAATTTATTGATGATGGTTCCTTTTATCCGTGCTCTTTCCTCTGCTTCTAAAAGCTGGATCGTACCTACGATCTGGGCAAATACCCCGCCTCTGTCTATGTCACCTACAAGCAGTACCGGCGCGTCTATCATCTGCGCAAGTCCCATATTAACGATATCCCCGTCCTTTAAATTGATCTCCGCAGGGCTGCCTGCGCCTTCTGCCACGATCACATCAAAGGTGCGGGAAAGCTTTTCATAGGCTTCCATGATATAGGGGATGTATTCTTTTTTCTTTCTGTAATATTGAGCCGCGGACATGACCCCTTCTACCCTGCCGTTTAAGATGACCTGGGAGCCTGTATCATTGGTCGGTTTCAAAAGGATCGGATTCATGGCTGCTATCGGTGCGATCCCCGCTGCTTCCGCCTGCATGACCTGCGCTCTTCCCATCTCCAGTCCTTCTTCTGTGATAAAGGAATTGAGCGCCATATTCTGGGATTTAAAAGGAGCAGCCTTATATCCGTCTTGGACAAGCACTCGCAAAAGTCCTCCCGTTAAAACACTTTTTCCCGCATTCGACATGGTGCCCTGTATCATGATCGGTCTTGCCATTTTCAGACTCCTTTCTGTTCTTTTGCTTTCTGCCTGTAAATCTGGGAAACTGCCTCTATAAGCTTTTTATTTTCTTCATGGAGTTTTACCGCGATCCGGTAATCTCCCTGTTCAAGTCCCACATAATTCCTACAGTCCCTGATCAAGATGCCTTTCTCTTTCAAAAGAGAAAACAGATCAAAAGGACTGGACAGTAAAATATAATTTGCTGCAGAAGGGATATACGCGATCCCCATCTTTTTTAATTCTTTCTCTATAAAGTTTCGCTCCTGCGCCACATATTTTCGCATCTGCTCCGTTCGCGTTTTCTCTGCCGCCGATAATGCCGCGACGCCTGCCGCCTGTGCAAGCACAGAAACATTCCACGGCTGCATGCAGGCGCGCATGTTTGCAAGGAGTGTTTCGTCCCGGGAAATGCCATACCCCAGTCTAAGCCCCGGAAGCCCGTATGTCTTCGTAAACGCCTCCAGCCAGAACACACACCGGTATTCTCCCTTTCTGACCATCTCTGCGATCCTTCCTGCGGCGGAAGAAAATTCCGCAAAGCAGACATCGAAAAGGACACGGATATGCAGACGTTCACAGGTATCTAAAATCTGCTTTAGAAGCCCCTCTTCGAGCAGTCTCCCCGCAGGATTGGAAGGAGAGCATAAGAATAGTATGTCTGTCGTTTCATCCAGTTTTCCCAAGATCTCCTCTGTCACATCAAACTGCTCTTCCCTTTTTAAATACAGATATTCTATTTCGCACCCCACGCTTTGCAAAGCACGTTCATATTCTCCAAAAGAAGGTACCGCAAGCAGGGCTTTCTTTGGCTGCTCCGCCTGCACCAGAGAAAAAATCAACTCTGCGGCGCCGTTTCCAAAGATACAATCTCTCTGCTCGATCCCTTTTGCCACAGACAGAGCCTGCAAAAGCTCCCGGCAATGTACATCCGGATACCGGGCGATCTCAGACACCGCTCTGTGCACCGCCTGCCGGACTTCTCGGCTTGGTCCGAAGGGATTGATATTTATAGAAAAATCCAACAGCTTGCCATAGCTATAAATATCGCCTCCATGCTGATATTCCAGCTGTTCTTCCATTTCTTGTCTCCTTTCCTACATAAGAAGTACACATGCTTTGCCCCCTCCCAGGATAAGAAGGGTAAGAAATGCCGTCATATACAGCAGTTTCCCTGCACGGACGATATCCTCTGCCTCCGGTTCTCTGTATGGAATACCGATCGTCTCTTTATGCACTCGTTTTCCAAAATAAAACGCATCTCCCGCCAGTTCGATGTCTAATGCCCCTGCGCAGACAGACTCCGTCTGTGCCGCATTCGGGCTGGCATGTTTCCTGCGGTCTTTTTTATATACTTTATACGCATTTTTCCCATCCATCCTGAGTAAAAAGGAAGAAAGGATCATAATGACCGCGCTGACACGCGCCGGGATAAAATTCATCACATCATCCAACTTCGCCGGGATCCTGCCAAGATACAGATATTTTTCATTTTTATAGCCCACCATGGAATCCATGGTGTTCACAGCCTTGTAAAAGAATCCCAAAGGAGCGCCTCCTAAGAGCAGGAAAATAAGCGGCGCCACCTCTCCGTCTGAGGTATTCTCCGCAACTGTCTCCACCGCCGCCTTTATCACGCCTTTTTCATCCAGTGCCTCTGTATCCCTCCCTACGATCATAGAAACCGCTTTTCTTGCCTCTGCGAGCGTCCCTTTCGTCAGTTTCTCATACACCTTTTTGCTCTCTTTTCTAAGAGAGGCCGCTGCCAAAAGCTGATAGCACCAGAACGTCTCCAGACAAAATGCAAATACCGGATGGATCTTTCCTGCCAGAAGCAAAAGCAAACACGGGATGCCTGTACTTACAAGCACGACTGAAACCCAGAGGAAGCCCCCTCCGATCAGAAGCTTTTTTGCTTTCATCTTTTCTTCTGTATATTTTTCACAAAAACCAAAAATCTGCTTTTCCAGAAAAGTGATCCATCTGCCGATCAGACGCACCGGATGATATAACCACACCGGATCTCCGAACAGCAGATCCAATAAAAAGCCTGTCACACATGCCGCCAATGAAACCATCTTTTCTTCCTTTCCTTCATCTTGCTTTCAACGGTGTAATGTCCCGCAGACACCGCTTTCCTTCCCGGAATTTCTTTTCCTCCAGGAGGCCTCTGTATCCTTTGCCGTTTGCCGTCTGCCACGTGTAGAACCCCCGCTCTTCTTCGTCCAGAGCGGACAGGATCGCCATGATCGTACCGCCATGTACGACAAATGCCGCCTTTTTCACTTCGTTTTCTATCCGCAGTGTCTCTATACTGTTTTTAAAGCCCTGCACGCACCTCTTGCGAAACACTTCCTGGGACTCTCCTTTAGGAAACGGCAGCGTCCCGTTAGAGGCAAGCCACCGGATATAGCGGCTGTCCTCTTTTAATTCCTCATAGGTCTTCCCCTCGAATTCTCCAAAATCGCACTCTTTTAGCAGATTTTGTATGCGCAGCCTCTTTCCCGGATATAAAAGTTCTGCTGTCTCTATACACCGTCTCATAGGGCTTACGATCACCTGCGATACATCTGCATAATAAAACGGCGCTTTTTTATACAAGGCTTTCGCATGCTGGGAAAGCGGTTCGTCCGTCCTGCCGATATATTGCCTCTTTTCATTTCCGGCAGTCGCAAGATGCCGGATCAAGATCAATTCCATATCCCGCCTCCTGCCAGCACCATCCCGGTGACCGTAAACAATTCGCACAGAGAGAGAAAATATCCTGCCAGATCGCCTGTGATACCCCCGAATTTCACTCTGCTCATATGTCTGTAATACACAAATGTCACTCCCGCACAGACTGCCGCAGCGATACACATTTGTACGTCCATCCAGGCAAGAAGGCAAACTGCTGCCAGTATCCAGAGGATCATTACAGCCCCCACGGTTTTTCTCTGCGCCCCGTCCTGAAATGTCTTGAGAAGTCCGCTGTCCTTTGCTGTCTGAAACGTTACGACAGAAAGACCGCTCAATGCCCTGGACAGGACAAAAACACAGGCAAGGCAAGGGAGCATTTCCACGTTCACTTCACTGTAGACCGCCGTACTCCACAACAGATAACACCCCATCCACAAAACAGCGAACGCTCCTGCATGGGAATCTTTTAAGATGGCGAGTTTTTTTTCTCTGTCCGCATAAGAAGAAAGTGCATCTGCCGTATCCATCAGCCCATCCAGGTGAATTCCTCCGCTTATAAGGATCGGGATCAACGTAAGCGCCGCTCCCAGAAACAGTGGACCGCAGGAGGTATAGCGAAGCAGAAAAGTCCCTGCAAGATACATGCAGATCCCTGTCACAACGCCTACGACTGGAAAAAAACACATTGCATACTTCATATTTTTCTCCTTCCATTCCACCCTTGGAACAGGAATCTTTGAATACATGGATATCGCGATCAAACACGCCTGTATCAGTCTCATCCTTCTCTCCTTTTACAATACTTTATACTGCTCTACTTTAATCTCCTCAAAAGTACTCATCTCCTGGTACACGGACAGCCCCATATCCAGAAGCGGCATGACCGCCACAGCGCCGCTTCCCTCTCCCAGACACATATCACAGATCAGAAATGGCTCCAGATGCAGCGCTTCTAAGATCTTTTTTCCTCCCGGTTCCTTCGATACGTGGGAGGGCAGCATATACCCGGCAGAAAGAGGGGCCATCCGCACTGCGCACAGCGCCGCTGCAGCCGAGATAAACCCGTCGATCACGATTGGGATGTGGTACAAAGCGCCGCCCAAAAAGGCGCCTGCCATCCCCGCAATGTCCAATCCCCCTACTTTCGCTAATACATCCAGCGGATCTTTCGGATCCGGCCTGAGTCTTTCCACGGCTGCACGTATTACTTCTCTTTTCCGCTCCAGTCCGGCGCCGCTTAGTCCGGCGCCTTTTCCGGTGACTGCCTCCACCGGCTCTTTCAATAGTACAGAAACTACCGCACTGCTTGTGGTCGTATTACCGATCCCCATTTCGCCCGTCGCCAGAATCTCATATCCCTCTTCTTTTTTCTCCTTTACAAGGCGGATCCCTGTCAGGACTGCCTGCGCAGCCTCCTCTCTCGTCATCGCCGGTTCCACGAGAAAATCCTTTGTTCCATAAGCGATTTTATATTCCTGTCTTGTCACTCCCGGCACATCCCGGACCATACCGATATCCACCGGGAAAATATCCACCCCGGCACGTTCTGCCATCAGGCAGACACTGGCGGCTCTTTTTGTAAAATTCTCCGCAACGACAGCCGTTACCTCCTGCCCGGTCTGGGTAACGCCTTCCTGCACCACACCATTATCTGCGCAGAAGATCAAAAGTCCTTTCTTCTCAAGCGTATACTTTGCCGTTCCCTTCATGCCTGCTATATCTGTCACCGCCTGCTCTAATTTTCCCAGACTGAACAACGGCTTTCCGACCGTCATCCAGCGTTTGGCCGCAAGTTCTCTGCTCGATTCATCTGCCGGCAGGATCTTCTTGAGCATGCGGATAAGCTGTATTTCCTCTTTTTCTTTCATATCGCGTTCTCTCCTGTATGTACTTTACTGTCTGCACATGCTTTTACAAATCTCTTAGCAAAAGGAAGGAAGGAGGGCAGATACAGGTGCGGATATCCGGCAAACAGATTTCCTCTTTCGTGTATACAGTTCCAGGATCGTTTCCCATCCGGTTTTCGGGCAAGACAGGCGCTGCCGTTGTCTGTACTGTCCCAATAATGAAACTCATGCCCTCGGATGGCTTCGCCTTGTTTCAAATACGTTCCGTCGCAGTTTCCCTCTACATGGATATAGCCAAACCGGACCAGTTTCCCCTGGAAGGAGGCATGTCCCTTGATCACACCTGCCATCGGATATACAGTTCCCTCTCTGTCCGAGAGTGTCTCATGCAGATACATAAAACCTCCGCACTCTGCCAGACAGGGAAGTCCCTGCTCTATAGCCTTTCTGACAGCACAGCGCATCTTTTCATTTTCTGCCAGTGCTTTCGCATATAACTCCGGGTAACCGCCGCCTAAAAGAAGCCCTTTTATCCTCTCCGGAAGTCTCGTATCAGAAAGGGGGCTGAATTCTACCAGTTCACACCCCAATTCCTGAAAGACTTCTATATTGTCTCTGTAGTAAAAACCAAACGCCTCATCTTTTGCCACAGCGATCCGCAGCAAAGAGCTGCCTGGCTGTATCCCGATATTTTCCCTGTTCTGGTCTCCTGACAAAGACCGGTCCGGAAATTCCGGGGCAGACGCGGCGATCGCAAGCAGTTTTTCCAAGTCCACTGTTTCGCTTACTCTGCGCCCTGCTTCTTCCATTTTTTTCTGGAGTCCTGTTAATTCTGCCGGGGTCACAAGACCTAAGTGCCTGCTCTCAAGAAAAAAGACTTCCTCCTCCGGAAGATACCCCAGCACCGGCACCTCGTATCCCCGCCTTTTTAATTCTTCTTCCAACATCTGTTTCATCCGGGGATATAGGTGTTCCCCTGTCCGGTTTAAAAGTATTCCACGGATATTGCTGTCCTTTTGAAAACGGATGATCCCTTCCACGATCGCTGCCGCAGACAATGCCATCCCTTTGGGAGAGAGAATTAACACTACAGGCGCCTTCAGTGTCCGTGCCACATCGTAAGAACTTGCCTCATAAGAGTCCATATTGATTCCGTCATAATACCCCATCACACCTTCTATGACTGCGATGTCTTTTTCTTTTGCCTGCCGGCAGAACACCTGGCCCAACTTCTCTCTCTCGCAGAAAAACAGATCCAGATTGCCGGTTTCTATGCCCAGTACTTCCCTGTGAAACATAGGGTCTATATAATCCGGTCCGCATTTATATGCCGCCACTTTCCTGCCCTGCATAGACAGCGCTTTTAGCAAAGCACAGACGGTCACCGTCTTCCCGCTGCCGCTGGAAGGAGCCGCAAATACGATTCTTGGGATCTTCATGAGCACTCCTTTCCTCCTGCCGAGATAATATAAATGGGATTTTCCCCCCGCATCATATGGAATTTCCGTAAACTATGCGATCTTGCGACTGTCATCTGGATAACCTGGGCAGAAGGCAGAAGTCCTTCCTCCATGGCTTCCATTGCCTCTTTGACCGTCTCCAGGGAGATCGCTGTCAGCACGATACGTACCTCCGGATTTTTCAGGCGTACTGTCTGCAGGATCGCCTTTAAATTCCCGGAACTGCCTCCGATGAACACATGGCTGGGAACCGGAAGATCTTCCAAAGCCTCCGGCGCAGTCCCCTTCACGATCTCCATCCAGTCTGCCGCAAATTTTCTTTTATTTTCCTCCAGAAGAGAAACGGCTTCCGGATTTTTCTCTACTGCGTACACCCGGACAGAAGCGTCGCTTAAAGCCGCCTCCACAGAGACAGAACCGGTCCCTGCGCCAATGTCATAGAGAACCGCTCCCTTTTCAAGCTGCAGCTTGGATAAGCAGACTGTGCGTATCTCTTCCTTTGTCATAGGAACCTTTCCCCGGATGAATTTTGCATCTTGTACAGCTGCCCTGCACTTCACCTGCGGATGTGCGTTCAGAAACATTGCCACAGACAGCCCCTTTAAATCTTCCGCCGTGAGATCCCCTGCGCGTTTTGTCAAAATCTCTTCATCCGGATAGGACAGATTCTTTCCTATGGCTGCCTGCATCTCTTCCAGCCCGTAGTATTTGATCTTCCGGCAGATTTCTTCTTCCTGCCCCTTGGTTCCCAGTAAGAGAAACGTTTTTTCATTGTGCAGTATCTCATAGATAAAGTTTGCCTTCTGACCATGCATACTGACGATCGCTGCATCCTCCCAGGAGGTGCCAAGTCTTGCCGCCAGATACGATACAGAAGAAACACCTGGAAGGATGCTGACTGTAAAGTTTTGCAATGCCCGCACCAGATTCTTTGCTCCACTGTAAAAGCCCGTATCTCCGGAGAGTACGACGGCAAATGTATCTTCTGTCTTATGGTTCCTGATAAATCGTGCGATCTCGTCTGCACGATATTCTGCCAGCCGTTCTTTGCTGCAAAACTCTTCTGCTTCTTCCGCAGACAGATATGGCTGTATCTTGTCAAATACACTTCTTATCAGGCGCTCTGCCCCGATCACACAGCCGCATGCCAGAAGAGCTTCTTTTACTTCTGCGGTGATCCCTTTGGGATCGCCCATCCCGATTCCAAGCAGATAAACTTTCTTTTCCTTTTCACACATCACGATATCCTCTCGGTGTTACCATTTTCCCTGCTATTTCTTTTGTCTGCTCATTTCCGATAAAAACCGTCGTGAACATATCTGTCTGTTTCTCTTTTAATGCCTCCAGCGTCAGTATCTCGTAAGATTCTTCTTCTCTGCCAATGTTGCGGACGATCCCGCATACGGTGTCTTTTCTTTTATATTCCAGCATACAAAGACACGCCCGCCGCAGATAATCTGCACGCTTTTTACTGGACGGGTTATATAGACAGATGACAAAATCCGCCATTGCCGCTGCTTTTAAACGTTTCTCGATCTTTTCCCAGGGTGTGAGCAGATCACTTAAACTGATGACAGCAAAGTCATGCATAAGCGGCGCTCCCAAAAGCGCTGCTCCTCCGGATGCCGCCGTGATCCCCGGCACAATCTTAAGTTCTACCTCCGGAAAGTCTTTTTTGATCTCGTACATCAGCCCTGCCATTCCATAAATACCGGCATCTCCGCTGCAGACGACCGCAACATCCTCTCCTTTTTCTGCTTCCTCAAACGCCATCCTGCACCGCGCTGTCTCCTGCCTCATCGGCGTTGTCAGATAGACCTTATCCGGAAAATCCTTTTTCAAAAGATCTGCATATACCGTATAGCCGATGATCACTTTGCAGCGCTGTATCACCTTCTTTGCCTGCAGCGTCATCTGTTCGCCGGCTCCGGGGCCCAGCCCCACTATATATGCTTTACTCATCCGCACCCGCCTCCTTTTTGCCGCTTTCCTGTATATCCTGTATCTGCTGTTCTTTGTTTTTTCTGCTGTCTGCCTGCTGTTTCTTCTGCTCTTCATAAGGAACATGTGCCTGTCTGTATTCTGTCGTAAACGCCGGATTATACAGTTCTGACCGCTCATATCCGCCTGCCAGTACATCTCCTACGACGATCAGCGCTGTTTTCGTGATCTGTTCTTCCTGTGCCGTCCGGGACAATTCACATACCTTACAACGGCATACTTTCTCATCCTCCCACGTCGCCTTGTACACGATCGCCGCCGGAGTATCCTCCGGATATCCGCCTTCTTTCAACGCCTGCTCCAGCTCTTTTAGCATACCTGTGCTTAAGAAGATCACCATCGTTGCCCGGTGCGCCGCCCAGCTTTGGATCGACTCTTTGACAGGAACCGGCGTGCGCCCTGCCATGCGTGTGATGACGACAGACTGAGAGATACCGGGAAGCGTATACTCTGCCTCCAGAGCGGCTGCCGCTCCGCAAAAAGAACTGACGCCCGGACATATCTCGTAAGAGATGCCTTTACTTTTTAACAGATCGATCTGCTCTTTGACAGCTCCATACAAGGAAGGGTCTCCGGTATGCAGGCGGACCGTTTTCTTGCCTTTTTCTTCCGCCTCCTCCATCACATGGATCACTTCTTCTAAAGTCATATACGCACTGTTGTATATCTCACAATCTTTCCGGCATACTGCAAGCAGATCGGGATTCACCAATGAACCGGCATATATCACAACATCCGCTTCTTTTAAAAACGTCTGTCCTCTCACCGTGATCAGATCTGCTGCCCCCGGACCCGCGCCGACAAATGCGATCATCTCTTTTCCTCCTTTACGATCAGCAGAGAATAATATCCCGCGTTTTCCGGGATTTCTTCCACACTTTTATAGATTCTCTCCTGCGGCATGCCACAGTTTTCCACCATCTCGATCTCTAGATTTTTACTCTTGACCGCCCGTTTTACTTCCGGCATTTTTTTCCCTGCCTTTATCAGCACTTTTGTTCCGGGAAGCAAAAGCGCTTCTTCCACCCCATAAGACGCCGGGATCACATGCAGCTGTTCTTTATTTTCTGCCAGCCCCATACCCAGACGTGCCGCTGCCGCACAAAAAGACGGCACCCCCGGGATCAGCTCTGTATGATACCCTTTTATCTTCAACCGTTTCTGCACATACAGACAAGTCGAATACAGACTCGGATCTCCCAGCGTAATGAACACTGCCATTTTCCCCCTGTCCAAAAGACTGGCGATCGCTTCCGCCCCTGCATCATGTATCTGCTTAAGCAGCTCTTTATCCTTGATCATGGGCATGGGAAGATATAACTTTGCCTTTTCCCTCACTCCTTCTATTTGCCCCTGCACGATCTGATAGGCCACGCACTGCCTGCGAAACGCTTCCGTCTCTTTTTTTTCTGCTTCTTCATAAATCGGAGCTGTCAGGCTTTTATCCGATATCGGCAGGATAAGGATATCCCCTTCCATAATCTTTCTTGCCGCCTTGAATGTGAGAAGTTCCGGATCTCCCGGTCCTACACCTACGCAAAAAAATGTTCCGCTCATATGTCTTCTCCTTTTATTTTCTCAAACAATCCTGCTGCGCCTTTCGTCTCTCCTAAAATCCCTTCTTCCCGGGAAAACAGGATTGCCTCCGTCTGTATCCTTCCCTGACATCGCTGGCGCAGATAAAAAGCGATCCGCTCCATGACAGATTTCATGACTGTATGCAACAGACCTTCCTGTTTCAGCAGTTCGATCGCCTCTGTAGTCGTGATACAATGCATGATCTCTCTGATGCTCTTCTGCTCTGCGCCTGCCATTGCCGCATGAGAAGCCAGCACTTCCATCCGGCAGTCTGCCTGTCTGGAATGGGTATTCATCACTCCAGCGGCGAGTTTGACCAATTTCCCCACATGCCCGATCAAAAGCACCGACTCCATCCGCAAGTTTACCGCGTCATCTAAGGCTTCCCCAATGTAATTGCTGCACTTGACAGAAAGCTTTCCGTCATAGCCCAGCGCTTCTCTTAAAAAATCGCTCCCATAATTTCCCGGTACCAGATAACACATCCTGCTTCCATTTTCTCTTAACACTTTCATTTCCAGATAGATCGTATCTGTCAGTGCCTTTTCGCTCATTGGCTCTACGATCCCGCTCGTTCCCAGGATAGAAAGACCTCCTTCGATCCCCAGTCTGGGGTTAAACGTACGTGCAGCCAGTTTTCTTCCCTCCGGAATCGAGATTACGATCTTAAGCCCTCCGCTGTAGCCTGCCTCCCGGCAGATTTCTTCTGCCGCCCCGAGGATCATCTGCCGCGGCACTCTGTTGATCGCTGCCTCTCCAACCTCCTGCTCCAGGCCCTTTCGCGTCACTGTGCCGACGCCTTCTCCGCCTTCTAAAAAGATACCCGGCTTCTCTGTCTTTTGTACATGAGCATGCACAAAAATCCCATTCGTAATGTCCGGATCGTCCCCGCTGTATTTTCTTACCGCACATGCGGCAGCCTGCTCATACCGCTCAATATGCTCCACATCCAGATACAGACAGATCCCTTTCGGTGTCATCAGTTTTACCTGCCTGATCTCCTCACCCAGAAGCAGCATATACGCCCCCGCTTTCGCAGCGGCGGCGGCGCAGCTTCCCGTCGTATATCCAAAGCGTAAGCCCTCTTTTGTCTGTCCGATCTCCAATGTCACGTTTTCCTACCTCTTCTGCAATACTGATATCTATACAATACACTGTCTTCTATATCTCTTCTTTTTTGTGCAGCTTCTTTACATAACTTCTTCAATATGTTCCAAGAACAAGTTCTGTATCCCTTCCATTTCACCTAATCCTCGTATCTGCGCCCGCACTTCATAGCCTTCTTCTGTAAGCTCGCTCATCCAGGAATCTTCTTCTCCTGCCATATCATTTCGTGCGTGATCGCCGGCTACGATCATAAACGGCATCAACAGAACCTTCTTTTTCCCGGATATCTGCAATTTTGCCAGAACATTTTTCAGTTCTGGAAAACTTTCTACCGTTCCTACAAGCACCTGCTGATAGCCAAGCGCATGAAAGGTATATTCCAGTGTCGGATACGCAGCGTTGGCATGATGCTCTGTCCCATGTCCCATCAGAACCAGCATTTCCTCCTCTTGCAGTTCCACTTCGGACATCACCGCATGGATCGCCTTTTTGTAATCATCCACACTGTTGAGCAAAGGCTTTCCTACCCGGATCTTCTGAAACGCATCCATCTGCTCCATCAGATCGTCCATCATCCTGTCATTTTCAATTCCGTTAATGACATGTGTAGGCTGCACGATCACCTGTCCTATCCCATCGGCAATCATTCTGTTCAGCGCTTCTTTTACAGTATCCACCTCTATTTTTCTCGTCCTCTTTAGCTTCTTGATGATCATCCGGCTCGTAAATGCCCGGTATACCCGGTAGTCCGGATAAGCGGCGGCAATTTTTCTCTCGATCGCTCCGATCGTTTTGTCCAGCGTGTCCAGATAACTGGTTCCAAAACTAACGACCAGGATTGCTTTTTTTTCCTTCAATTTTTTTCACTCCTTTTTAACGCTTTATGCACAGATGGGAATCCAATTGCCAGAACCGGCAGATATGCTCTTTTTTGACAGAATCCTGTCCTTTTCTTTAAATTGCCTGTCTGGTCATATTCCCGTAACCATTCTTCTTCATTTAAAAGCGAGTCTTCTGACTTAAGTCTCACACACGGCATTCCGCCTTCCCATAATCCAGTTACAGTGGCATACAGGAACACCGCTTGACTAATACAGCAACGGGCATTGTGCAGGATTCACACCTGACTTCCTCCTCTCCGCTCAAACAGGCGGAACTTCTTCTAAATGCATATGCAGTTGATTCGTATTCGCAGGACGACTCCTTGGTGATTAAAACTTGTTTTATTTTATCATATACGAATATACAAGTAAAGCCCGATACTTTTACGTATCAGGCTTTATACCAGATGCCCTGTCTATCTTCTTTTCTTTATGCCATATGCAGCCACGCCCGCTATGCATGCTCCTGACAGAAGCAGTATGACCACCATAGGCAACATATCCACAGCATCACCTGTATGCGGTGTCGCGCTGGTTGTCTGTTCTGTCTTTTTATCTGTGCCGTCTGTCTTATCTTTGTCCGTTTTCCCTGTATCTGTCGGTTTGTATGCAGGATCTGCCGCTCCACATACTGTACATTTTCCGTCTTTATATACATGTTTTCCGGTTGCCGGGATCTGAACCGACTGTACATCCGTATATTCTGTTCCCTGGAAATTTACTTTTGCTGTATAGACTGTTTTTCCATCCTTTGCACATGTCGGGTCTGTGGTCTGTGCCGTAATGACTGCCTCTTCTGTGAGCAAATGCCCTGTATTCTGCGTGCAGACAAACTTTGCCGCAGCACCTGCATGATCCGCTGTCCAGGTCCAGACTGGAGCGTCCCATGTATGTCTGCATATCGTCACGCTTCCGCTTGCCGGTACAGGTTCTTCACTTCCCTTTGCGATAAAATAAGATTTTCCACTCTGATCTGTATATACCTCTAATCCAAAAGCATCGTATCCATCTCCTACTGTAATACCCACACTTTTATCTTTCATCACGCCTTCTGCCAACTTTGCGCCTGCCGTATGAGAAAGTGTAACAGGCGCTTCCAGATAAATACCGCCGTTTCTTACATTTCTGATAACTGCTTTATCTACTGCATTGGAAACAGCCTCTGTCACTGTATCTGCTCCGGTGATCCTGATCTGGCCGTCCCGGGATACCATCGCACTCTCGTCTTTTGATAAAACCTTGACTTTGCCGCCGGTGATCTCTATGCTGGTCCATCCATATAAAGCATTATCATCGGAAGTCACCTGTACTATTCCATCCTCTATTTTCAACGTACCGCCGGAAGCTTCGATACCTCTGGAACTATTAACTGTGATCTGCGTCCCAGTCCCTGTGATCCTAATATCTCCTTCACTGTACAACGCTCCGCCTGTAACATTACTGTTTATGACCATATTCTCCGCCTGGATGCCGCCTGTTCCACAAAAGATGTCGTAAGGATCCGCCTCTTCCGCTGTATTGTCTACTGTCATATCCAACGTACTGTTTCTTACTGTAACAGATGAGGGAATCTCTGCATCCGCAGCGGAATCATAACTCTGTGCAAATATACAGGTATCCTTTGCCTGAATCTCAACACTGGCATTCTCTATCACTACATTTCCTTTTTCCGCATACACTCCTACCTGGTCTGATACGATCTGCAGCTACAGACCCTCATCGATAGCGATATTCTCCGCGTATAAAGCCGGAAAGCCTCCCGCCACATTGGCCAGCATCTTGCCGGCTCCGGATACATGCAGACGACTGCCGTCTGTATAAATATTGTTTCCGCCCTGCGCATAGAGAGACAGGACAGCGCCTTCTGTCACCTGCACATGCAGATCAGGAACATTCCAGCTGTACAATGCGCTCCCGCTTATCCTTGCCGCTTCGCTGCCCAGAGATACATTTCCTTGTATCACCACAGTAAATGCACTGTCCGCTGTAATGCCAACAGCCTCTGACACAGAAACATTTTCCAGCGTCAGTGTCTGTGTGGCTGTATCCAACGTGGCTGTTCCGCCGCCGATCGTATTTGCCCCTTCTGTAAGTGTCTTGCTTCCAATCCGTACAGTCGTACCTGCCGCTGAAACTGTCATAGGAAGCAGAGCAGCCGAAAGAACAAATGTCAGAAGCAGAGCGAGCAACTTCTTTCCCTTTTTCAACATAAAAACCTCCTTCTGATCTCTGCCATATCTGAAGGAGGCTGGTGTCCCTTATTTAAGGATAACACTTCCTATCCTTGCGATATGGTTAAGATCCTTCCCTTCCTCAAAAAATAAAAGGAACATTCCTCTATTTTTTCCCTTAGAATAGCATATTTCCACTGCTTTTTCAATCTGAGACTTGCTCTAGATATGCCAGTACTTCCGCCAGATTTTTTCCTTTTTCTCTCGGACGTCCGATCACCACAAGCTTTGTCCCCGTTTCTTCCGCTGCCTGTCGTTTTTCCTGAAAGCCTCCTGCCCGTCCGGATTCTTTCGTCACAAAATACGCCGCCTTGACCTGTCTGAGCAAAGCGATATTCATCTCCTTTGAGAACGGCCCCTGCATAGCGATCAAATGTTTGCCTTCGAACCCCAAAGCTGCCGCCTGTTCCACAGAAGACACGGTAGAAAGGACCCGGGCATAACACCGTTTTTCAAAATCAGGTATCTGCCTGTATTCCTTCAATTCCTTTGTGCCTGTCGCGATCAGGATATTTCCCTCTGTGTCTTTTAAAAACGCTGCCGCTTCTCTCACGCTGGCAAATACCTTCATCCCTATGCCGCCGTCTTCCTCTTCTTTTTCCCGCAGACAGCGCACATATTCGCAGTCCGCTTCCCGACACGCCTTCTGGATATTCGCCGTCACCGCACAGGCAAAGGGATGCGTAGCGTCGATGACAAGCTCTATGTTTTTATCCCGGATACATGCACAGATCTCCGGTTCTTCCATTCTGCCGCTCATTCTGTGCACATGTTCTATGTGACCTAAAATTTCTTTTCCATACTCTGTCGCCGTGCTCACATAGCAGTCCAGGCATAATTCTCCTGCCCGTTTCGCGATCAAACGCCCTTCTGTCGTCCCGGCAAATACTAAGATTTTTTTCATCTTTTCCCTTTCCCGCCCGTTTCAAAACTGAAGCTGCACTTTCTGTTCCACAAGAGCGACCGTCATTCTGCCTAATTTTTGTTTATGCAGAAGTATTCGCCCCTGCGGACAAGCAAAAATCGCCGCCCGTTCACATACATTGTCCACTCCCGTCACCTGCTTTACGAAAGCAGAGCTTTCTACATTCAACTCCGTCGGCAGCAAAGTCTCCACTGTCTGCAGCTGCTCTGCCGTATAGGTGTGAAAAGGAACTTGATACTTTTGAGCAAGCTCTAAAAGCCCTGTTTCTTCTTTTTTCAGATCTATACTTGCGATTGCCGCCATACGTGCCAGAGACATCCCTTCTTTTTGAAATACCCGGCAGATTTGTTCTTCCAGGACATAACAGGAGAGTCCTTTTCTGCACCCAATGCCTGCAATGATATTTTGGGGAAAAAGAAACAGAATGTGCTCTTTGTCTGCTGCGCTTTTTTCGACAGGCATTTCTTTTGCTCTTTCCTGTTCTTCTGTCACCGCAATACCCAGTCCGCCTGCTTTCTTCATCTTTTCCAGACTTTCGTAAGGCACCAGTTCCTTCGGGAGATTCCCCTCCCATCCATAAGCACTGTAGAAACCAATCTTTTTCTCTTCCAGCACAGCCGCTGTGATCCGCTTTGCCAGTTCCCGTTTCTCGATATACAGCCCATTTCTGCGTGCAAAGACATCCACCGCGAATTTTTCCTGCACATCTGTCGCCGTTGTAAGGACTGGAACTGCTTTCGTGCTGGCCGCTATCTGTCTGGCAATCTCTACTGCATTTCCCATATGCCCGGACAGAATTGGTATAATGTACTGTCCCTTTTCATCCATGACCAGAACCGGCGAATCTGTATATTTATCCTTCACCCAGGGTGCAATATAGCGCACAGCTATGCCCGCCGCCCCTATAAATAAGAAGCCGACTCTGCCCCACTGTGCTCCGATCCATTTGCCTAGCAAAGAAGGAAGTACCTGAAGCGTCTCCATGCCTTCTTTCCCCGCATATTTCTGCAAAGTAAAGCCGTTGCATACGAACCCTTGTTTTTTCAAGATACGGCTTATTTCTTCATTTTTTTTACTTCCGTTTTTTGTAAAACTGCATATCACAAGAGGTTTTTCTTTCATTACTGCTCTCCCCTTCCCCAGTATGATCAGTATAACATACTTACAGAATAAATCTATTTCTTTTCTGTGCCGGCTTTTTCATGCCGGCTTTTTTATCCTTGCACAGGAATATGTATTTTACGCTTTCTAAATCGCGGAGAGTGCCTTTTTAAATCGTGCCGCAAACAAAATCGCCGTAAATGTGACCGCGATCGTATCTGCGATAGGTTCTGCCATATATACGGCAAAAGTCGGATTTGCTTTCCATACTGCCGGCATAATATAGATCAAAGGGAGCAGCAGCACGAACTTTCGCATGACAGCTACCACGATCGATTCTTTCGCTTTCCCCAATGCATTGAAGGTCATCTGGCACGCAACCTGTATGCCAAATAAAACCATTACCGCCATGTAGATCCGCAGCGCCGTCTTAGTAAACTCCAACAATGCCATGTCAGATGTGAACATTGCAGCAAATCCCTGTGGAAACAGCATGACACACAGCCATAAGATTCCAGCATAGCACATACTTACCTTCAAGAGTAATGTAAAAGCAGCCTTTACTCTGTCCTTATTACGGGCACCGTAATTATAACTGATGATTGGCTGCGCGCCCTGTCCAAGTCCCTGCAAAGGAAGCATAGCGAACTGCATGACACTGGTTAAGATCGTCATAGCTCCCACTGCAATATCTCCTCCATATTTTAACAAAGAAGAATTAAAGCAGACTGAAATAATACTTTCACTCGCCTGCATGATAAATGTAGAAACGCCCAAAGCCAGGCAGGGAAGGATCACCTTCTTTTTTAACCTCAAGTTTTGCTTTTTGATCTTCAAAACCGTCTTTTTTCCAAACAGAAAATGCAGTACCCATATACAGGAGAGCGCCTGTGAAAGAATTGTCGCAAGGGCTGCTCCGCGTACTCCCATTCCAAAGCCAAAAATGAAGATAGGATCCAGTACAATATTTGTCACTGCACCAATTAAGACAGAAAACATCCCTGTTTTCGCAAATCCCTGTGCCGTGATGAAGGCGTTCATCCCTAAGGTTAACTGTACAAACACAGTGCCAACGGCATAGATGTTCATATAGCTGACCGCATATTCGATCGTATTTGGGCTGGCGCCAAACGCAAGCAGCAGCTTCCTGTTCCAGAGCAGTAAAGCCGTTGTCAGGAGAACTGATATGATAACCTGCAGGCTGAAACAGTTTCCCAGTATCTTCTCCGCTTCCTCTGGTTTTTTCTTTCCCATGCAGATGGATGCACGCGGAGAACCCCCGTATCCTACCAACGCCGCGAATGCCGATACGATCATGATCAAGGGCATACATACACCGACCCCAGTCAGAGCCAATGCGCCGGTCTTTGGAATATGTCCGATATACATACGGTCAATAATATTATACAACATATTGATTAGTTGTGCTGCCACTGTAGGAAATGCCAATTTAACAAGGAGTTTCCCCACCGGTTCTTTTCCTAGAAAATCTTTCTCTGTATTCATCTGTCTGTTCCCCTTTCTGCCACTTTCTGTACATTTTGTAAGATTCTTTCTCCATATTGTAAGTACAGCTTCTTTTCTTCTTCTGTAAAGTTATGGAAGATAATTTTCCAGAACTGCTCCTGGACAGCTTCTATATCTGCCATGACAAGCTTTGATGTAGGAAGCATATGAAGATGGATCTTTCTTCTGTCCTGTACGTCCTGTTCCCGCTTTATCAAGCCTTTCTGAATGAGAGACTCCACTGCCTTGGACACGCATCCCTTCGACAACATGCGGAACTCCACAATATCCATCGCGGTATCTTTTCCCGGATTATGCTGGAGAAAACTGATAATGTCTGTTTCTATCCCTGTCAATCCATGCCGTTGTGCCACTTCGTGCAGCATCTCTTCATAAAGTCGGATGCTCTTTCGTATCCTTACCCAGTACGCTGTATTTTGATACATGTTCCCACCTCTCCGCAAAAGTTTTTGTATAAATAGTTTTTATATAAACCTTTTATCAGTGAACTATTATACACCTTGTTTCTTTTTTGTCAATTCCTCCTCATCAAGATTTCCCCCAATTTGCAGATTATATTTCACTGTATATATAAAAGAGGGAAATCGGCTAATGCCGATTTCCCTTGTTCTATATCAACTATTCAGTTTATTTTTAGTGTCATTGTATAAACATCGCATCCCCAAAACTAAAGAAACGATATTTTTCCCTGACAGCCTCCTCATACGCTGCCAGCACATGCTCTTTTCCTGCCAGTGCCGAGACGAGCATGATCAGGGTGGATTCCGGCAGATGGAAATTGGTGATCAGACAGTCCAATACTTTAAATTGGTATCCCGGATAGATAAAAATATCCGTCCAGCCGCTGCAGGCATGGATCTGTCCTTTTTCATCCGCCGCGGATTCGATCGTCCGGCAGCTGGTCGTACCGACACAGATCACACGGCCGCCCTGCGCTTTCGCGCGATTGATCTTTTCTGCCGCCTCCGAGTCGATCATATAGAATTCTGAATGCATATGATGCGCCTCTACATCATCCACCTTTACCGGGCGGAATGTTCCCAAACCGACATGCAGTGTCACCCGTGCGATCTCGATTCCTTTTTCTTCTATTTTCTTTAGAAGTTCCTGCGTAAAATGTAGTCCGGCAGTAGGCGCCGCCGCAGAACCTTCATGGGAGGCATATACTGTATTATAGCGTTCTTTATCCTGCAGTTGATGTGTAATGTACGGCGGAAGCGGCATCTGCCCGAGCTGATCTAGGATTTCCTCAAAAATCCCTTGGTATTCAAAGCGGATCAGACGATTTCCTTCTTCCACGACATCTACTACTTCTCCGGTGAGCAGTCCGTCGCCAAACTGGATCCTCGTACCCGGTTTTGCCTTCCTGCCTGGTTTCACAAGTGTCTCCCATACATCTTTTTCTCTTCGTTTTAACAGGAGTACCTCAATCTTTGCTCCCGTCTCCTCTTTCGCTCCGATCAGCCTTGCCGGAATGACTTTCGTATCATTGATGACAAGACAGTCTTCCGGATGCAGGTATTGGACAATTTCTTTAAACACATGGTGTTCTGTCTGCCCCGACTCTTTATCAAGCACCAGGAGGCGAGAGTCCGAACGCTTCTCTAAAGGATCCTGTGCGATCAGCTCCTCCGGCAATTCATAGTAAAAATCACTTGTCTTCATTCTGGTTCCTCTCCACTTCAGATTACTGTCTTAATTCGATCCCCAGTTCTTCCAGCGCCCGCAGGATCTTCTGCATAGCGGAAGTGACCTCCGCGTCCTCCAGCGTCTTGTCTTTTGCACGAAATACGATGGAATAAGCGACAGATTTAAATCCCTCCTTTATCTGAGATCCTTCATACAGATCAAACAGAGAATAGCTCTCCAGGTAAGCTCCGCCTTTTCCTGCGATCACTTCTTCTATCTGTCCGACAAGCACTTGTTTTGGAACGACCATACTGATATCCCTGGTCACTGCCGGATATTTTGCGATTCCTTCATATTTTCTGTCAAATGTAGCGCACTTTGTCACCTCTGGCATATCGATCACCGCAATATACGCGCGTTCTCCGATTCCATACACATCTAATACGTCCGGATGTATCTCTCCTAAATATCCGACTGTGTTTCCATCATACAGAATGTTCGCCTGGCGTCCCGGATGCAGATATGGTTTTCCTGCGTTTGGATCATATGTTTCTTTCTTCTTCATGCCAACCTTTTCAAAGAATTCTTCAATCACGCCTTTCATCGTGAAGAAATCCCCGTCTCCATACATGCCAAGTGTAAACTGCATTCTTTCCTCAGGCAGTTCTGTAAGCGGAAGCTGTTTCGGAAGATATACATTTCCTAATTCATAGAGACGCACATTTTTATTTCTCCGGTTATAGTTTGTCGCCAGAGAAGTCAGCATACCATTTAAGGAAGTCGTGCGCATGACACTGTAATCCTCACCTAATGGATTCAGGATATCTACTGTTTTGCGAAGCGGAGAATCCTCTGGAAGCAGTAGTTTGTCAAACACTTTTGGACTTTCAAAGGAGTAGGTCATACCTTGGCTGAAACCACAGAACTCTGCAATATCTCTCGCCACCTGTTCGATACGGAGTTTGAAGGATAATTTACCTGTCGTAGACTCCCCTTTCGGCAATGTGGTCGGGATATTATCATACCCATAAAATCTTGCCACTTCCTCTGCGAGATCGGCGATGCGGAACAAGTCATGCCGGAAAGTAGGCGCGATCACTTCCTTAGTGCCGGCATCATAGGACAGTCCGATCTTTTCAAAATACTGGAGCATTTTTTCTTCGGAAATATCTGTTCCCAGCATGGAATTAATCTTTTCTGCGTCAAAGGGTACTCTGACCGGCTCTTTCTTCTTTCCATATACATCCACTGTGCCGCCTACGACTTCTCCTGCTCCCAGCTCTTCTACAAGCTGGCAGGCACGGTCGATCGCAGCCTTGGCATTATTCGGATCCAGTCCTTTTTCAAATTTTCCTGACGCATCCGTACGCAAGCCCACACGTTTACTGGATTTTCTTATATTTACCCCGTCAAAGCAGGCCGCCTCAAATAACATGGTCTGTACATTGTCTGTGATCATGGAATTTTCTCCTCCCATGATCCCTGCTATACCGATCGCTTTTTCCCCATCGCAGATCATCAGGACATTGTCATCCATTGTACGTTCCTGTCCATCCAATGTTGTAAATTTTTCTCCATTCTCTGCTGTTTTTACTATAATCTGGCGTCCGGCTATCGTATCTAGGTCATAAGCATGCATGGGCTGTCCATACTCCTCCATGACATAGTTGGTAATATCCACCAGATTATTGATCGGACGGATACCCACAGAAGCAAGTCTTCTTTGCATCCACTTTGGGGAAGGTCCTATTTTTATATTTTTCACTACCCGTGCGCAATAACGTGGACATAATTCTGTATTTTCAACCGAAACTTTGATATACGCATTAACGTCTTCCGCATTTCCCGTCTCTTTTACCACAGGCGGAACAAATTCTTTGTCAAATGTAGCTGCCGCCTCACGCGCGATACCGATCACGCTATAGCAGTCTACGCGGTTTGAGGTCACTTCATACTCAAACACCACATCATCAAGTCCTAGAGCCTTCACCGCATTTGCCCCGACTTCCGCATCTTCCGGGAAAATATAAATACCATATTCCGGGGCTTCCGGATACATCTCTTTCGTAGAACCAAGCTCCTCAATAGAACACATCATCCCACAGCTCTCTACGCCGCGCAGTTTTCCCTTTTTAATCTTAATACCGCCTGCGACTTTTTGTCCGGGCTCATGACCGCCGGCAACTCTGCCTCCATCCAGCACCACCGGAACTTTGTCGCCTTCCTTTACATTCGGAGCTCCTGTGACGATCTGCACAGACTCTGTTCCTATATTCACCTGACAGATGATCAATTTATCCGCATCCGGATGTTTCTCAATCTTTTCGATCTGTCCGATCACGATCTTATCCAGATCTGCGTCCATTCTCTCATATCCTTCTACTTTCGTCCCAGAAAGTGTCATCGCGTCCGTATACTCCTGCGCGGTTACGTCTAACTCCGGCACATATGCTTTTATCCATGATAATGAAGTATTCATAATTTACATCCTTTCCTTTTTCTTTTTAGAACTGTTTTAAAAATCTGATGTCATTTTCATACAGCAGTCTCATATCGTCGATCTCATATTTCAAAAGAGCGATTCTCTCCAAACCTACTCCAAATGCAAAACCGCTGTATTCTTCCGGGTCTATCCCGCACATTTCCAATACATGCGGATGTACCATGCCGCAGCCTAGAATTTCGATCCATCCGGAACCTTTACAGAAGCGGCAGCCTTTTCCTCCGCATTTGAAGCAGCTTACATCCACCTCTGCACTAGGTTCTGTGAATGGGAAATGATGTGGCCTAAATTTTGTCTTTGTATCCGGACCAAACAGTTCTTTTGCAAAGATCTCCAATGTTCCTTTCAGATCGGCAAAGGAAACATTTTTGTCTATCACAAGCCCCTCTATCTGGTGGAAGGACGGAGAATGTGTCGCATCCACCTCGTCAGATCTAAACACTCTGCCCGGCGCGATCATACGGATCGGGAGTTTTCCCTGTTCCATCACACGCGCCTGGACCGGAGATGTCTGTGTTCTGAGAACGATTTCTTTATTGATATAAAATGTGTCCTGTTCATCTTTCGCCGGATGATCCGCCGGGATATTTAACTTTTCAAAATTATACAGATCATACTCTACTTCCGGACCTTCTACGACTTCATATCCCATACCGATAAAAATGCGCTCCACTTCTTCCAAAGCTATCGTATTAGGATGTCTATGTCCGACACTGCTTTTCTTAGAAGGCAGTGTCACATCAATAACTTCTGCTTTCAGCCTTGCTTCACGGATCGCTCTTTCCATCTTTACCTTTGAATCATCCAATAGTTTTTCTATCTGTGCCCTTGTCTCATTGACAAGCTGTCCTACTTTTGGTCTATCCTCGGGAGCGACATCTTTCATTCCCTTTAAGACCGCAGTCAATTCTCCTTTCTTGCCCAGAAATCTCACACGCACGTCGTTCAATTTTTCCGGCATATCTGCTCCTTGTATCTGGGCTATCGCTTCTGCTTTGATCTTCTCCAGTTTCTCTTTCATCTTCTTTCTCCTTTCATAAATAAGAGTTTTTAGGCGTTTGCGAAACGCCACAAGCCGCATAAATACGGCATTTTAACTTTTATAAAACAAAACATCTCCTCAACGGATTGTGGTAAAATAGAGTTGCCTAGAAACTATAAACCAACCACCCGAAAGGAGATGTACCTATATGATACCATATAAGCAGCTCACTTTGGCAGAAGTTTTTGAAGATTGCCAAAATAAATTCGATAATGACAAATATCAGTTTCTTTCTCTACTTGACCAAACCATTAATCTTGATGAAATTGTTCCTGTTTCTTTTGTTACTCATTTTCACGCTTCTACAGGAAGACCTCGCAAGCATCCACTTTATCCTATGATTAAGGCTCTCCTTATTCAGCGCATTTTCTCAATCCCGACGGATACTCTTCTGATTATATTTTTAAAATATTCTCAGGAACTACGGGTTTTCTGTGGCTTCCGTGTTGTTCCTGATGCCTCAAAATTTACCCGCTTTAAACAGGACTTTCTTATGGACTTACAATCGATGTTCGATCACTTAGTTGATATCACTGAACCGATCTGCCAACAGATTGATTCTAACCTTGCTTCCATGAGTATCTTTGATACTTCTGGATGGGGTTCCTTACTGTCCGCATGATTCCACACTTCCAATGAAGCGGGAAGGGAGTAAATCTCATCTGAGAAGCAAACTTCCCAGCATGAAGTTTGTATGCCCTAAAATGAAATGGGAATACAACCGTGAAACCAAAACGAAACGCCGTGTCTGCCACTGTGAGAACCCCTGTACCACATCTTCCTGTGGAAGAATGATTTACATTTACCCCGAAAAGAATCTGCGTGCCTATCCCGGTGTGGAACGTGGTTCCGTAGAATGGGATGAGACCTACAAAATCCGTGTAAACGTTGAAAAATCAATCAACCATTTTAAAGACAGTTTCTGTATTGCCGGTCGTAAAACCCAAAATGAGAAAACACTACATGCAGATTTGTTGCTTGCAGGAATTTCTCAGTTAATAACTGTCATGGTTACTGATAAAATTCACCAGCATCAATATATACGAAGTTTAAAACCACTCATAGCATAGGACTTACCAACTTCATAAGTCCATGAGGTTTATTTGTTGTGCCAAGAAATGAACGATTTTCACTTCCTATCCCAAGAATCCTGCATGACAGGAGCCTTCGCCTGTTTTCAATCAGGATTGCGGACTTGTTTCGCAATTACCTAATAAGAGTTTTGCCCCGTAGAATTCTCCGCCTGCGGCGGATTGATCCGGCAACATGACATTTTTTTGCCGCAGCGCGATTCTTACGGAACATTTTTATTTCATAAGAAGCAATTTCCTGTGAAATAAAAAAACTCCGTTCCCTGCAAAGGGACGAAGTTATACTATCGCGGTACCACCCTGTTTCACGCTGAAAATCAGCGAGCACTCAATTTTGTGTAACGTACAACATACGGCACTTTCTACTTTCGATTTCAAAAGTGCAGCTTCCGTGGGAAATTCGATCGCCATCTGAACTAAAGAAAACTTGCAGCCGGTGGTTTTCTCTCTCTGCTAGAAAATGGTCCTCTACTTTACACGTTCATCGCTTTTCTCTCAATTTCTCGCCATCTTCGACGAAATTACTCTTCCATTTTAACACACGTTCTCTGTTTGTCAAGATTTTTTCGCTGTAAACCTTCCAACATAGCATTTACCTCTCCTCCCAAAAGAATGATATACATGCAGACATACAGCCAGAGCATGATCAGGATAATGGTCGTAAGACTGCCGTACATACTGGAGAAGCCTGTAAATACATCCAAATATACAGAAAAGAAAAAAGAAAACAAAAGCCATCCCGACGCAGTAAACAGCGCGCCTGGCAGCTGCTTTCTCAATGTTGTTTTCCCCCTGTTCTTCCTATTTGGCAAAAATTTATATACCAGATCCCAGAATATCGTCAGGACAACTAACGACACTACGGTACGGATCCGGATGATAAAATCTACCACTTTGCTAAGAAACGGAACGTGCTCATACATCATCAGACTGATACGGTTTCCGAAAACAGAAAGCACTAAGGAAAGAATGATCGCAAGGATAAAAATAACCGTATAAAAAGATGCCCTAATACGCAGATACAGATAGTTTCGTGTCTCTGTATTATCATAAATACAATTCAGTCCGGAAGTAACTGAGAGTACGCCCTTTCCTGCAGACCACAGAGCCACTATGATCGTAAAGGGAATGATACTGCCGGAACGTGTATAAACTTCCAGTACGATAGAACGGATCAGCCCTTCCACCGAGGTCGGAAATACCTGTAATACCGCCCCCATAACATCTTCCATAGGCACAGAGGTAAACTGCACCAGTGTAAGAAGTAGAATAATGATCGGTATTAAGGACAACACGAAAAAATAGGCTGCCTGCGCCGCATAAGCCCCCGTATGATGCGAACCTATCGTCTCTACTATCCTCTCTATATTCTTCCTTGTATTCCTGCTTTTGCCTGACATCTATAAACTCCTGACTTTTCATCGGTTTTCCAAATCATACCACACTTCCCTATATTAGGCAACAAAAAGCGGCTGTACGAAACAGCCGCCTTTCTCTTTAGTAATTCCCCAAAATGCCGGTCCTGTATTTTGACTCCTAGCCACAGCTAGGTGGGCAACCGCATCTGCTTTTTTGTCTTCCACTGCGAACGGAGGCCTGACATAGTACAGAAATATAGGAATCCCGTTTCAAGTAATTGTAGGTTCAAAATTACAGGGTTATCGCACATCTCAGGTTGTGTTTTAAACTCTAGGAGTATTATACCCTATTTATTTCAAATTTACAACCTGTTTTCCTCTTTCAATTCCTTTCATTTTCCCGCCTCCAAATACGTGCATTCTTTTCCTGAATATGATATAGTTACCATATTGCCAAAATATCTGGCGTTATCACATTACTTAATCAGATAAGGAGTTTTGCTTTATGAAAATGAATGAATTAAAACTTGTCTATTTCAGTCCAACAGGAACCACAAGAAAAGTCATTATGGAACTCGCGAAAAATATACATTTAAAATCGGTATCTTTTGATTTTTCTGTACATAAAGAAAAAAGACCTGCCCTGTCATTTATGCAAAATGATTTCGTACTTTTTGGTGTTCCCGTCTATGCCGGAAGGGTTCCCCGTACCTTTCTGGATTGCCTGAA
Organism: Mediterraneibacter sp. ICN-202921; assembly: GCF_037890075.1. Taxonomy (NCBI): domain Bacteria; kingdom Bacillati; phylum Bacillota; class Clostridia; order Lachnospirales; family Lachnospiraceae; genus Mediterraneibacter; species Mediterraneibacter sp. ICN-202921. The sequence goes on along the minus strand of NZ_JBBKBE010000011.1, from coordinate 4,436 downwards.
AGAAATACAAGGAAATAATACCCCCGCCGCTGTCTTCGTGACTTACGGCTGCCGTGAATATGAAGATGCGCTTCTCGAATTAAAAACAGAAGTAGAAAACAGAGGTTTCAAAGTAATTGGTGCCGCCGCGTTTCCAACTGAACATTCTATCGTACGTTCTATTGGTCTTGGACGGCCAAGCAAAGAGGATATGAAGGTGATCTCTGACTTTGCCACACAGTTAAACAGACGTCTGAAAGCCGAACAGCCTTTTGAGAGCTATACGATTGATGTGCCGGGCAATACACCCTATAAAAAATACGGTACTGCCGGCCTGTATCCCAAGGCGGATATCAATCTTTGTACGGAATGTAAGGCCTGTGCAAAAGTCTGTCCTGCCGGTGCCATCTCACTGGAAGATCCTAAAAAAACAGACAAGGACAAATGTATCAGCTGTCAAAAATGTGTGCGGATATGCCGTCAGAAGGCAAGAAGTGTCAGCACAATGAAATTAAATGCGCTTACAAAAAAACTGACAAAAGTCTGTAAGAATGACAAGGCTGCCGATATTTTTCTGTAAACTTGTTTTCCCCATATAGGCACACAGTTTTAACATATCATCTTATCATAAAATCGCATGGTATTTCCTATTACACAAAAAAGTATCCCATCGTCTGTAAAGACTTTGGGATACTTTTTATTTCCTTACGGAATCTCTCTTTTTATTATTTCTGCGGTCCAGCTGCTACCAGCGCCTTGCCGATTTCGTTTCCTTCATATTTTGCAAAGTTCTTAATAAATCTTGCTGCCAGATCTTTTGCTTTCTCTTCCCATTCGGAAGCATTCGCATAAGTATCCCGTGGATCCAGGATCTTAGGATCTACGCCCGGCAATTCTGTCGGAACTTCAAAGTTGAAGAATGGAATTTTCTTTGTCGGCGCATTTAAGATAGAACCATCCAGGATCGCGTCGATGATACCACGTGTATCTTTAATGGAAATACGCTTTCCGCTTCCGTTCCATCCTGTATTTACCAAGTATGCCTTAGCTCCGCTTTCTTTCATTCTCTTAACAAGTTCCTCTGCATATTTTGTCGGATGCAATTCCAGGAATGCCTGTCCAAAGCATGCGGAGAAAGTAGGTGTCGGTTCTGTGATCCCACGCTCTGTTCCGGCAAGTTTTGCTGTAAAACCGGACAGGAAGTAGTACTCTGTCTGTTCCGGTGTCAGAACAGATACCGGAGGAAGTACACCAAACGCATCTGCAGACAAGAAAATCACATTCTTAGCTGCCGGTGCAGAAGAAACAGGACGTACAATTTTTTCAATATGATCGATCGGATAAGATACACGTGTATTCTCTGTTACACTCTTATCTGTAAAATCAATCTTTCCGTTTTCATCCAGTGTCACATTCTCTAAAAGCGCGTTACGCTTGATCGCGTTGTAGATATCTGGTTCAGACTCTTTATCCAGATCGATAACTTTTGCATAGCATCCGCCTTCAAAGTTAAATACTCCGTTGTCATCCCAACCATGCTCATCATCTCCGATAAGAAGACGCTTTGGATCTGTGGAAAGTGTTGTCTTACCTGTTCCGGAAAGGCCGAAGAAGATTGCTGTATTCTCTCCGTTCATATCTGTATTGGCAGAACAGTGCATAGAAGCAATGCCCTTTAAAGGAAGGTAGTAGTTCATCATAGAGAACATACCTTTCTTCATTTCTCCGCCGTACCAGGTATTTACGATCACCTGCTCACGGCTTGTGATATTAAACATAGCCGCTGTCTCAGAATTCAGTCCCAATTCTTTATAGTTCTCTACTTTTGCCTTAGAAGCATTGTAAACAACAAAATCCGGAGTAAAGTCTTTTAATTCTTCCTCTGTCGGACGGATAAACATATTTTTAACAAAGTGTGCCTGCCATGCCACTTCCATAATGAAACGGATTGCCATACGTGTATCTTTATTTGCGCCGCAGAATGCATCTACTACAAAAAGTCTCTTGCCTGAAAGTTCTTTCTGCGCGATTGCTTTTACAGTATCCCATGCTTCCTGGCTAGCCGGATGATTATCATTCTTATACTCATCAGAAGTCCACCATACAGTGTCCTTGGAATTTTCATCCATCACGATGTATTTGTCTTTCGGGGAACGCCCTGTGTAGATACCAGTCATAACATTGACCGCACCAAGTTCGCTTTCCTGCCCTTTGTCAAACCCTTCCAAAGCCGGATTGGTCTCTTCTTCGAACAGCATTTCATAGGAAGGATTATACACGATTTCTGTAGTTTCTGTAATACCATACTGAGTTAAATCAATATTCGCCATGTTACACTCAACCTCTTTCTTTCTATAGTATAGAGCGCCAAATATAGTAAAACAATATTTGACATTACATTTTCCCCCAGTTTCAAAATGGGGGAACATGAAAACTTCATGCCAGGATACATTATACTAAATAATTTGTTAAAAATCAATCAAAAATACTTATTTTTCAATTTTGTTGTATATACCATAAACCATATCAGCATAATGAAAAATGCCACCATACCGATCACATCGATCAGCATGATCGGCTGTACGAAATAATGGAACATATCGATTGCCCCATATATCGTAGCGACAACTGCAAATATCAATACCGCAGGAAGCGCTTTTTTCATATAACTTTCTTTGTCTTTGCACATCTGTTCTGTATAGCTTTTTCCAAGCAAAAGCGTTTCATTGATGTGCCCGTCCCGTTTCATCTGGAAATAGGCATAGAACCCATAAATCCCACACCCAAAAACAATCACACTGATAATGCCAAAAAAGTCATCCATCGCTTACACCTCAACTCCCAATATCTCTTTTACCGTCTTTTTCATCTGATCTGCGTCACACTCTCTCGTATGGCGGATCGGAGCATTCCGTATTTCCTCTATTGCCGCCGGTATTTCCATGCCGGAAATCTTATGCAGTTCATCGATCAGCTCAAATTCATCTTTTTCACTGTATGTTTCATCAATCGCTGTCATCACACTATGGGCAAACTTATAGGGGCTTGCAGTGGAAGCAACAAGCGCTTTTTTTCTATCTTTGTCCTTCTTTTGATACTCGCTGCACACATATGCGGCTACAGCTGTATGGGTATCCATTACATAACCTGTCTTTTGATACGTTTCCCGTATCATACTTTTTGTCTGTTCTTCTGTGGCATACCCGCCTGCAAAATCTTTCAGCTCTGCCTGCATTTCCTCTGTGATCTCATATACACCTTTTTCTTTTAATGCCTGCATCAATTCTGCATTTTTCTGTGCATCCTGTCCTGCGATCGTATAAATAAGACGTTCCAGGTTGCTGGAAATCAAAATATCCATAGAAGGAGAGGAAGTCAGCACGAATTCTCTGTTTCGATCGTATCTTCCCGTCTGGAAGAAATCAAAAAGCACTTTATTTTCATTGGACGCGCAGATTAATTTTGCGATCGGCACGCCCATTTGCTTTGCATAATACGCCGCCAATATATTCCCAAAGTTTCCTGTCGGCACCGTGACATTAATTTCTTCTCCCTCGGAAATTTCTCCATTCTCCAAAAGTTTCGCATACGCATATACATAATAAACGACCTGCGGAACGAGCCGCCCGATATTGATAGAATTAGCGGACGAAAACTGATAGCCGCACGCAGCCAGTTCTTCTGCCAGTTCTTTATCTTCAAAAATCTCCTTAACGCCGCTCTGCGCATTGTCAAAATTCCCATGGATCGCTACCACAGACGTATTGTCTCCCTTTTGTGTCACCATTTGCAGTTCCTGTACTTTACTCACACCGCCTTTGGGATAAAACACAATGATCTTTGTCCCCGGTACGTCTGCAAAACCTGCAAGCGCTGCTTTTCCTGTATCTCCCGACGTGGCAGTCAGAATAACGATCTCATTTTTCACATGATTCTTCTTTGCCGCTGTAGTCAGCAAATGAGGCAAGATCGACAGTGCCATATCCTTGAACGCGATCGTCGCTCCGTGGAACAATTCCAAATGATAGGTATCTCCTACTTTTGCCAGAGGCGCGATCTCTTCTGTATCAAACTTTTCATCATAGGCGCTTTTGATACAATGCTTTAATTCTTCCTCCGTAAAATCTGTAAGGAACTGCTTCATTACCACGTATGCCGTCTCCTGGTAAGTCATGCTCTTAAGCGTCTCCATGTCCACATCCAACTTTGGCAGCTGCTCCGGAACAAACAGACCACCGTCATCTGCCAGTCCCTTTAAAATCGCCTGGGAAGCTGTCACCGTTTTTTCTGTGCTGCGTGTACTTCTGTATACTAACTCCATATGTTCTCCCTCTTTTTCTTTTACTTCTTGATATGCAAAGAGCAGTACGTGCTCTTGCATGCACGTTACTGCCCTGCATTATATCATAAGTTTCTCTATTTATCAATTTTGTTCCCTGACTTTATATCTGTGGAAC
>NZ_JBBKBE010000010.1:0-93088 GCF_037890075.1 Mediterraneibacter sp. ICN-202921 | reverse complement strand
TAGAAGAAGTCATACATGATAAAGCGTTTGACAGAAAGGCAGAAATATGATATTATATCCATGTATTTTAGCGTGGTAAAGTAATCAATTACTAATATGATAAAGTGCCACGGCAAGGAGGAGATGTAGGATGAAGAAGAAAATGGCTTTTGTACTTGCGGCGGCATTGACTGTTTCACTTGCGGCAGCGGGGTGCGGCACAACGGATGACAAAGCAGACAAGAAAGAAGACAAAAAAACAGAAAGTTCGGCAGATTCTTCTGCCAATGATGACGATACTTTTGTCGTTGGTTTTGATGCAGAGTATCCACCATATGGGTATATGGATGATAATGGCGAATACACAGGGTTTGACCTGGAACTTGCGCAGGCAGTCTGCGATATGGAAGGCTGGAAATTAGAAAAGAAACCAATTAACTGGGATTCTAAGGATATGGAGCTGAATTCAGGCTCTATTGACTGTATCTGGAATGGCTTTACCATGAACGGAAGAGAGGACGATTATACATTCTCTGTTCCTTATGTAGATAACAGTCAGGTCATCGTAGTGGCGGAAGATTCCGGAATTGAAAGTCTGGAGGATCTAGCAGGAAAACAAGTCGGTGTGCAGGCGGCTTCCGCAGCGTTGGATGTATTGAATGGCGATCAAAAAGAGTTGGCAGATACATTTGCTTCTTTAAATGAGTTCGCAGATTATAATACTGCTTTTACAGAACTGCAGGCAAGGGCCTTGGAGGCGCTGGCGATTGACATCGGAGTGGCAAAATATCAGATCAATTCCCGCGGGGACGGATATAAAATACTGGATGAAACCTTGAATAAGGAACAGTATGCCATTGGATTTAAAAAGGGAAATGAAGAATTGTGTGAGAAAGTAAATGCAGATCTTCAGAAACTTGCAAATGATGGGACAGTTGCCGAATTGGCGGAAAAATATGAGATTGCTGATATGGTGACGCTGAAAGCGGAATAAATAAATCTGCACTGAGAATATGAAGAATACCCCCGGAAAATTCCGGGGGCATACTTGTGTCTGGGAGGAAGATGCATGAGTTTTGAGATAATGTTACTGCAATTGACAAAAGGTTTTGGGCAGACCTGCCTGATTTTTTTCCTGACGCTGGTGTTTTCCCTGCCGTTGGGAATGGTCGTATACTTTGGAAGGGTATGCAGGCTGAAACCAGTCAGCTGGCTGGTTAAGATCTATATATCGATCATGAGGGGAACGCCTCTTATGCTTCAGCTTTTAGTTTGGTATTTTGCTCCTTTTTACCTATGGGGGATGAATATAGGGGGGTATAAGCTGACTGCGATCATCATAGGTTGTTCTTTGAATTATGCCGCGTATTTTGCAGAGATCTACCGGTCGGGGATTGAGTCGATACCCCAGGGACAGTATGAAGCAGCAGCACTGTTGGGATATTCCAGACAGCAGACATTTTTTAAGATCGTACTGCCGCAGGTGGTCAAGATCGTGCTGCCGTCTGTGACAAATGAAGTGATCACGCTCGTAAAAGATACGTCGCTTGTATACGCTCTTTCCTATGTGGAAATGTTCGCTGTAGCAAAACAGATCGCGGCGGCACAGACGACAGTACTTCCATTTTTTATTGCAGGTGTATTCTACTATATATTCAATTATGTGGTCGCAGGAATGATGGAGTTGTTTGAGAAACGCCTCAATTACTACCGATAGGAGGAAGATGGAATGAAACTTCTGGAAATGAATCATATAAAGAAATCTTTTAATGGCGTGCAGGTCATACAAGATATCTCACTTTCTGTAGAAACAGGGGAGATACTTGCGATCATTGGACCGTCCGGTTCCGGTAAGTCCACACTTCTGCGGTGCGCTACCATGCTGGAGACGATCGACGGCGGAGAAATCTATTATCTGGGAAACAAGGCTGCCTGGGTGGAAAACGGAAAGCCTGTATTTCCAAGGAAAGAAGAACAAAAGAAGATCCAGTCTTATTTTGGGTTGGTATTTCAGAATTTTAATCTATTTCCGCATTTTTCTGTACTCAAAAATATTACCGATGCGCCGCTCAAAGTGCAGAAGCGCAGCAAAGAAGATGTATATGAAGAAGCAAGGAAATTATTGAAAAAAATGGGACTTTCTGATAAGGAAGGCGCCTATCCGTATCAGTTATCCGGCGGACAGCAGCAGAGGGTATCTATTGCCAGGGCGCTGATGATGCATCCGGATATTTTATTTTTCGATGAACCGACTTCTGCTTTGGATCCGGAACTGACAGGGGAAATCCTGAAAGTGATCAAAGATCTGGCAGCAGAGCATATGACAATGGTGATCGTTACACATGAGATGAATTTTGCGAAGAAAGTAGCGGATCATATTATTTTCATGGATAAAGGTGTGATCGTCCAGGAAGGAAAGCCGGAGGAAGTGTTTGGCTCGGAAAATGTGAGGGTACAGGAATTCCTTGGAAAATTGACATCAGAAAGATGAATAAATGAGGTACGGTATATAAGTAAAACTTATTAAATTGCGAAAAAATAAATAATGAGATACAGGCGCTGCAAGGCGGAGGGAATATTGATTTTCCCTCTGCCTTATATTATAATCAGAAATGCGGTGGGAATGTCTGTGCTTTGACAGAGCTTTTCCCAGTGTTGAACCTTATTGAAAAAAAAGAAAGGGACAGGTGTGAACGTATGAAGAAATTAGAACAGCTTTACGAAGGAAAGGCAAAGAAAGTATTTTCTACAGAAGATCCGGATATTGTTATTGTGGACTATAAAGATGATGCAACTGCGTTTAACGGCGAGAAGAAGGGGACGATCGTAGGAAAAGGGGTCATCAATAACCGTATGACAAACTATATTTTCCAGGTATTAGAAAAAGAAGGCGTTCCGACACACTATGTAGAAGAATTGAGCGATCGGGAGACTGCGGTCAAGAAAGTGGAAATCGTGCCTCTGGAAGTGATCGTGAGAAATGTGGCTGCCGGAAGTTTTTCAAAGAGACTTGGCATAGAAGAAGGGAAAAAATTGTTGGCACCTACCCTGGAATTCAGTTATAAAGATGATGATCTCGGAGATCCGATGATCAACGACTATTTTGCGATCGCGATCGGAGCAGCAACAAGAGAGGAAATCGATAAGATCACCGAGTATACATTTAAGGTGAATGATGTATTAAAGAAGTTTTTCGACGAGGCAGGCATTGAGCTGATCGACTTTAAGATCGAGTTCGGAAGATACCATGGAGAGATTATCCTGGCAGATGAAATTTCTCCGGATACCTGCCGCCTGTGGGACAAAGAGACACATGAGAAATTGGATAAAGACCGTTTCCGCAGAGATATGGGGAATGTAGAGGATGCGTATCAGGAAGTATTCAAACGGATCGGCATCAGATAGTGGAGGTATATATGAGTAATGAACGTTATGTAAGCCCTCTGTCTGAACGGTATGCCAGCAGGCAGATGCAGTATATTTTTTCTCCGGATAAGAAATTTAAAACATGGAGAAAACTGTGGATCGCTCTGGCAGAGACAGAGAAAGAGCTGGGGTTAAATATCACAGAGGAACAGATCGAGGAATTGAAGGCGCATGCAGAAGATATCAATTATGATGTGGCAAAAGAACGGGAAAAGGTTGTCCGCCATGATGTGATGTCACATGTATACGCTTACGGTGTACAATGTCCAAAGGCAAAGGGAATCATCCATTTAGGCGCAACGTCCTGCTATGTAGGAGATAATACAGATATGATCATCATGTCGGAAGCGCTGAAATTAGTGAGAAAAAAGCTGCTGAATGTGATAGCAGAGCTGGCAAAGTTCGCAGAGGAGCAGAAAGCGCAGCCTACGCTTGCTTTTACACATTTTCAGCCGGCACAGCCTACAACAGTAGGAAAAAGGGCTACACTTTGGCTGCAGGAATTTGAGATGGATCTAGAAGATCTGGACTATGTGCTTGGAAGTCTGAAATTATTGGGTTCCAAAGGGACAACGGGAACGCAGGCAAGTTTTCTGGAGTTATTTGACGGTGATCAAGAGACCATCGATAAGATTGACCCGATGATTGCGGAAAAGATGGGATTCAAAGCCTGCTATCCGGTATCTGGGCAGACGTATTCCAGAAAAGTAGATACAAGAGTGCTGAACGTACTGGCAGGAATCGCGGCAAGCGCGCATAAATTTTCTAATGATATCCGTCTTTTGCAGCACTTAAAAGAAATCGAGGAACCATTTGAGAAGACACAGATAGGTTCTTCGGCAATGGCATATAAGAGAAATCCCATGCGCAGTGAGCGGATCGCTTCTCTTTCACGTTATGTTATGATCGATGCGCTGAATCCGGCGATCACTTCTGCGACACAGTGGTTTGAGAGGACATTGGACGATTCGGCAAATAAACGTCTGAGTGTGCCGGAGGGTTTCCTTGCCATAGATGGTATATTGGATCTGTGTATGAATGTCGTAGATGGTCTTGTCGTATATCCAAAAGTGATCGAAAAACGTCTGATGGCAGAACTGCCGTTTATGGCAACAGAAAATATCATGATGGATGCGGTAAAGGCAGGTGGAGACAGACAGGAGCTGCATGAAAAGATCCGCGAGCTTTCCATGGAAGCAGGACGCAATGTAAAGGAAAAAGGAGAAGACAATAACCTCCTTGAATTGATCGCCAAAGACCCGGCGTTTAATATGACGTTGGAGGAATTAAAAGAGACGATGGATCCTTCTAAATATGTGGGACGTGCTAAGGAACAGGTGGAAGCATATCTGAAAAATGTCATAGGGCCTTTGCTCAAAGCAAATGAAGAAGAACTTGGATTGAAAGCAGAGATTACGATATAGACACAAACGATACTTTCGTATTCCTCATCAAAAAAATTATGCAAAGGAATGTTGCAAAAGATTGCAGCATTCCTTTTTCTTATGCTAATTTGGTATTTGGTGTTTCAGCATAAGAAAGGTATGGGTAAGAAATATGGAAGATTGTGAAAAGTTTTATAACAGATGGAATTTAAAGGGGATATATGTCCGGTTGGTGGAAAGCATATGCATTTTATTGTTTATGCTTTTCCTCGCTGCAGCTGCATATGATTTTGCGGAATGTTTTCCCCGATATACAGGGATGGGAAAGACAAAAACAGAATCTGACGGCAAAGATGTGGCTATACATACAGAAAAAGGAGTGTGTAAAGATCTGTATGGAATCATGGAGACAGCGGCAGTGGAAGGAGTCGGAGAAATGGGCAGAGATATGGGCGGAGAAACAGCGGAAGCTGCGGTAAGGGCTGTGTCGAAGACTGTGGAAAATGAACCGGAAGAGAATGTGTATTTTTCTACATATTTTCCTGAAAGTGAAGAACCTGCGGCGTCAGAAACAGTAGTGACAATACCGGATCACGAAAAGGAAGAAGTTGCAGTTCCGGATATTCCTCAAAAAGATACGGATACAGAAGAACCGGATAATGGAGAAAATATAGAGAAGATCCCATCTGTAAACGGTTTTCTGGTGGATGAGTCCGGTATGATCTGCGGGATAGAGCCGGGAGCGGATGTTCTCTATGACGGGTATCTTTTAGATCTTCCGACAGAGCATGTGACAGGGATACGTAAAGGTGCATTTATGGATGCTCCCGGAGGTGCCATTGAAATGTATATTCCATCAAATATCACTAACATTGAAGCAGGAGCATTTCTCGGACTTCGTGAGATGGAATGGATCGAAACCGCACCGGATCACGGAAGCTACACAAGTATGGATGGAGTGTTGTTTACTGCTGATGGAAAGTGCTTGATCGCTTTTCCAAGCGGCAGGACAGAGATTTATATTGTTCCGGAAACAGTGACAAGCTTTGCGGCGTATTCTTTTTGTCATACGCGGATTGCAAAGATTGACATGAGAGTATGCGGCGTGACAGAAATAGGGGAATCTATATTTGGGGAGGAGAATGGAGCAGGAATCACAATTGTCGTGCCAGAAGGGATGAAGGACGTTTACCGGGACGCGTTTTTATGTTATGATGTGACAGTAGAAAGTTCGTTCTAATCTGAACAAGGAGTGATGTGTCAATGGACTATAAGCTTGTTATCCGGACGGCAGTTCTGGCGGGAGAGCTGATGCTGTTAAGTGGGGCCGAGACATACAGAGTAGAAGATACGATGAACCGTATCTTACAGACAGCTGGGACGCAGACAGCCGAGGCACTTGTGTTCCGCACTGGGATTTTGGCTACGATCGATGATCCGGATATAGAACCTGTCACCATGATGCGTCGAGTAAAGGCTTCCGGTACAAATTTAAACAGGATCATGCAGGTGAATGCGATCTCAAGGAAATACTGCGCAGGAGAAATGACGCTTTTGGAGGCCTATGAAGGCCTGGGAAGTATTCAGAAGAAGAAGTATAAAATATGGCATTATAATCTGGCTACAGTCATCATACCGGCGGGGTTTGCTCCGTTGTTCGGCGGGCAGATGCCGGAGATGCTTCTTTCGGCGTTGGCAGGCGCGTTGTTGGCTCTTATTATTACTGCTGCAAAGAAGTGGAAAGTAAATGGGTTGATCTCTGATGTGGTTTCGTCTTTTGTTGTTGTAATGGCGGTATTCCTTTTAGGAATAAAAATGACAGGAGTAAATATAGATGTTGTGATTATCAGTGCGATCATGCCGTTAGTTCCGGGCGTAGCGATCACAAATGCTGTCAGGGATATCGTACAGGGAGATTATATGTCCGGCAACGCACGTGTGCTGGAGGCATTTTTGACAGCGGCAGGAATCGCGATTGGAGCAGGCGCGGGCATGTGGCTTGCCAGATTGCTGATAGGGGGTGGAATGGCAGGATGAGTCTGATGATAGGTGTGGCAGGGTGTTTCTTTTCTGTCGCAGCGTTTGCTATATTACTAGAAACTCCCCCAAATTATCTGATCCATGCCGGTGCGGTAGGAGCAGTGGGAGGTTTCGTATATCTGATAGGGACAAAGTATGGATTAGGTGTAGTCCTATCCTCTTTTTTATCGGCGCTGTCGATCGCTTTCCTAGCACATTTGTTTGCTAGGATTTTTAAAGAGCCGGTTACTGTATTTCTGACAGCGGGCATACTTCCGACAGTTCCGGGAGCAGGCATGTATCGTACAGCATATTATCTGATCCAAAACAACAGTGAAAGAAGCGGGTATTATCTGATGCAGACTCTGGAGATTGCAGGTGTGATCGCGCTAGCGATTTTTATCGTGGATACATTGTTTAAAATAGCGGGAAAGAGAGAAAAAAGGTATACCCGTTCGGGTACCCCGTAACACATGCCTTACAGGCGGGCGTGCTATGCACGATAAGGTATCAAAAACAGGTTTTTTGTTTGTTGAACTATCTCTTTATATGTTCTATAATAAGAAGTAAGAAGAGGAAAGTGCTATTTCCTGTTGTCTGGAAGCAATTTAGTGGTGTTTTTTCAATGGAGAACAGGGGAGGATAGGATATGAAGGAGAGAAACATACTTCAGATTCTGAAAAACAGTGAGTATACTGTCGTATTGCTGGGCGTGGAAATGATTTTGGAAAACGGGTATCCGGCATTGCGAGACGGCTTTGCCTCTTATGACTTGGAACAGAAATACGGATATTGTCCGGAGGAAATCATAAGTAGTGCTTTTTATGAAACAAGAAAAGACTTTTTCTTTCGATTTTATAAAGAAGAGATACTAAAAATTGCAGAGGAGCTGCCGGGAAAAGGCTATCAAAGTTTAAAAAAACTGCAGGACTATGGATTGATACAGACGATCATTACAAAGCGTATCTTTGGATTGGCAGACCGTGCGGGCTGCATAGATGTTATCAATCTGCATGGCACAGTCTATGAAAATATATGTCCGAAATGCGGCAAAAGTTATTCGGTGGAATATATAAAAAATGCAAAAGGTGTTCCTTTATGTGAAAACTGCCTGGTATCGATCCGTCCAAAGATCATCCTGTACGGAGAGATGGTGGATAATGAGGTGATGACAAAGGCGGCATTCAAGATGGAAAAGGCGGATGTGGCACTGGTATTGGGAGCACCCATACATGCCTCTATGTGCCAGCAGCTTCTGCAGTATTATAAAGGGAAGAAAATCATTCTTGTAAAGGCAAAGGAACATTTTTCCGATACACAGGCAGATATCTGTATTCATTCCAGATGCGATACATTTTTAACGGGACTCGTAAGGAAATATGAGCAGGGATGAAGCATCATAGTCAGGAAGAAAAAAATACTGTATGACTTTAAAACAGAGACAGAAAGTGGAGAGAGAAAATGAGTAATAAAGTAAGAACAAGATTTGCGCCAAGTCCTACGGGAAGGATGCATGTGGGAAATTTACGGACAGCGCTGTATGCGTATTTGATCGCAAAGCATGAAGCAGGAGATTTTATTTTAAGAGTAGAGGATACAGATCAGGAACGATTTGTCGACGGTGCCCTGGAGATTATTTACCGGACATTGGAAAAGACGGGGCTGTATCATGATGAAGGACCGGATAAGGATGCCGGATATGGACCGTATGTACAGAGCGAACGGTGCGCGAAGGGGATTTATCTGAAATATGCTAAACAGTTGGTAGAGCAAGGGGACGCCTATTATTGCTTCTGTGACAAGGAACGTTTGGAATCTCTAAAAACCTCGGTATCAGAAGATGGAACAGATATTGTAGTCTATGATAAACATTGTCTTGGATTGACTTTGGACGAGGTAGAGGCAAATCTTAAAGCAGGCAAGCCATGGGTGATACGTCTGAATGTGCCAAACGAAGGAACAACGACTTTTCATGATGAGATATATGGGGATATTACCGTTCCAAACAGCGAACTGGATGATATGATCTTGATCAAATCAGATGGTTTTCCTACGTATAATTTTGCAAATGTAGTAGATGACCATCTGATGGGAATCACGCATGTAGTAAGAGGAAACGAATATTTATCTTCAGCTCCAAAATATAACCGGCTGTATGAGGCGTTTGGATGGGAAGTGCCGGTGTATGTACATTGTCCTTTGATCACGGACGAAAATCATAAGAAGCTGAGCAAACGCTGCGGACATGCCTCTTATGAAGATTTGATAGAGCAGGGATATATATCAGAGGCAGTGGTCAATTATGTTGCGCTGCTTGGATGGTGTCCGTCTGATAATCGTGAGATTTTTTCTCTGGAAGAATTGGTAGAAGCTTTTGATTACCGACATATGAGCAAGTCGCCGGCAGTATTTGACACCGTTAAACTAAAATGGATGAACGGAGAGTACTTAAAGGCAATGCCTTTTGCACGTTTCTATGAGCTGGCGAAGCCTTATATACAGGAAGTTATCACAAAAGAATATGATCTGGAGAAGATTGCAGCGCTTATCAAAACAAGGATCGAGATCCTGCCGGACATCAAAGAACAGATTCAGTTCTTTGAAGAAGTACCGGAGTATGACATATCTTTGTATACACATAAAAAAATGAAAACAAATCCGGAGAATTCTTTGGAATTTTTGCGTCAGATACTTCCGGTATTGGAAGTTCAGGAAGATTACAGCAATGATGCCCTGTTTGAGACGCTGAAAGCATATGCCGGCGAACATGGATATAAGATCGGGTATGTCATGTGGCCGCTGCGTACAGCTGTATCCGGAAAGCAGAACACGCCGGGCGGGGCTACAGAGATTATGGAAGTACTTGGCAAAGAAGAATCTCTCAAAAGAATACGGGCAGGTATTCAGAAGCTGGAAGGATAAAGGGGAGTAAGACAGAAGATTGAATCAGGCACAGAAAAAAGCAATGATGATAAAAGACGGACCTTGTCTCGTGCTTGCGGGACCAGGGTCGGGGAAAACAAGAACGATCGTAAAAAGAATAAAATTCCTGATAGAGGAACAGAAAGTAAGACCAGAAGAAATTCTGGTCGTTACTTTTACCCGTTATGCGGCGGCAGAGATGAAAAAACGTCTGTGTGAGGTCATGGGGAGAAGAACTATACCTGTCACTGCCGGAACATTTCACGGTATTTATTATGGAATATTGAAATGGGCTTATCGCATAGGCTCCGGAAATATTCTTTCGGAAGAGGAAAAATACCAGATTTTAAGAGAGGTGATCAGTCGGCAGAAAATGGAAGTTTTTGATGAAGAAGATTTTCTGGAAGGAATTGCTTCAGAGATTGGAACAGTAAAGAATAATGGATTGGCTATAGAAGAATTTCATTCGTCAAAATGCGATGCAGATGCGTTTTACGGAATTTATCATGCGTATGAAGCGCAGAAGAAAAAATGGCGGAAAATTGATTTTGATGATATGCTTTTGTTATGCCGAGAGTTGTTTTTGTCACGGCCGGATATTTTAAAACAGTGGCAGAAGAAATTTCGTTATATTTTGATCGATGAATTTCAGGATATTAACCGTATACAGTATGATGTGATAAAGATGCTGGCGCTGCCGGAGAATAACTTGTTTGTGGTGGGAGATGACGACCAGGCTATTTATGGGTTTCGTGGAGCAGATACGAGGATCATGTTTGAATTTTTGGAAGATTTTCCGCAGGCAGCACAGATTCTTCTAGACATTAACTACCGTTCTTCTGCTAATATTGTAAAAAATTCTCTGAAAGTGATCGGCAAAAATACAGTACGGTTTGAGAAGAAACTGCGTGCGGCAAAGGAAAAGGGGACCAGCGTGCATGTGCAGGAATTGAAGGATCCGGTGGAGGAGGGCAGATATATTACAGAAGAAATAAAAAAGAGAAGAAAAGCAGGGATTGCCTGGGAACGGATGGCTGTTCTGTTCCGTATCCATACAGATGCCAGGTCGGTGGTGGAGAACTTTTTGGAACAGAAGATCCCTTTTCAGATGAAAGAACATCTTCCAAATCTGTATAATCATTTTATCGGAAAAGATATACAGGCATATTTTCATATGGCAAACGGCAGCAGACTGCGGGGAGAATTTTTACAGATCATGAACCGGCCTAAGCGCTATTTGTCAAGAGAAAGCCTTTCTCAGGGAGAAGCTTCTTTCGAGGAACTGCGGAAGTTTTATTTCGACAAGGACTGGATGCAAGATCGGATCGACCAGTTTGAATGGGATATAAAAATGCTTTCAAAAATGGCACCTTATGCCGCAATCCAATATCTGCGCAAGAAAATAGGATATGATGATTTTTTGAGAGAGTATGCGAAGACAAGGAATATACATGCGGCAGATCTGTTTGAGGTACTGGCGGAGATAGAGGAAGCCGCAAGACCTTTTGCTACTCTTGAAGAATGGTTTGATCATGTGGCGGAGTATACAGAAGTTTTACGAAAAAAGGAGCAGAAAAGACAGGAAGAACAAAGTGGTATCCATTTGATGACAATACATGCCGCAAAGGGACTTGAATTTGATACGGTATTTATCATAGAGGCAAATGAAGGGCAGATTCCCTATAAAAAAGCAAAAAGCGAGGAAGAAACAGAAGAAGAAAGGCGTCTGTTCTATGTAGCAATGACAAGAGCAGAAGAAATCTTGAAGATTTGTTATGTAAAACAAAAAAATGGGAAAGAGGTATCTCCTTCCCGTTTTGTGCAGGACCTACTCGAGACTATCTAGGTCAAGTTCTTCAAATTCCTGGGTATCTAACCATTCGTCGAATGCTTCAGACGCACGTTCAAATTCTTCGTCGTCTTCGATATTTTCCAGTTCAGGTTCCTTGGATGTCCCTTCAAAGAAGCGGTATAGATAGACTTGTCCATCCTCGTTATCTCCATTTTCGTCTAAAGGAAGGAGGGCGATATATTCCTGCCCGGCTGTTTCAAATATAGTCAGTACCGCGCATTCCAGTTCTTCATCATTATCCAGTGTCAGTGTGACAGTGAGCGCTTCATTTTCGTTCATTGTTTTTCTCCTTTATTGTATTGATCTCCTCACATTTAATAGGGGAGTATTGCTAATAAAACTCTAACAGATAGAATATAAAAAAGCAAGGGAAACATAGAGGGTAATCAGTTGACAATCCTCTGAAATAGGGTAGAATGTAAGAGTGGACAGAAAAAAGAAAGGAAACAGCAGGATGAAAGGAAGAGTTGTGAGAGTACTGGCAGTGGCGTTGGCAGCTGTTGTTTTTGCGGGCGGATGCAAGAAAAATGTCGGTACTCCTGAAGATAATGCGGTGGTGGAGACAGATGACCAGGAAGAAAGTGAAGAACAAGAAGAACTTGTTGTCGGATTTAGCTGTATGAATTTGTCGAATCCATTTTATGAGACGCTGGAAGCGGCAATCCAGACATCTTTAGAAGAGCAGGGAGCTCGCCTTCTTGTCAAAAATCCATCAGGGGATGTACAGGCACAGATTACACAGATCCAGGAGTTGATAGAGGAAGAGGTAGACGCGGTTATTTTATGTCCGGTCGATTGGGAAGAAATTACACCGGCACTGGAAGCGTTGAAAGAAGCGGATATACCTGTGATCAATCTTGATACAGAGGTAAAAGAAACAGAGTTGGTCGACGCATATATCGGTTCAGACAATAGAAATGCCGGGTATGTCTGCGGGCAAGATCTGATCGAGACAAAACCAGATGGGGGCAGTGTTATCATCGTAGAATGTCCTGCAATCAATTCTGTCAATGAAAGAATCACAGGATTTGAAGAGGCGGTTGCAGAAGGCGGATTTGAAGTTTTGGAGAGGATTAACAGCAGCGAGCAGGATATTAAAACAGCCATGCAGGAAGTGCTGGCAGAGAATAAACAGATTGATGCTGTCATGTGCGGAAATGATGAAATGGCGCTGCAAGTATATGAGACAGTAAAGGCTGCCGGGCGGACGGATATTTTGATCTATGGAATAGATGGCTCTCCAGCAGTGAAAAAGTTATTGGCGGAAGGGGTGAATCCGATGGAAGGTACCGGAGCACAGTCTCCGATCAATATAGGCAAAACTGCGGCTGAGACGGCAAAAGCAATCGTGGACGGAGAAGATTTCGAAGAAGAGGTACATATAGAGACGTTTTTTATCGACAGAGAGAACGTAGAGATGTATGGAACTGATGGCTGGCAGTAAGAAAGGATAAGCAGGAAATGATGAAAAAGGTGCAGGGGCATCCGTTTCCACTAGGTGTAACAGTAGAAGAAGACAGAGTGAACTTTTCCGTTAGCGTACCGGCAGGAAAAGAGTGTATTCTCAGCGTATATAAAGCAGGGGAAGAAAATCCGGCATATACATTTGACATGAAACAGAAAGAAGGCATGGGAGAGATTCGTTTTCTTGCACTAGAAAGCGTGTTCCCCGGCGAATATGAATATGCTTACAGGACAGGAGGGAAGATATGGGTAGATCCCTTTGCGAAAGAACTGACATATACAGAGGATGCAAAAGAAAAGAAAAATCCGTTAAGGCGTGGACGGCTTGTAAATCGGCAGTATGATTGGGAAGGGGACAGAAGGCTTTATTTGCCGTATCACGAAGTGATCGCATACAGTCTGCATATAAAGGGGTTTACAAAGCACAGATCTTCTGGAGTGAAGCATAAAGGAACATTCCGGGGTGTGATTGAAAAAATTCCATATTTAAAAGAACTGGGGATCAATCAAATTCAATGTATGCCGGTTTATGAATTTGCAGAATCTGCCAAAGGATATACGAATTACTGGGGATATGGTCCGGGATATTTTTTTGCGCCGAAAGCATCTTATGCGGCAGGAAACGATGCGGTGACAGAATTGAAAGATATGGTAAAAGAATGCCATAGGGCAGGCATAGAAGTGATACTGGAGATGCCCTTTAATTCTGAGATTCTTCCGCAGACGGCATTGGAATGTCTGCGATATTATATGTTGGAATATCATGTGGACGGTTTCCTTGTAAATCCATATCATGTGCCATGGGAGATGCTGCAAAAAGACCCGCTTTTAAAGGACGGAAAAATCTTATGCAAAGATGACGGATTCCAGAATGTGATGCGCCGGTTTTTAAAAGGTGATGAAGGGATGATAGATGCTGTCATTTGGGCGCTTCGGCACTGTTCCCGGGAAGATGGAAAGTGTAATTATATTACTTCTCATAATGGCTTTACTCTCTGGGATCTCGTATCATATGATGGAAAACACAATGAGGCAAACGGTGAAAAAAACCAGGATGGTCCGGACTATAATTATAGCTGGAACTGCGGGGCAGAGGGACCAAGCAGAAAAAGAAGCGTGATACAGCTCCGTAAAAACCAGGTGCGGAATGCATTTTATCTTCTTCTTACCGCACAGGGAACCCCCTGTTTACTTTCCGGAGATGAATTTTATAATTCGCAGAAAGGAAATAATAATGTCTATTGTCAGGACAATGAACTGGCATGGCTAAACTGGGGACAATTAAAGACAGACGCTTCTTTGTTCCGGTACGTAAAAGAATTGATCGCCCTGCGCAAAGCGCATAGTTCTATACACAGAGAAGAAGCAGTGCGGGGAATAGACAGGACGGCATGTGGGATACCGGATGTATCTTATCATGGAGAGAATGCTTGGCAGGTACAAAATCAAGTATCCAGCAGGCAGCTGGGGGTACTCTACTGTGATGAGAAAGAGGAAGATATATGTTTCGCTGCCTATAATATGCACTGGCTGAAGCATACTTTTGCACTTCCGGCTCTTACCGGAGGCAGGAAATGGTACAGGGTATTTTATACATGCAGGAAGGAGCAGGAGGAGGAAAAATTATTAGAAGATCAGAGAACGATAGAATTGGAGGAAAGAACTGTCGTATTTCTGGTAGGAAAATAGAAAGCAGGACAGTATAAGGATGAAAGCATTACAGCATTTTTGTACAATTACAAGACATAAAATCTTGGTTATGAAAGAATGTTTCCGAGTGGGATTGTACCGGCAGGGGCTGCTGCACGATCTATCTAAGTACAGTCTGACAGAATTTAAGGTGGGATGTAAATATTATCAAGGAACAAGAAGTCCTAATAATGCAGAACGGGAGGCAATCGGATATTCTTCAGCGTGGCTTCACCACAAAGGAAGAAACAAACATCATTATGAGTATTGGATTGACTATGGAACCGATGGAGACAAGGGGATGGTCGGTATGAAAATGCCTGTGAAATATGTAATAGAGATGTTTTTGGACCGGATTGCTGCTTGTAAGGTATATAGAGGCACAAGTTATACAGACGCTGCACCTCTTGAGTATTATCTGGGCGGAAAGGGCGAGTATCTTATACATCCGCAGACACAGGCACTCTTAGAAAAGCTTTTGCGTATGCTGGCAGAAGAGGGAGAAGAAAAAACATATTTTTATATTCGGACAAAAATTTTGAAAAAGAAAAAATAAAAAGCGCTGTTGTGAAAAAGAAGTTCTGTTTCGCATACAGCGCTGTATTTCTGTTCTACATGTATATAGATGAAAATAAAGAAGAAGAGGCTATTCCGGATAGAACATCTGCTCGTCTTGTATATCCAGAAGGACTTCTTTTAAATATTTTTTGGCAAGGTATTTTGCCATAGGCAGATTCATATCCAGATAGTTGCCGCAGTCTCTGGGTGCTGCACCAGGAAGCTGTCCCTGGTATCCTGCGATGAACGCAAACATTTCTTTCAAGAGCGGGAGTATATCCTGGGAAGTATGCTCCCCAAAGAGTAAAAGATAAAAACCAGTACGGCATCCCATAGGTCCAAAATACAGTACACTTTCCTTGAAATCTTCATGATTTCGCAGAAAGGTTGCTCCCAGATGTTCTATCGCATGGATTTCTGCTGTATTCATGACGGGTTCTTCATTGGGAGAAGTCATGCGGATGTCGAAGGTAGTAACACAGGTTCCCTCCCAGAAGTCTTTCCGTGAGACATAGACACCGGGGACTAGTTTTAAATGATTTACTGTAAAACTGGTTATTTTTTTCATATAAAATTGTCTGTTACAGCGTGAACTGTAATTTTCCTTTCTATTTTGATGATAACAGTATAAATCTTTTTTGCAAAAATGAAAAGAAAAGTTTATACTAAAAAGCGATGTATGACAGAAATCCTAAAAACAGAAAACAGGCAGGAGTGTTGAAGCTGCCTGCAGAAAACGGAGGAATGAAAATGGCAACCTTATATATTGTTCGGCATGGAGAGACAGAGTGGAATAAAAGACGAAAAGTACAGGGGCATGCAGATATTCCGTTAAATGAATATGGAAAATATTTAGCGGAGGAAACAGCGAAGGGATTGAAGAACATCCGGTTTGACTGTGCATATACAAGTCCGCTAAAACGAGCAAAACAGACTGCGCAAATTATATTGGGAGAACAAGCGGCTCCATTATATGAAGACAATAGGATAAAAGAAATGGGATTTGGAGAGTATGAAGGTATGTGCTGTGCAGGGGAAGATAAAGATGAAAAAAGTGGAGAATTTCAAAAGTTCTTTAACGATACGGCACATTTTATCCCCGCGAAAAATGCAGAAACGATCATGCAAGTGAATAAAAGAACAAGAAATTTTTTGATAGAAATGTGTACTCGAAAGGACTTGGAAGGAAAAAACATACTGGTATCGACTCATGGAGCCGCAATGACCTCCTTATTAAACCATATCAGAAACAATACAGAACCGGCTGATTTTTGGAAATATAAAGTTCCGCCGAATTGTGCAGTAACAATTGTAGAAATCGTCAATGGCATCCCAAAGATTTTAAAAGAAAACATAATCTATTATTTATAAATTTAACGTAGCAACAAGCAGTGCGAAAAGGAACAGTTCATGCCCTGTGTCATGCTTGCATGTAAATAGGGTGTGAACTGTTCCTTTTCATTCGGCGACTGCCGATAGCGAAATGAAGCGGAGGCGGAATTGAGCTAACACTGCGGAAGTATCCAAAAGAAATATGCAGTCAAACGACAAAAGGGCGCATGAAATGTATGTTTTGCATCGCTCGTCAGGGCTTTGCCGAAATTCCTCGCTCACGCAAAACATACCTTATCGTGCATAGCACGCCTGCCTGAAAGGCATGTGTTGCGATATGCTCGAATGAGTGCACATTTCATGCATACACTTTCGCCGCTTAAGTTCATGTTCCTGTTTAAAAAAATCGACTTCACGCTGCTACAAACTTCCAAGCAGAAGTATCTATTCCCTTCCGATTGGAGATGTACAACAACGTGAAGTCGTCTTTTTTTCTGAAATTTAATTGAGGAATCTACCTTCTGATAGTGGAGTGAAACTTCTGATTGGAAGAGACAGCGAAGAACCACTATGTCAGATAAGCAGGGCATTGACAGGAGCGTTCCGAATACAGTTCGCCTGGTTCTTAGCGCAGTACATCTGCGTGTTCCAATGGACACGTCGATGTTCTGTGCTTAGAATCACTCGAACGGATGAGGTAAAGCGGGTCCTGTCCTGTGTTCTGACATAGTGGTTCTTTGCGTACCTTCTATAATAAATTTTACTCTTTCTCTATAAGGCAGTTCGTCAGTTAAATTTATATTCAGTCGTTTTCTTCTGCCTGTATGGAGTATGTCTGGCGTTTTCTTGCCATTTCATCACTTTCCAGATATTCGTCGTAGGTGGTGATCTTATCGATCAGTTTTCCGCCCGGTACGATTTCCATGATACGATTGGCAGTTGTCTGTACGATCTGATGATCGCGGGACGTAAATAGAAGTACGCCGGGGAATTTTATCATTCCATTATTCAGCGCGGTGATCGCTTCCATATCTAGATGATTGGTCGGTTCATCCAAAAGGAGAATATTTGCGCCTGAGATCATCATCTTTGAGAGCAGACAGCGTACTTTCTCCCCGCCGGAAAGGACTTTCACACGTTTGACGCCGTCCTCACCGGAGAAGAGCATCCTTCCCAAAAAGCCGCGTACATAAGTGACATCTTTATTTTCAGAATGCTGGGTCAGCCATTCAGTAATGGTATAATCGCTGTCGAATTCTCCGCCAAAGTCTTTTGGAAAATAGGCCTGCGTGGTGGTGATCCCCCATTTATAGGTTCCCTCATCTGGTTCCATTTCTCCGATCAGAATCTTGAACAGTACGGTTTTTGCCAGTTCGTTGCCGCCGACGAATGCGACTTTATCGTCGTGTCCCAGGGTAAAAGAAAGATTGTCTAATATCTTCTCTCCATCTATAGTCTTTGAGAGGCCTTCTACCGTAAGTACTTCATTTCCAATCTCACGGTTTGGACGGAAGTCAATATATGGATATTTGCGGCTGGATGGCTTGATTTCATCCAGTTCGATTTTTTCAAGGGCACGCTTTCTGGAAGTTGCCTGTTTTGATTTGGATGCATTGGCACTGAAACGGGAAATAAATTCCTGAAGCTCTTTAATCTTTTCTTCTTTTTTCTTATTGGCTTCCTTCATCTGGCGGATGAGGAGCTGGCTGGATTCATACCAGAAATCATAGTTGCCGGCGTAGAGCTGGATTTTTCCATAATCAATATCTGCAATCTGTGTGCATACTTTATTTAGAAAATATCGATCATGAGATACGACAATAACCGTATTGTCAAAATTGATTAAAAATTCTTCCAACCATGCGATAGCATCCAGATCTAAGTGATTGGTAGGCTCATCTAGAAGCAGTATATCTGGATTGCCAAATAAAGCCTGTGCGAGAAGTACTTTCACTTTTTCCGGACCAGTCAAGTCTTTTAAGTATTTATAATGAAGTTCTGTGTCAATCCCAAGTCCGTTTAAGAGAGTCGCGGCGTCTGATTCAGCTTCCCAGCCGTTCATAGCTGCAAATTCGCCTTCCAATTCACTGGCGCGTATGCCGTCTTCATCGGTAAAGTCTTCTTTTGCGTAGATGACTTCTTTTTCTTTCATGATTTCATAGAGCCGTGCATTTCCCATAATGACGGTATCTAAGACAGGATATTCGTCATATTTATAATGATCCTGCTGCAGGAAAGAAAGCCTTTCACCAGGAGTGATGGCGATTTCTCCTTTGGTAGGCTCGAGCTGTCCGGAAAGAATCTTCAGAAAGGTAGATTTTCCGGCTCCGTTTGCGCCGATCAAACCATAACAGTTGCCTTCCGTAAATTTGATATTAACATCTTCAAACAACGCCTTTTTTCCGACGCGGAGTGTGATATTATTTGCACTGATCATATTCTTTCTCCTTTTTCATATAATGCCGGGCAAAGAAACGCCCTTCTGACACGTAAGAGTCTGCCCATTCGGGCATCTTTTCCACCGCCTATATTACCATGAGACAGGACTAAATAGCAAGGTTTACAGCGATTTAAAAAAATTTAACAATATTTGTGGTTTGCGATTTATATAAAACGTTATATAATGAAAAGAAAAAGTGAGGGATGTATATGGTAAAAGCGACGATCGTTTTAGAAGGCGGAGCAACGAGAGGTGTATTTACATCGGGTATTCTGGATTATCTGATGGAGAAGGATATATATATGTCACATGTGATCGGTGTTTCTGCGGGAGCTTGTAATGCAGCGGACTATGTATCCAGGCAGCCGGGAAGGACGAGAGACTGTATGATACCGACGGATAGATCAGGCAGTTATTATAATGGGGTGCGGGGGTTTGTCAGGGAAAAAAGTTTAATGAATATGGATCTGCTCTTTGATACATTTCCCAATGAAACACTTAAATTTGATTATGATACATATTTTCAGTCAGAAATAGAATGTGAGATGGTAACAACTAACTGTATATCAGGAAAGGCTGAATATATGAAGGAGCGAAAAGACAAAGAGCGGTTTATGAAAATATGCCGGGCTTCCTGCAGTCTGCCTCTTATGACGCCGATTGTAAATATAGAAGGGGTACCGTACTTGGATGGCGGGTTGGCAGATTCGGTGCCGATCTTGCGGGCTCAGAAAATGGAGAATGAGAAGATCATTGTGATACTGACGAGAAATGCCGGGTATCGGAAGAAAGTTATTTCAAGGGGAATGGAAAAAGTATATCGCAGAGCTTACAAATCTTATCCGAATCTGGTACGCACGATCCTGCGCAGGAGTTTTCAGTATAATAAAACGATGAATTATCTGGAACATCTGGAAAGAGAGAAAAAAATATTTGTATTGCGGCCACTTGTAAAGCCGGTGGCAAGGCTGGAAAGGAATAAAGAGAACTTGACAGCATTTTATAAACATGGATATGATCTGATGCAGGAGAATCTGGACAATATGATGAGATATCTGGAGGGATAAATATGCGGGGAGAAAAACTAGAGTATACGCAGAACCGAGAGTTGTCGTGGCTTCGTTTTAATCAGAGAGTCTTAGAGGAAGCGCAGGATGAAAGTGTGCCTCTTTTGGAACGGATGAAATTTGTCGCTATCTTTACAAGCAACTTAGACGAATTTTTTATGATACGTGTAGGCAGCCTATATGCAATGGAAGAAGCAGATCATAAAAAGGTGGATATTAAGTCCGGACTGACGCCACGCGGACAGTTGGACGCGATATATGCCGCAGTGGCTCCTTTGTATAAAGAGAGAGACAAGACTTATGCGGAGATAAAAAAACAGCTTCATCCGTATGGTGTGTGCGGTTTGGATTTTAAGGAACTGGAAGCACAGGAAAAGAAGTATGTGAAGAAATATTTCAAGGAACAGATACTGCCGGTGCTTTCGCCACAGATCGTAGATGCTAACCATCCGTTTCCCCATCTGCTGAATAAAGAAATCTATGTGGTGGCGGATTTGAAAATGGAAAGTAAATCTATGATAGGTTTAGTTCCCGTTCCACAATTTATCTCCGATATTTTGTATCTGCCTGGGCATGACATACGATATATACGTATGGAAAAGGTGATATTGGAGTATTTAAGTCTTGTATTTGAACAATATGAAGTAGCAAATGAAAACTATATCTGTGTGACAAGAAATGCAGACGTGTCTCCGGATGATGAGGCGTATGCAGATAATGAAGATTTTCGGTACATCATGCAGGAAACGCTGAATAAGAGAAGACGTATGGCGGTGGTGCGTCTGGAGACGGCAAGTCCGCTCAACAAAGAAATGGAAAAGTATTTTTGCGATAAATTTAATATCACGCCGAAATGTATTTTTCGGACAAAAATGCCGATGAAATTAGACTATATATTTGCAATCGCAGATAAAGTACCGCCGACTATGAAACGTTCTTTGGTAGACGAACCGTTCACGCCTCAGCCCTGTCCTCTATTAGGAGAAGGAAGTGTGATAGCGCAGGTAAAGAAAAAAGATGTTCTTTTGTCTTACCCATATGAAAGTATGGAACCATTCTTAAAATTGATAAAGGAGGCATCCGTCGATCCAAATGTCATTACGATCAAAATTACGATCTATCGTCTGGCAAAAAAGGCAAGGTTGGTGGAGTATCTCTGTGCAGCGGCAGAGAATGGAAAAGAAGTGACGGTGCTGATCGAGCTGCGAGCCCGCTTTGATGAACAGAATAATATAGAATGGTCAGAACGGATGGAGGAGGCCGGGTGCAGAGTCCTCTATGGGTTTGAGGGGTATAAGGTACATTCCAAGATCTGTCTGATAACATATCGCAGCAAAGGTGAAATTAAATATATTACGCAGATCGGTACAGGAAACTATAATGAAAAGACAGCGAAAATGTATACAGATTACTCACTTCTGACGGGAAATCAGAGAATCGGAGAGGATGCGTCTGTATTTTTTAAGAATATGTCGATCGGTAATTTAAATGGCGCCTATCAGCATTTGATCGTATCACCGACCAGTTTAAAACAGAAAGTACTCGCTTTGATGGAGGAAGAAATCAAAAAAGGAAGCCAGGGCAGGATCGTGATGAAGATGAATTCGGTTACGGATATCGACTTTATACGCAAGACAGCAAAAGCTTCTCAGGCAGGCGTGCGCATTGATCTGATCGTGAGAGGAATATGCTGCATCCTTCCCGGAATACCGGGGAAGACGGAGAATCTAAGAGTGACCAGTATCGTGGGTCGGTATCTGGAGCATCCGAGAGTGTTTGTGTTTGGAAGCGGGGAAGCGGCAAATGTCTATATCGGGTCTGCGGATATGATGACAAGAAACACGGAAAAACGGGTAGAGATTGCCTGCCCAATCTATGACAAAGATATTAAGAAACGTTTGATACGGAATTTAAATATTATGCTGTCGGATAATGTAAAGGCAAGAGAAATGACAAGCGACGGCACATACAGAAAGAAGAAAGGCGATGAAAGAGCTGTCAATTCGCAGGAGATATTTATGAAGGAAGCGATGAATTTCAGGCGGGTATGTCCGAAGAAAAAAATGACAGCGCTTGATAAGATAAGGCGTTGGCTGAAGCGATAGGACAGCAGTAGAAAGAATGGGAAAATCAGTATATATAGCAGAAAAGCCGAGTGTGGCACAAGAATTTGCAAAGGCATTGAAATTAAATATAAAAAGACGGGATGGCTATCTGGAAGCAGAGGATGCGATCGTGACCTGGTGTGTCGGTCATCTTGTCACCATGAGTTATCCGGAAGAATATGACCCGGCTCTGAAACGGTGGAGTCTTCATACTCTGCCGTTTATACCGGAGAAATTTAAATATGAAGTGATCCAAAATGTCGCAAAGCAGTTTGAAATCGTAAAGGGGATCCTGACAAGGCGGGATGTAGAAAAAATCTATGTCTGTACCGATTCTGGACGGGAAGGAGAATATATTTACCGACTGGTGGAGCAAGAGGCACACGTGGAGGGCAAAAAAAGACTTCGTGTCTGGATCGATTCCCAGACAGAAGAGGAGATCCTGCGGGGAATCCGGGAAGCAAAGGATCTGTCGGCCTATGATAATTTGAGCGCGTCGGCTTATTTGAGGGCAAAAGAAGATTATCTGATGGGGATCAATTTTTCCCGGCTGCTGACTTTAAAATACGGGAATAGTATTTCAGATTACTTACATACAAAATATGCGGTCATATCGGTTGGCCGAGTGATGACGTGTGTATTGGGGATGGTCGTGCGTAGAGAACGAGAAATACGGAACTTTATAAAGACTCCGTTTTATCGTGTTATAAGCGCCATTTGTACGCAGGAGAGGACATTTGAAGGAGAATGGAGGGCAGTACAGGGATCGCGGTATTTTGAATCGTATGATCTGTATAAAGAAAACGGATTTAAGAAAAAAGAAAAGGCAGAAGAATTGATCGCATATCTGTCGGAAGGACAGTCTGTGACATGTACTGTACAGTCTATAGAGAAAAAGAAGGAAAAGAAAAATGCGCCGCTTCTGTATAATCTGGCTGAACTGCAGAATGATTGCTCCAGAAGATTCAAGTTGAGTCCGGATGAGACTCTTAGGATCGTACAGGAGTTATATGAGAAAAAGCTGGTGACATATCCAAGGACAGATGCGAGAGTACTTTCCACAGCAGTAGCGAAGGAGATCACAAGAAATCTAAACGGTCTGTCCCGCTATAAGAAGGCGGTTCCCTATTTGCAGGACATACTGAAATTTGGGAGTTATAAAAACTTGGTGAAAACGCGATATGTCAATGATAAGCAGATCACTGACCACTACGCGATCATACCGACAGGACAGGGGCTGGCGGCGCTGGAGCCGCTTTCTCGTGTAGCAAAAGAAGTATATGAATGCATTGTGCGGCGTTTCTTGAGCATTTTTTATCCGCCTGCCGTATATCAGAAGGTTTCTATTGTTACTGCTATCCGGGGAGAAGCATTTTTTTCTAATTTTAAAGTCCTTATGGACGAAGGGTATCAAAAAGTTGTAAAAACTGTACAGAAGCAGGAAGAACAAGATCTGGACAATGCGATGTTGGAGGCGGTGAAAACGCTGAAGAAAGGGGATGTCTTATCTGTTGAGTCCCTGGAGATAAAGGAAGGAGAGACTTCTCCTCCGAAGCGTTATAATTCGGGCTCCATGATACTGGCAATGGAAAATGCCGGGCAGCTGATCGAGGATGAGGAATTAAGAGCCCAGATCAAGAGCAGCGGGATCGGCACAAGCGCTACTAGGGCAGAAATCTTGAAAAAACTGGTTCATATCAAATATTTGGAGTTAAATAAGAAGACACAGATTATTACGCCTACTCTGCAAGGAGAGATGGTTTATGAAGTAGTGGATCATTCTATTAGATCTCTTTTAAATCCGGAACTGACGGCCAGCTGGGAAAAGGGACTAAATTATGTGGCAGAGGGAACTATTACGCCGGAAGAATATATGAAGAAATTAGATCAGTTCATCATAAGCCGGATAAACGGCGTAAAGGGATTAAATAATCAATCCCAGCTACGCGGCTCTTATGAAGCCGCAGCTGCGTTTTATAAAAAGAAAAAAGCAAAGAAGGGAGACAGATCATGAAAGGACTTACAGTAGAGGCACTTTATACACTGGAAGAAACAATTGCAAAGGAGATTTTTGAAGGGGTGACATACCCGTGGGAGGTGTTGCCTAAAATTAGCAATTTCATTCTGCAGCTTGGCGAAACATTAAGTGAAGAAGAATATGAAAAAAGAGGGGAAAATGTGTGGATCGCAAAATCTGCAAAGGTAGCTCCTACCGCTTATATCAATGGCCCGGCAATTATCGGAAAAGAAGCGGAGGTCAGACACTGTGCTTTTATCCGCGGAAATGCGATTGTGGGAGAGGGCGCCGTCGTAGGAAATTCCACAGAACTGAAAAATGTTATTCTGTTTAATAAGGTGCAGGTTCCACATTATAATTATGTAGGGGATTCTATCCTCGGGTATAAATCGCACATGGGTGCAGGCTCGATCACATCGAATGTAAAATCTGACAAGAAGCTTGTCATTGTAAAAACACCGGAAGGGAATATAGAGACAGGAATGAAGAAATTCGGCGCTATGCTGGGAGATGAAGTAGAGGTCGGATGCGGCAGCGTTTTAAATCCGGGAACAGTCGTAGGAAGCCACAGCAATATTTATCCGCTTTCCTCTGTAAGGGGATATGTGCCGGGAGGAAGCATTTATAAAAAACAAGGTGAAGTTGTAGAGAAGAAATAAACTATCCAAAGAACAGAAACAGCGTTTACTATATCTGTATATATAGTAAGCGCTGTTTTAAAAAATAAAACTTTGAAGAAATTTTATCTACAGCAGACGGAATACTTGTTCTGCGGCAGCTTTCATATTCGTATAGGCATTTGCGGGAGCCATAGCTTCTTCCAACGTGGTGATTTCTCGGATGATCGGAAAGAACGCGTCGATTCCGGCATGGTTGCAGGCAGATGCGTCCAGGGTCACACTTCCGGCAAAGGCGATCACTTTGGCACCATGTTTTTTGGCGAGAGCGGCAACTCCGATCGGCGCTTTCCCCATCGCGGTCTGATGATCCATCCTACCCTCTCCGGTAACAACGATATCTGCGTCTTTTATATCTTCTTCCAGATGAATGACATCTAAGATCAATTCTACACCCGGTACAAGAGAGGCATTTAAAAAGCTTAAGAAGGCAAAACCAAGTCCTCCAGCCGCACCTGCGCCTGCATAGGAAGAATACTCTTTAGCAAAAGTCTTGTTTACGACACGGGCATACTGCTGCATGGCAGAGTCCAAAGCTGGTTTCATAGACTCTGTCACACCTTTTTGGGGACCGTAAATATAGGTAGCGCCATTTTCTCCGTATAAGGGGTTTGTCACATCACATGCAATGCGGAAACGGCAGTTTTTTAATTCCGGTATTCTGTGAGATATATCAATAGAAAAGACAGTATCCAATGCCTGCGCTCCTTCTTTGGTCTCTCTTCCATTGACATCAAGAAAAGAAAAGCCAAGTGCTTTGAGCATGCCGATGCCTCCGTCATTGGTAGCACTGCCGCCTATCCCGATGATGAAATCACGGCAGCCTTTGACAATGGCATCTTTTATCATTTCTCCGACTCCGTAAGTGGATGCGCGAAGGGGATCCTTTTCCTCTTCTGCAAGCAGTGTGATCCCGGCAGCAGACGCCATCTCCAGTACAGCTGTATTCGTATCAGGCAGTAGACCATAATAGGTATGTACAGGTTTCCCAAGAGGGCCTGTCACGGTGATGTCTATTTTTGTGGCTCCCAGTCCCTCGATCAGTGCGTCTGTCGTGCCTTCTCCGCCGTCAGCCAGTGGTCTGACGATTACGGTGGCATCAGGCTGGGCATTTAAGATTCCCTCCTTTGCAGCATTTCCGGCCTGTACAGAGGATAGGCTGCCTTTTAAAGAATCAATCGCAAGGACAACTTTCATAAAATGTACCCTCCTTATTTGTAAAATAGTATATTCAGTATAGCAGAAAAAAAAGAAAATGATATAGTAAATATACTAAAAAATATTATATAAAATACAAAAAATATGTAATATATAACAAAAAAAGAAAGGAAGTTCACAGTTTATAAAAAATGTGATAAGGTAGGAAAAGAAAGAACGATTAGGAGGAATAAAAAGTGAAGAAAATAGGCTTTATTGGCGTAGGGATTATGGGAAAATCCATGGTGCGCAATTTGATGAACGCAGGGTATGACCTCCGGATCTATGCCAGAAATAAGGAAAAAGTAGAAGATGTGATACAAGAGGGAGCCCGATTTTGTGATTCGATACGAGACTGTGTAAAAGATGCAGATGTGGTGATCACGATTGTTGGTTTTCCGAAAGATGTGGAAGAAGTATATTTTGAAGAGGGAAATATTTTAGACAGTGTAAAACAAGGAACGATCCTGATCGATATGACAACAACCAGTCCCCAGATCGCAAAGAAGCTATATGAAGAAGGGAAAAAGAGAGCTCTTTTCGTGCTGGATGCGCCGGTGACAGGTGGGGACACGGGAGCAAAAGCAGGCACATTGTCGATTCTTGCAGGAGGAGAAAAAGAAGTATTCCTGGAGTGTATGCCTATATTTAAGGCAATGGGAACGAACATCCGGTATCAGGGAAAAGCCGGCAGCGGACAGTATTGTAAGCTGGCAAACCAGATCATGATCGCAGGCACGCTGTCCGGCGTATGCGAAGCGTTGTCATTTGCTAAAGCAAAAGGTTTAGATCTGCAGACGGTGATAGATTCGGTGGCTACCGGAGCAGCGGGGAGCGCTCAGTTAAATAGTCTAGGCCCTAAAATTTTAGATGGGGACTATGCACCGGGCTTTTTTATGAAACATTTTATCAAAGACATGAAACTGGCTTTGATCGAGGCGAATATGAGTGACTTAGAGTTAAGTGTGTTAAGTCAGACATTGGCGAATTATGAAGAACTTGCCGCAGAAGGGTTCGGAGAATTGGGTACGCAGGCACTTATCAAATATTATGAGGAAGGAACTTCAGAAGAATGAAACTTACGATCTTAGGCACGGGAAACGCGACAGTGACCCAATGTTACAATACTTGCTTTGCGTTGTCTGAAGGCAGACAGCATTTTTTAGTCGATGCAGGAGGTGGCAATCAGATACTGAGGATTTTGGAAGAGAAAAACATTTCCTTGGAAGATATCCATCATATTTTTATCACGCATGAGCATATTGATCATCTGCTTGGATTGATTTGGTTAATACGTATGATTGGACAGAAAATGAACCAGGGAAAATATGAGGGTGATCTTTACATATACTGCCACGGCGAACTTGTCTCTGTTATAGAGACGATCGCGGGTCTGACGATTCAAAAAAAGGTAACGAAATATATCGGAAAAAGAATTCTTTTGACCTCTGTGGAAAGTGGAGAAAGCAAGGAAATTTTAGGATGTCCGGTGACGTTTTTTGATATCGGTTCTACGAAAGCGAAACAGTTTGGGTTTTCTATGCTTCTTCCGGATCAGAAAAAGCTTTCCTGCTGTGGAGACGAGCCGTACAATGTATGCGAGGAATCCTATGTAAAGGGAAGTGACTGGCTGATGCATGAAGCATTTTGTCTGTATGAGGAAGCAGACAAGTTTAAACCCTATGAAAAGCACCATAGTACAGTAAAAGAAGCATGCCAGTTGGCGGAGAAACTTAAGATTAAGAATCTGCTCCTTTATCATACAGAAGATACGCATATCCGAGAACGTAAAAAATTATACAGTGAAGAAGGAAAGAAGTATTACAGTGGAAATCTGCATGTGCCGGATGATGGAGAAGTCTTTGCGCTGTAAAGGATACCCGTATTGGTATACCTCTCCGGAGATTCTAAGCAAAAAGTTTTGTTTAAATAGAAATTTGTTGACAAAAAGTAAAAAGTCTCATATGATTGTATTAAATCAATAATACAATCATGTGAGATTTTTTACTGTTGGAATTAGAGGAGGAAGGTATGCTGGAAATACAAGGATTGAGTAAAAAATACGGGAAACATCTGGCAGTGGATCAGGTAAGCTTTTCAGTGCCGGATGGAAAGGTGGGAATACTTCTCGGACCAAACGGAGCGGGAAAATCTACGATCATTAAATCTATTGCAGGATTGCTTAGGTATCAGGGGACGATCAAAATACAGGGACATCCGGCCAAGACGCTGGAAGCGAAGCGGCAGTTTGCGTATGTGCCGGAAATACCGGCAATGTTTGAAGCTCTTACAGTCAGAGAACATATGGAATATATGCGAAGGGCATACAGCAGTACGATCACGGATGAGGAAGTAGAGACACTTTTGAAACGATTTGAACTAGACGATAAGCAGGAGAAGCTTGGCAATGAACTGTCTAAAGGCATGATGCAGAAAGTAAGTATATGCAGCGCTCTTTGCGTACATCCCAGGGTGATACTTTTGGATGAACCTATGGTCGGATTAGATCCCAGGGCGATAAAGGAACTTAAGGAAGTGATCCTGGAATTAAAGGAACAGAATGTGACTGTCCTGATCAGTACACATATGCTTGAGATGGTAGAGGAAATATGGGATATGATGTTTGTGATGGAGAAAAGCTATATTATAGGTTCCTATCGGAAAGAAGATGTAGGAAATAAAGACCTGGATTCTTTATTCTTTGAACTGACAGGCGGTGAGAAAGAATGAAAGCATTGATGTATCTTACAAAGAGAAGTTTTGTCAATCACATAAAGCGGGCTGTTAGAAAGCCGGTCACGCTGATCGCGCTGATCTTTGGAGTCGCTTATGGTATTTTCCTGCTCTTTATGCTGGCAGGTCTGGCTGTGGGACTGCGGCTTGATTCTGCAAGCGGACTGCTTATTATTATGACAGTATGGGCCATCTATATCAGCTTAAGTAATTTCATGATGTATTCCTCAAGAAAAGGCGTTATTTTTCGGCCTGCCCACGCACATTTTGTCTTTACGGCGCCTATCAGTCCGAAAATCGTACTTTTACATGGCGCATGGATGAATTATCTCTTTTCCATTATTTTTTGGGTGATATTGTCAGTGGCTGGATTGACTGTATTTCAGGTAGAGCCCTGGAAGGTAGGCTTGCTTTTCCTGACAGGCTGCGTACTGGAGATTTTGTTGGAAATATCTGTGATGGTGATCATCTATGCAAATGACCGGCTTCCGGAAAAGTTAATGAAAGGTATTTGCCTTGGGATAAAAATACTTCTTGCAGCGATCACCCTGGCAATTATTTTGTATTTTAGAAGAGAAGGCCTTTCTGTAGAGTCTGCGCGTGCCTTTATCGACTGGAGGGGACTGCAGCTTTTTCCGGTAGTGGGATGGAATATTGCCCTTTACCGCCTGATCTTATTAGGACCGGATACATTGAATCTGCTCTGTTCTGTTTTGTATCTACTGACAGTGGGACTCTTGACGACATTGGCGGTTCGTATGAACTGCAGCGGAGGGTACTACGAAGATGCCGCAAAATTTGCAGATGACTATGCAGATATGAAGAAAAGAAAACAAAACGGCGAAATGGTCATGGGGATAGAGAAAAGAAAAAAGAAATTCCGAAAAGTTTCTGAAAAAATACAGGCATCTGGGGCAAAGGCGATTTTCTACAGACAGCTTTTAGAATATAAAAAAGAAAAGTATTTTATCTTTTCTAAAATGACATTGATCTGTTTGTTTTTTGGCATATTTTTTGCTTATATAATGCGGGATAACGCGACAGAGTCAGGGCTTCCGCAAATGTTCCTGCTGGGGATCGTAGCCTATATTTCTCTTGTAATGACGGGGTATCTCGGAAAATGGGAAACGGAACTAAAAACACCTTATCTTTTTATGATACCTGACAGTGCCTTTAAAAAACTTTGGTATTCTACACTGATCGAACATATAAAGGCACTTGTGGATGGAAGTCTGCTGTGTATTCCAATGGGGATCCTCTGGAAAATACAGCCGGTCTATGTGGCAATGTGTATTTTAATCTACGTTGCTTTGCAGGCAAACAGGATGTACACAAAAGTAATCGCACAGTGTCTGGTGGGAGATGTCTTGGGCACAACAGGACAGAACTTGGTTCGTGTATGCATCCAGATGACAGTATTGGGAATGGGGATCGCAGCAGCATTCCTCATTGGAATCTTCATAAACATAAATCTGGTATTTCCAATTCTTTTGATTTATAGTATGATAGTAACAGTAGCGGTTGGAGTTATGGCATCTCTTAGATTTGATTCTATGGAGCAGCTTGCCTGATAAACTGCGGCAATAGACAGGAGGAAATGCAATGTTGGATGAAAATTATGTGACAATGGAAATAGGAAAAGCAAAGCATATTGCATTAGTGGCACATGATGGAAAGAAAAAAGAATTGGTAGACTGGTGTGATAAAAACAAAGACGTATTAAAAGGTCATTTCCTGTGTGGAACAGGTACGACAGCCCGTCTGATCTCTGAGCGTACAGGCCTTCCGGTGAAAGGGTACTGCAGCGGTCCTCTGGGCGGAGACCAGCAGATTGGTGCTAAGATCGTGGAAGGACAGATAGATTTTATGATTTTTCTTTGGGATCCACTAGAGGCGCAGCCTCATGATCCAGATGTAAAAGCACTTCTGCGGATTGCAGTCGTATATGATATTCCGATTGCCAATAATCTGGCGACGGCAGATTTTATGCTGCATTCGAAATACATGTTCGAGACCTATAATAGGCGGATCGAAAATTTTAACAAGACGATCCAGGAAAGGGTCAAACGGATGAAATAGAAATAAAAGATAGAAAAATGCAGGTTGACACGGAAGGAAATTCCGTGTTAATCTATACCTGGATACTTTAATGCTTTAAAGCGTTGCGCTTTAAAGCATAATATATAGCGGACAGAAAACAAGAGAAGGAGAGCAAGAGGAGATGGGCGTTAAAATTGTTTTATTGGTTGTATTTTTTGCAGTGATGGCGGGAGTGGGATTGTATTCCAGAAAACATGCAAGGAGTGTAGACGGATTTGTTTTAGGAGGCAGAAGCGTAGGACCGTGGCTGACAGCATTTGCCTATGGAACCTCTTATTTTTCAGCAGTTGTGTTTGTTGGGTATGCAGGGCAGTTTGGCTGGAAATACGGACTCGCTTCTACTTGGATCGGAATCGGAAACGCACTGATCGGCAGTCTTCTTGCCTGGGTCGTGTTGGGGCGCAGGACAAAAGTCATGACGCAGCATTTAGGCGCGAAGACAATGCCGGATTTTTTTGGAGTGCGCTTTGACAGCAAGGCATTAAAGATTACTGCTTCGATGATCGTCTTTGTATTTTTGATTCCATATACGGCGTCTGTTTACAATGGATTATCCAGATTGTTCGGAATGGCTTTTGATATTCCTTATACATGGTGCGTGATCGTGATGGCGGTATTTACAGCGCTGTATGTCATTCTGGGCGGATATATGGCAACTGCTATCAATGACTTTATCCAGGGAATCATCATGCTTTTTGGAATTGTGGCTGTGATCGCAGCGGTCTTAAGCGGACAAGGAGGCTTCATGGAGGCTGTAGGAAAAATGGCAGAGATACCGAGTGATCTCGCAGTGACGCAGGGACAGCCCGGAGCGTTTACCTCCTTTTTCGGACCGGATCCGTTAAATCTGCTCGGAGTTGTGATTTTGACTTCTCTGGGGACATGGGGGCTGCCACAGATGATCGGCAAATTTTATGCGATCAAGGATGAGAAATCTATTAATACAGGGACGGTTATTTCTACAGTATTTGCGGTTGTTGTTTCCGGCGGATGTTATTTCCTGGGAGGATTTGGAAGGTTGTTCGATCATCCGCAGATATATGATAAGCATACAGGAACTGTCATCTTTGATAGTATCATACCGCATATGCTGTCCACACTTCCGGATATTTTGATCGGGATCGTGGTCGTATTAGTGTTGTCTGCATCCATGTCGACGCTTTCTTCTCTTGTCTTAACATCCAGTTCTACAATGACACTGGATCTGATCAAAGGAAATATTGTGAAACATATGAGTGAAAAAAAGCAGATTGTTACAATGCAGGTTTTGATCATATTTTTTATTGTAGTTTCTGTTGTACTTGCATTAGATCCGCCTACCTTTATTGCTCAGTTGATGGGAATTTCATGGGGAGCACTGGCAGGGGCATTTTTAGCGCCGTTTTTATACGGACTTTACTGGAAGCGGGTGACAAAGTCCGCTGTGTGGGCGAGTTTTGTCTGCGGGATCGGGATAACCGTATCCAACATGTTGTTCCACTATATTGAATCACCTATCAATGCAGGGGCAGCAGCAATGGCGGCAGGCCTTATCGTCGTTCCCGTAGTTAGCTTTGTCACTCCGAAAATGAAAAAAGAAAAAACGGAAGAAATCTTCAAGTGCTATGAAGAAAAAGTAACAAGCACAAAAAAAAGATCATTAGAAAGATGAAATCAAATGGCTAAAGGGCGTATGAAATGTGTGTTTTGCATCGTTTATCAGGGCTTTGCCCAGATTCCTCGTTTTTACAATATACCATTATCACGCTTACGTTCTTCTGCATTTAAATTTATATTTCAATATTTTGCGTTTTGGGAAATAGTATGGTATACTAACCCAATGTGAGAAATTGTTTTACGATAGCAGGAAGTGAAGGAGAACTATGGAAGAAGTCAATTTTAAAAGGCCGGAATTAAAGGATCAGGCACTGATACGTTCTTATTTTGACAAGGCGCCGAGCAGAAGCTGCGAACGGACTTTTGTGGATGTATACTTGTGGTCGCGGCATTATAAAGTGACCTTTGCAGTGATAGAGGACACACTGGTATTTAAGGATGGAGGGGAGACTCCGGCATTCTCTTATCCGGCAGGAGAGCCGCAGAATGTAAAAAAGGCCATCGAATTTTTAGAGAGATATATGGAGGAGAGAAAGGAACCGTTCAAACTCTACAATGTAACAGAAGCACATTTCCGTCAGTTAAATGAATGGTATCCGGATAAATTTGAGATTTCTTATGTCAGAGATATAGCAGATTATGTCTACGAGACGGAAAAGCTTGCAACATTGGCAGGCAAGAAGCTGCATGGAAAGCGAAACCATATTAATAAATTCAAAAAGACGTATGAGGATTGGAGTTATGAACCGCTAAGCGATGAGAATATGGAAGAATGTTTTCAAATGGCGTTAAAGTGGAGAAATGAAAACGGCTGTGAGGATAATCCTGAGAAAAACGCAGAAATGTGTGTAGCTCTTAATGCACTGCGTCTCTACAAGGAAATGGGGCAGGTCGGCGGCGTCTTAAGGGTTAACAAAGAAGTAGCTGCGTTTACGATCGGAGAGCGGTTATGTGATGATACATTCGTAGTCCATATCGAGAAGGCTTTTGCAGATATTGACGGAGCATATCCGATGATCAATCAGCAGTTTGTGCAGCATGAATGTATGGAATATAGGTATGTAAACCGGGAAGATGACGCGGGAAGCGAAGGATTAAGAAAAGCAAAGCTGTCTTATCGTCCGGCATTTTTGGAACAGAAAGGAATTGTGACGAAAAGAGGAGTGTAAAAAGATGATTTCAAAAAAGATGGAGAACATGGTGGCTAACAGTTCGGCGATTCGAGCAATGTTTGAGGAAGGGAACCGGCTTGCCGGTATTTACGGCGCAGAGAATGTATTTGATTTTAGTCTGGGCAATCCAAATGTTCCGGCGCCAAAAGCTGTCAAAGATGCCATTATAGAAGTGTTAAATGAGGAAAATCCGGTTGTGCTGCATGGATATACGAACAGTAATGCAGGATATGAAGATGTCAGGGCAGCAGTGGCACAGTCTTTGAATGAACGTTTTGGGACAAAGTTTGCCTCAAGAAATATTACAATGACAGTGGGGGCGGCAGGCGGTCTGAATGTGATTTTAAAAGCCCTGCTCAATCCGGGGGATGAAGTGATGACATTTGCTCCGTATTTTGGAGAGTACAGAAGTTATGTCAATAATTATGACGGGGTGCTTGTGGAAGTGTCTCCTAATACAGAAGATTTTCAGCCCAAATTGGATGAATTTAAAGAGAAAATCACAGCAAAGACCAGGGCAGTGATCGTGAATACACCAAATAATCCTACCGGTGTAGTATATTCTGAGGACACCATCAAAAAGATGGCAGAGATTTTGGAAGAAAAACAGAAAGAATTTGGTACAGATATTTATCTTATCTCAGATGAGCCGTATAGAGAACTTGCTTATGACGGAGTGGAAGTGCCCTATCTGACAAAATACTATGCGAATACGATCGTAGGATATTCTTATAGTAAATCTTTGTCTCTTCCGGGAGAGAGGATTGGTTATCTCGTGATTCCGGATGAGGCGGCAGACAGTGAAAATATCATCAGCGCAGTAAACGTAGCGACACGTATCCTAGGGTTTGTCAATGCGCCGACTTTGCAGCAGAAAGTGGTAAAAGCATGTCTGCGTGAAAAAACAGATATTTCCTATTATGACAGGAACAGAGAGACATTGTATAATGGTCTGAAAGATTTGGGTTTTACGTGCATCAAGCCGGAGGGCGCCTTTTATTTGTTTGTAAAGTCTCCGGTAGAAGATGAAAAGGAATTCTGTCAGGCAGCGAAGAAATACAATATTTTGCTCGTTCCGGGAAGTTCTTTTGCCTGTCCCGGATATGTACGTCTGGCGTACTGTGTATCCTATGAGACGATCGTGAATGCACTGCCAAAGTTTAAAGAATTGGCAGCAGAGTATCGATAAAAAAGAAGAGTAGAAAAGGGACTGTGACGATGGGAATCAATGCAAATTTACTAAAAAATATCCGTAAAGTGGAACCTTATGTACCTGGGGAGCAGCCCCAAAGAAAAGTGATCAAATTAAATACCAACGAGAATCCATATCCACCGGCGCCGGGGGTAAAAAAAGTACTGGAACAGTTTCAGACAGATATGTTAAGACTATACCCGGATCCGACAGCGGAGATCTTGACAGAAGCGCTGGCTGGATTTTATGGAGTGGATAAGGAGCAGGTATTTACAGGAGTTGGCTCGGATGATGTGCTGTCTCTTTGTTTTCTGACCTTTTTTAATTCGGATAAGCCGATTCTTTTTCCTGATATTACGTATTCTTTTTACAAAGTTTGGGCGCAATTGTATCGGATTCCTTATGTCTGTCCGAAACTAAATGAAGATTTCCGGATCGTCCGGGAGGACTATTATCAGGAAAACGGCGGCATTATTTTTCCGAATCCGAATGCCCCGACATCAATTTATGAAGAATTGGAATTTGTAGAAGATATTCTTGATCACAACAAGGAAAGTGTGGTGATCGTAGATGAAGCTTATGTAGATTTCGCCGGAAGATCTGCATTGGAATTGATTGAAAAGTATGATAATCTGCTTGTCGTACAGACATTTTCTAAGGCAAGGAGCATGGCGGGGATGCGTATCGGTTATGCGATAGGAAATAGGGCGCTGATCCGCTGCTTAAATGATGTGAAATATTCTTTTAATTCTTATACCCTTAATCAGACTGCGCTCATCTGTGGAGCAGAGGCGGTGCGTGACAAAGCATATTTTGAAAAAAATATCAGTAAAATTATAAAGACTAGGGAGAAGGCGAAGGAGAAACTTGCGGGTCTGGGCTTTGTGTTTCCGGATGCGAAGGCGAATTTTATTTTTGCGGCACATCCTAAATATTCTGCGCAGGAGATGTATTTGGCGCTGAAAAAAGCGGATATTTATGTGAGACATTGGGATGGAGAGAGAATACGGGATTATTTACGTATTACGATCGGAACAGAAGAAGAAATGAGAATATTATTTGATTTTTTGCAACAGTATATAAAGTAAGGAGAAAAAATGCTGAAAAAGATATTACAAGGAATGGTAGTAGGCATCGCCAATATTATCCCCGGGGTAAGCGGCGGAACGATGATGGTCGCTATGGGTCTCTATGATAAGCTGATCCATTCAATTACACATTTAAAAAGTGATTTTAAAAATAGCATGAAATTGCTGATTCCCATATTTTTAGGGGCCGGTATAGCAATTGTTGCATTATCTAGGCTGTTTGAATTTTTGCTCCGGGAGTATCCAATCCCGACAAATTTTGCATTCTGCGGTCTGATAGCGGGAAGTCTGCCTTTTATTTTCAAGAAAGTCCAGGGACATAAGACTTCGGGCGGGAAGATTGCCGCATTTATTGTTTTTTTTGCGGTCGTGATTTTGATGGCACTGTTAGGAGAGACAGGAGGTAAAAGCGCAGATGTTACATTTGGAGTTATCAATGTGATCAAACTTCTGTTTGTCGGCATCATTGCAGCCGCTACGATGGTTGTTCCCGGAGTGAGCGGTTCCATGATGCTTATGTTATTGGGATATTATGATACGATCATCCGAACGATCAATCGTTTCATAGACGCTCTCGTCTCTTTTGATATGGGGCAGATATTGACTGCCTGCGGAGTATTGATCCCATTTGGCATTGGAGTGGTATTGGGGATTTTCCTGATCGCAAAATTAATAGAATTTATTTTCCGCAAAGCAGAAATACATGCTTACTATGGAATACTAGGACTGATCATAGCCTCACCGATCGCGATTTTATTGAAAACAGACTGGTCCGGCGGGTCTGTGCTTGTGGTGGGGATAGGAATTGTGACCTTTATAGCAGGATGGTTTGTGGCTTCTAAATTAGGCGGAGAGTAAACGGATGGTGTTTGTAAGCAGAGTCGATGAAAAAGAGATGCGTCGTTGACACCGTCATAGAAAATCCGTATAAT
Organism: Mediterraneibacter sp. ICN-202921; assembly: GCF_037890075.1. Classification (NCBI taxonomy): domain Bacteria; kingdom Bacillati; phylum Bacillota; class Clostridia; order Lachnospirales; family Lachnospiraceae; genus Mediterraneibacter; species Mediterraneibacter sp. ICN-202921. The sequence goes on along the minus strand of NZ_JBBKBE010000010.1, from coordinate 56,146 downwards.
GAAACAGAGGAAAAGAAAGGACGGTGGCAGATGATTTTTGGAAATGATGAAGGAAAAAGAAACAGCATCTGGAAGACCGTAATGTCAGTCTCTACAGTACTGATCATTATTATCGCTGCCTTTTTTATCATAAAGCTTTTTACAGCGAATCCACTAGAAGGGAAATGGTACTGTGCAGACAGTGATCTTACGATGTCGGTAGGCGGAGACAAGACGATCGAATTTTCATGGAAGGATGAAGAAGAACAGTCTGTGAAAATGCATGCCGAGTACCAGATCGACAAAGAAGAAAAAGTGCTTACCCTCTATGAAAAAGAGAGTGCAGATGATGGAGCAGGCGGCGCAAAAGCAAAAGATGTATCTGCTGTATTAGATACCTTGTATGATTACAGTATTGAGCAGGAGACGTTGACATTGACAGATCGGGAGTATGGTGAGCAGATGATATTTGAAAGAAAATAGCGCCTGAAAAGCGGCAGTATATATGGGAGGGGTGGCAAGGGCCATCACTCCCATATGTTTCTTATGCGGCGCAGGTTTTGGGAGGAAGAAAAATGTTAAGAAATAAGACAAAAGAGATCAGGATAGGGAAGGTTTGTATCGGAGGAGAGCAGCCTGTTGCGATACAGTCTATGACAAATACAAAGACAGAAGATGTAAAAGGGACGATAGACCAGATCCTCAGGCTGGAGGCGGCAGGATGTGAAATCGTTCGCTGTGCGGTTCCGACGCCAGAAGCGGCAGAGGCGCTGAGGGAGATAAAAAAACAAATACATATTCCGCTTGTGGCAGATATACATTTTGATTACCGGCTTGCTGTTGCGGCTATTAAAAATGGTGTCGATAAGATACGCATTAATCCGGGAAACATCGGAAGTGAAGAAAAAGTACGTATGGTGGTAGAGGCGGCAAAGGAAAGAGAGGTACCTATCCGCATAGGGGTCAACAGTGGATCTTTAGAAAAGCATATACTGGAGAAAAATGGAGGCGTGACAGCGGAAGGACTCGTAGAAAGTGCTCTGGATAAAGTACACATGATCGAAAATATGGGATATGACAATCTCGTAGTAAGCATCAAATCTTCAGATGTGCTGATGTGTATAAAGGCGCATGAACTTATTTCTGAAATGTGTCCATATCCTCTGCATGTAGGAATCACGGAGGCGGGGACAGTATATGCCGGAAATATCAAATCTTCCGTAGGTCTGGGGGTCATTCTCTATGAAGGGATTGGGAATACGATCCGTGTGTCGCTGACAGGAGATCCGGTGGAGGAAATCAAGACAGCGAAACAGATCCTAAAGACATTGGGACTTAGAAAGGGAGGCATTGAAGTTGTATCCTGCCCGACATGTGGAAGAACAAAGATCGATCTGATCCAATTGGCGAATCAAGTAGAAAAAATGGTGGCAGACATTCCTTTGGATATTAAAGTCGCTGTTATGGGATGTGTGGTGAATGGACCAGGTGAAGCAAAAGAAGCGGATATCGGCATTGCAGGCGGCATAGGAGAAGGTCTGCTGATCAAAAAGGGCAAGATTATCAAGAAGGTAAAGGAAGAAGATCTCCTTTCGGTCCTTCGTCAGGAGTTGTTGAATTGGAAAGAGTAAGCAGTGAGAAAAAATTTTTTGACGTATTTCCTACACTGAAAACAGAGGAAGATCTGCAGGCTTTGTTCCGGGATGTAGAAGTGAAAAAGATCACGACAAATACAAAACGGGATTTCCTTCATGTGCATATACTCAGTACACATCTTATACAAAAAAAAGAAATCCGGAGAATGGAACAAAAGATTAAGGAACAGCTGTTTGGAACTGTACAGATCATAATCCGTATAGAAGAAAAATATATACTTTCCGGGCAGTATTCTGCAGAAGCGTTACTTTTGGAATACCGGGACAGTATTATCGAGGAACTGCGTGAAGACAGTGTACTGGCGGCAAATATGTACGAGCAGGCAGAACTGCATTTTGAAGGCAGGACAGTTTATCTGGAGCTGTTGGACACGATCGTGTCAAAAGGCCGAAAAGAGTCTATTGCAGAATACCTGGATACGGTTTTAAACAAACGTTTCCAGATAGGTGCGGAAGTGCGCATTTCTTATAAAAAGGCGTCTAAGCACAGCAGCAGGGAGGAAGATGAAGAACGTCTTCAGCTGGAGATCAATGAAATATTTAGACGGCGCACTGCTGAGCATAGGGAAGAAGACCCTAAAACGGTAGAAAAGAAAATGGTATCCTCAAAAGAAAGTCCTTCATCCGAAAAAAGAGGAAAGGCAGCCGGGAAAAAAGAATTTAAGAAGAAAGAATTTTACCGTCCGTTAAAACAGGGAGACGATCCCAATCTGCTCTATGGAAGAAATTTTGAAGATGAACCGATTCCTTTGGAACAGGTCATCACAGAGATGGGAGAAATCACAGTTCATGGGAAGATCATCAGCTTTGATACCCGGGAGATACGCAATGAAAAGACGATCATCATGTTTTCCGTGACAGATTTTACAGATACGATCACGGTAAAAATGTTTGCGAGGAATGAACAACTCCCAGATCTTCTGGGAGAACTAAAAAAGGGCGCTTTTATTAAAATAAAAGGTGTAACCACGATCGATAAGTTTGATGGAGAATTGACGATCGGTTCCGTAACTGGGATTAAGAAGATCGGGGATTTTACAGTCTCCAGAAAAGATCTGAGCATGCACAAGAGGGTGGAGCTCCACTGTCATACAAAGATGAGCGATATGGATGGAGTCTCGGAAGTAAAAGATATCGTGAAGCGTGCGCATGACTGGGGACATCCGGCCATCGCAATCACAGACCATGGGGTGGCGCAGGCATTTCCGGATGCGAACCATTATATAGAGACGCTAGATAAGGCAGATCCATTTAAGATTATTTATGGTGTGGAAGGCTATGTCGTAGATGACCTGACGGAGATTGCAGTGGGAGCGGGGAAACAGACGCTGGATGATACATATATTGTTTTTGATCTGGAGACGACGGGATTCAGCGCTATTAAAGATAAGATCATAGAGATTGGCGCTGTGAAAGTGATAAATGGAGAAATCGTAGATTCTTTTAGCACATTTGTCAACCCTAAACGGCCGATTCCTTTTGAGATCACGCAGCTTACCAGTATCACAGATGAGATGGTCATGGATTCCCCTGCTATTGAGACAGTACTTCCAGAATTTTTAGCGTTTGTAGGAGACGGTATTTTAGTGGCACATAACGCGGGATTTGATGTGGGATTTATCGAGCAGAACTGCCGCTATCAGGATATAGAACCGCATTTTACCTATGTAGATACGGTGGCATTAGCACGCGTACTTCTGCCTACATTGTCCAAATATAAGCTCAATGTAGTGGCAAAGGCGCTGAATATTTCTTTGGAAAATCATCACCGGGCAGTAGACGACGCAGAGGCGACGGCAGAAATATTTGTAAAGTTTGTCGAAATGCTGAAAAAAGAGAATATCACAACCTTAAAGGAAATAAATCGGTTTGGAGATATGAATCCAAACGCGATCCGGAAATTACCTACATACCATATCATTATCCTGGCAAAAAATGATATTGGAAGATATAATCTTTACCAACTGATCACGCAGTCTCATCTTACATATTATGCGCGTCGTCCGCGGATTCCCAAAAGTCTGCTGAATAAGCACCGGGAAGGACTGATCATAGGAAGTGCCTGTGAGGCAGGAGAGTTGTACCAGGCATTGCTGCATAAAAAATCAACAGAATTTATAGCAAGGCTTGCGGATTTCTATGATTACTATGAAATACAGCCTCTGGGGAACAATCGATTCATGATCGAGAGCAGCCGTCTGCCGGATATCAATGCAGACGAAGATTTAATGGAGATCAATCGAGAAATCGTGCAGCTTGGTGAAAAGTTCAAAAAGCCGGTCGTAGCCACCTGTGACGTTCATTTCCTCGATCCGGAGGATGAAGTGTATCGTCGGATCATCATGGCAGGGAAAGGCTTTGATGATGCAGATGCTCAGCCGCCTTTGTATCTGCGCACGACAGAAGAGATGCTGGAGGAATTTGCGTATCTGGGGGCTGCAAAAGCAAGAGAGATTGTGATCGATAATCCCAATAAAATTGCAGATATGGTGGAAAAGATCTCGCCGGTGAATCCTAACAAATGCCCGCCGGTGATCGAGAATTCAGATCAGGAATTAAGGGAGATCTGCTATCAAAAGGCACATGAGATGTATGGAGAAGAATTGCCTGTGCAGGTTTCCACCCGATTGGAAAAGGAATTAAATTCCATCATATCAAATGGGTATGCCGTGATGTATATCATTGCGCAGAAACTGGTGTGGAAATCGAACGAAGATGGGTATCTGGTCGGCTCCCGAGGGTCTGTTGGATCCTCTTTTGTAGCGACGATGGCGGGCATCACAGAGGTCAATCCTTTAAGCCCTCACTATTACTGCCCAAAATGTCATTACAGTGATTTTGAGTCAGAGGAAGTGAGAAGCTACGCAGGAGGTTGCGGCTTTGACATGCCGGATAAACGATGTCCAAACTGCGGCGCGCCTCTTGTGAAAGCAGGATTTGATATCCCTTTTGAGACTTTTCTTGGTTTTAAGGGCGATAAGGAGCCGGATATTGATTTGAACTTTTCCGGGGATTATCAGGCAAAGGCGCATAAATATACGGAAGTTCTTTTTGGAACCGGTCACACGTTTAAGGCTGGAACGATAGGAACTTTAGCGGATAAGACAGCCTATGGCTTTGTGAAAAATTATTATGAGGAAAAGGGGCAGAGAAAACGGAAGTGTGAAATTGACAGGATCACACAGGGATGTACCGGGATCCGGCGCAGCACCGGACAGCATCCCGGAGGGATAGTCGTACTGCCGCACGGACACAATATCAATGAATTTACTCCTGTGCAGCATCCGGCAAATGATATGGAGACAGATATCGTCACGACACATTTTGATTATCATTCTATTGACCATAACCTTTTGAAGTTGGATATCCTTGGACATGATGATCCGACGATGATCCGTACATTGGAAGATTATATTACGTCCGATGCGTTGGAAAATGAGTATAATACAGAACATCCGTTTATTGCGACAGAGATTCCGCTGGATGATGAACAAGTGATTTCCTTGTTCCATAATACAAGTGCCCTGGGGATTAAACCGGAGGATATAGACGGCTGCAAACTGGGGTGTTTGGGGATACCTGAATTTGGAACAGATTTTGTTATCCAGATGGTGCAGGATACGAAACCACAGACCCTGTCCGATCTGATCCGTATTTCCGGATTGTCTCACGGAACGAACGTATGGCTTGGAAATGCCCAGGAACTGGTGAAATCCGGAAAAGCGACGATTTCTACGGCAATTTGTACAAGAGATGATATTATGATCTATCTGATCAATCAAGGGGTAGAAAGTGCCCTAGCTTTTACGATCATGGAGAGTGTGCGTAAAGGAAAGGGATTAAAGCCGGAATGGGAAACAGCGATGAAGGAAAAGAATGTTCCAGACTGGTATATATGGTCCTGTAAAAAGATCAGTTATATGTTCCCAAAAGCGCACGCGGCGGCATATGTCATGATGGCATACCGCATTGCCTATTGTAAGATCAACTATCCACTGGCGTATTATGGCGCCTATTTTGGAATTCGTGCAGATGCGTTTTCTTATGAGATCATGTGTCAGGGAAAAGAAAAATTGAACTATTATATGAGGGATTATAAACGAAGAAGTGATTCGTTAAGTAAAAAAGAGCAGGATGTATTAAAGGATATGAAGATCGTACAGGAAATGTATGCAAGAGGCTTTGAATTCGTTCCAATCGATATTTATAAAGCAAAAGCAACGAAATTCCAGATCATAGACGGAAAACTTATGCCTTCTTTATCCAGTATTGAAGGAATGGGAGAAAAGGCGGCAGAAGCGGTGGAGGAAGCAGCGAAAGACGGACCCTATCTGTCCTTGGATGATTTCAGGGCAAGGACAAAGGTCAGCAAGACAGTCATTGATCTGATGGCGGATCTGGGACTCTTTGGTGATCTGCCGCAGAGCAACCAGCTTTCCCTGTTTGATTTTTAAAAAGGTCAAAGGTGAGCCTGTACAGAAAAGCAAGACCTATGCTATAATAATGCCAATGTATGGAAAAATAGGACAGATGGAGGAAAAGACAATGTACGATTTCGAAGAAATCAAGAAGGCGGATGCCGAAATTGCAGAGGCGATCGAAGAAGAAATGAAAAGACAGAATTCCCATATTGAGCTGATCGCCTCTGAAAATTGGGTGAGCAAGGCAGTCATGGCGGCGATGGGAAGCCCTCTGACAAATAAATATGCAGAAGGATATCCGGGGAAAAGATATTACGGTGGCTGTCAGTGTGTGGATGTGGCAGAGAATCTCGCTAGAGAAAGGGCAAAAAAGCTGTTTGGCTGCGAGTATGTAAACGTGCAGCCCCATTCTGGCGCGCAGGCAAATATGGCAGTTATGTTTGCGATGCTGACGCCCGGGGATACTGTGATGGGAATGAACCTAGATCACGGCGGTCATCTGACACACGGTTCACCGGTCAATATGTCAGGAAAATATTTCAAGATCACGCCTTATGGTGTCAATGAAGATGGGGTGATCGATTATGATAATGTTCTTAAAATCGCTAGAGAATGTAAACCCAAATTGATCATTGCAGGAGCCAGTGCATATGCAAGGACCATTGATTTTAAAAGATTTCGGGAGATTGCAGATGAGGTCGGCGCATATCTGATGGTAGATATGGCGCATATCGCAGGTCTTGTGGCAGCGGGACTCCATCCAAGTCCAATCCCTTATGCCCATGTGACAACAACGACGACGCATAAGACGTTACGAGGTCCGCGTGGAGGCATGATCCTTTCCAGTAATGAAGTTAATGAGAAGTTTAACTTTAATAAAGCGGTATTTCCGGGGATCCAGGGCGGTCCGCTGATGCATGTGATCGCGGCAAAGGCAGTCTGCTTTAAAGAAGCTCTGGAACCGGAATTCAAAGTGTATCAGGAGCAGGTGATCAAGAATGCGAAAGCACTCTGCGAAGGATTGATGAAGCGCGGCGTTAAGATTGTTTCTGGCGGAACTGACAATCATCTGATGCTGGTAGACCTGACGGGTAAAGAAGTCAGTGGAAAAGAACTGGAAAAACGCCTGGATGATGCTCATGTAACATGCAACAAAAATACCATTCCAAACGATCCACGTTCACCGTTTGTGACCAGCGGAGTAAGATTGGGAACATCGGCGGTGACGACCCGTGGATTGAAAGAAGAAGATATGGATAAAGTGGCAGAGATCATTGCTATGGTCATCGAAAGTGAAGAAAATGTAGAAAAGGCCAGGGCAATGGTAGCAGAACTGACAGAAAAATATCCTCTTTGTTAGAAGGTTCATTTCATTGCCAGAAGGCAGACTCCGCAATTAGATTTCAGAAGAAAAGACGACTTCATGCTGTTATATATCTCCAATCGGAAGGAAATACATACTTCTGTTTGGAAGTCAGCAGCGTGAAGTCGATTTTTTTACGTTTTGAATATAAACTTATCGTGCAGTCATTTTTTCGAATAATTGCCCTTTGATACTTTAATTCGACAAAGTATTGTGCTATACTGGAAAAAGACAATGTTTAAAGGCTAAAGGAGGAAAAGGAAAATGATATGGGCAAAGGAAGAAACTCTGCCAAGAAATGAAATTGAAGACATCCAGCTTAAGAAACTAAAGGATACGGTTCAATATATTTATGACCGTGTCAGACCTTATAGGAAGAAAATGGATGAGGCACAGGTGAAGCCAAAGGATATCATTTCTTTGGAAGACTTGAAAAAACTCCCATTTACATATAAAGCGGATTTTCGGGACAATTATCCGGATGGATTATTTGCGGTAGATAAAAAAGAGATTGTCCGTTATCATGCAAGTTCAGGCACGACTGGGAAGCCTACGGTCGTAGGATATACGCAGAAGGATCTAGATGTTTGGCTGAATAATGTGGCACGTATTGCCTGTATGGGAGGTGCGACAGCGGATGATGTGGCACAGATCTCGTTTGGATACGGAACGTTTACAGGCGCTTTGGGACTGCATGGAGGTCTGGAAAAAATCGGCGCTTCTGTTATTCCGATGTCATCAGGTAATACAAACAAACAGATTATGTTCCTGCAGGATATGGGTGTGACGCTGCTTGTGGCAACGCCTTCCTATGCACTGCATTTAGGAGAGGTGCTGCGGGAACGTGGGATCGATCCATCTAAGGATCTGAAGATCCACATAGGGCTGTTCGGCGGCGAGGGAATGACGGAACCGATGAGAGAAGAAATGCGCAAAGTCTGGGGAAGCCAGTTTATCTGTACACAGAACTATGGAATGAGTGAACTGTGTGGTCCCGGCGTGTCAGGAGAATGTACCGAACTGTGCGGGATGCACATCAACGAAGATTGGTTTATTCCAGAAATCATCGATCCGGAGACAGAAGAAGTGCTTGCACCGGGTGAGACGGGAGAATTGGTGATCACCTGTCTGGGTAAAGAGGCGCTTCCTCTCGTCAGATACCGTACGGGCGATCTGACACGGCTTATGTATGAGCCGTGTAAATGTGGAAGAACGACAGTAAGAATGGCAAATCTGTCTGGACGGGCGGACGATATGCTTGTCATTCGAGGGGTAAATGTATTTCCTGGGCAGATTGAGGAAGTATTATTTAAAATAGAAGAAATCGGACCTCATTATGAGATTTTAGTGGAGAGAAAGAATCGGCTGGATGTTATGACGATCACGGTAGAGTTAGTAGATGACAGACTGCTCGATAGCTATGGAAAGCTAAGTGCTCTGGAACAGAGGATAAAATCAGCTTTGAAATCACAGCTTGGTCTTGCGACACAGATACGTCTGGTCGCACCAAACTCTCTGCAGAGATTTGAAGGAAAAGCAAAAAGAGTAACAGATTTACGAAAGGATGGACTGTAAAATGGGAGAAAAAGTAATTATGCTCGGCAATGAGGCAATTGCACGGGGCGCATATGAGGTAGGCGTGAAAGTCTCTTCTGCGTATCCGGGGACACCGAGTACAGAAATCAGTGAATATCTGGTGCAGTATAAGAAAGATGTATATGAGGAATGGGCGCCGAATGAGAAAGTGGCGGTGGAAGTGGCAGTAGGAGCAAGTATTTCCGGCGTACGTTCTATGGCGTGTATGAAACATGTCGGTCTGAACGTGGCAGCGGATCCTTTGTATTCCGTATCTTATATGGGCGTAAATGGCGGGCTGGTGTTAGTAGTGGCAGATGATCCGGGATTATATAGTTCACAGAATGAGCAGGATACCCGTATGGTTGCACGCGCGGCACAGATCCCGGTGATCGAGCCGTCAGACAGTGCAGAAGCAAAAGATTTCTTTAAGGAAGCATTTGCATTAAGTGAAAAATATGACAGGCCGTTTATTTTCCGTACAACAACGAGACTCGCACACTCGCAGGGGCTTGTAGAGTTAAAAGAAAGAGAAGAAATTGCGGATAGGCCATATGAGAAACAGATCCAGAAAAATGTGATGATGCCGGGCAATGCCAAGCTGCGCCATATTGAGATTGAAAAGCGTAATCTAGAACTTGCGGAGGCAGCAAATACGCTTGCGATCAATAAGATGGAGATCAATGATACGAAGATTGGTGTGATCACAAGTGGGATCCCATACCAATATGTCAAAGAAGCGCTTCCACAGGCGTCCGTTTTAAAACTTGGAATGGTCAATCCACTTCCGCGCAAGTTGATCGAAGAATTCGCGTCTAAGGTAGAGACGGTATATATAGTAGAAGAGTTAGATCCAGTTATTGAAGAACAAGTAAAATCCTGGGGTATTAAAGCAATTGGAAAAGAAATCTTTACCGTGCAGGGAGAGTACAGTGCCAATATGCTTCGCAGAGCGATCTTAAAGGAGGAACTGGATCTGGAAAAACCGGCGCAGGCACCGGGACGCCCACCTATCCTATGTCCGGGCTGTCCGCACAGAAGTGCGTTTTATGTGTTGAAGAAGCTGAAAATGCATGCAGCAGGCGATATCGGATGTTATACATTGGGGGCAGTGCCTCCTCTTAGTGTTATTGATACGACGATGTGCATGGGCTCTAGTATTTCCATGCTGCATGGGATGGAGAAAGCAAAAGGAAAAGAATATATTAAAAATTGGGTTGCAGTGATCGGAGATTCGACGTTCCTGCATACAGGTGTCAATTCTTTGATGAATATGGTGTATAACAAGGCAACAGGAACCGTGATGATCCTGGATAATTCTACGACAGGGATGACCGGGCATCAGGACCATGCGGCTACCGGAAAGACACTGCAGCAAGAGCCCACTTATGCGATCGATATTGCAGGATTATGTCGCGCGATGGGAATTAAAAATGTGGTGGAAGTTAATGTGTTTGACATCGCGCTTTTAGAAAAAACGATCAAAGAAGAAGTGGCGAAAGATGAGGTCTCTGTCATCATTACAAAGACGCCTTGCGTGCTTTTGGACAAATCCAAAAAACCTCTATATATCGCGCACGAAGATAACTGTAAAAAATGCGGTATGTGCATGAAACCGGGATGTCCGGCAATGACAAAGAATCCAGACGGAACGATCCGTATTGACGATACAATGTGTACCGGCTGTGGTTTATGTGAATCTTTATGTAAATTTGGCGCGATAGAAATGGTAAAGGCAGGTGAATAAAGATGGCGGCGAAAAATATTATGATTGTTGGTGTCGGAGGACAGGGAACATTGCTGACAAGCCGGATTTTAGGCGGACTTACGATTGCAGGAGGATATGATGTGAAGCTGTCAGAAGTACACGGAATGGCACAGCGTGGAGGAAGTGTCGTCACGTTTGTGCGTTATGGTGAAAAAGTGGCAGAACCAATCGTGGAAGAAGGGCAGGCAGATGTGATCATCGCATTTGAACGTCTGGAAGCACTTAGATATGCACATTATCTGAAAAAGGATGGTGTATTGATCGTCAATGACTGGCGTATCGATCCTATGCCGGTCGTGATCGGCGCGGCAGAGTATCCGGAGGGAATCATAGAAAAGTTGGAGAAAGAGTACAAAGTCTATAGAGTCAATGCGACGGAAGAATCGAAAAAACTGGGAAATCCAAAGGTATTTAATCTGATCGTGCTTGGTGTCGCGGCACAGCACATGGATTTCACAAAGGAGCAGTGGTACGAAGTGATCGAAAAGACAGTTCCTCCCAAGACGATAGACATCAATAAAAAAGCATTTGATGTAGGTTATACATTATAACTAAAATAGAAAAGGCAGGTGAGAAGATGATCAAGCAGCTTTCCGTATTTGTAGAAAATCAACCAGGCAGTATGATGAATGTGACGTCGGCTCTGGTCGATGCACATATCAATATACGGGCAATTTCGACGTTTGACACACCAGAGTTTGGAATCATGCGTCTGGTAGTAGATAAACCTAAAGAGGCAAAGGAGTATTTGACAAAGGAAGGATTTGTCGTTCGGATCACAGAGGTGATCGGGGCAGAATTAAAAGACGAAAAGGGAAATTTAAACCAGATGCTTACGATCCTGGCAGAGGGGAAGATTAATGTCAATTATATTTATTCCTTTGTTATACGTGCCGGTAAAGCACCGGTCATGGTCTTTCACACAGATGACTTTGAACGGGCTGAAGAAGTTTTGAAGGCAGCAAATGTCCAGATCGTGAAAGAGGACGAACTAGAATAGAAAGAAAAAATAGCAGCAGATAAGGAGCAGAAAAAATGGCAGCAGTATCGTTGGAGAATTGGAAAGAAAGAATCCGAAATCCGAAAATCGAGTGTATGAGCAGAGATGAGATGGCGCATCTGCAAAGTGAGCGTCTTGTAGACGTCGTAAGCAGAGCATATCAAAATGTAAGTTTTTATCATAAAAAGATGAAAGATATGGGAGTGGAGCCCGGGGATATTAAAGGCATTGAAGATATACATAAACTTCCGTTTACGACGAAAGAAGATTTAAGAGACAATTATCCGTTCGGCCTTCTGGCGATCCCTAAACAGGATGTCGTCCGAGTACAAGGGACGTCAGGAACGACAGGAAAGCTTACAATCGCCCCATATTCAAAAAAAGATGTAGAAGTATGGGGAGAATGTGTGGCGAGATGTCTTACAATGGCAGGTCTCACTGCAGAGGATATCATTCATGTGTGCTATGGATATGGCTTGTTTACAGGAGGATTGGGTCTGGATTATGGTGCGCAGGCATTGGGTGCTATGGCTATCCCTATGTCAGCAGGAAACACGAAAAGACAGATGATGTGTATGGAAGATCTGGGAGCGACAGCCTTTGCCTGCACGCCTTCTTATGCGCTTCATCTGGCTGAATCTATGCAGGAAGCCGGAGTGGTAGACCGTTTGAAGATCAAGGCGGGGATCCATGGAGCAGAACCTTGGACTGTAGAGATGCGCAAAAAGATCGAAAGCATTCTGCACATTAATTGTTTTGATATTTATGGAATGTGTGAAATTTCTGGTCCCGGGGTGGCACAGGACTGTATCCACCATGAAGGACTGCATGTACATGCGGATTATTTCTATCCGGAAGTTTTAAATCCGGCGACCCAGGAGGCATGCGCGGATGGAGAGACAGGCGAACTAGTATTTACGACACTGGCGAAAGAGGCGATGCCGCTTCTGCGTTACCGTACAAAGGATCTGACCAGTATGGACCGCAGTACATGCAAATGCGGAAGAACGCTGCCTCGTATTTCGAAGTTTACCGGACGTACAGATGATATGAAAGTCATCAGAGGCGTGAATGTATTCCCAACGCAGGTAGAAACCGCGCTTCTGAGTATGGGAGGAGCGGTAGCGCCGCATTACATGATGATCGTGGACAGAGAAGACAATATGGATGTACTGACAGTTATGGTAGAAGTAGATGAGAGCATGTTCTCTGACGAGATCCGTAAATTGGATGCATTGCGCAATAAGATCGGCGCTGTATTAAAACAAGCACTAGGTGTGTCTGCGCGTGTCAAGCTGGTAGAACCAAAGACGATCCAGAGAAGCGAAGGCAAAGCAGTGCGTGTGATCGACAACCGGAATCTGTAGGAAAGGAAGGTAAGGACAATGGGTATCACGATTCAACAATTATCAGTATTTCTGGAAAACAGGGAAGGAAGGCTGGACGAGGTGCTGTCGGTGCTTGCTGGAAATGAGATCAATATTGTGGCGCTGAGTCTTGCGGATACATCCGATTACGGTATGCTCAGGATGATTGTATCAGATCCGAATAAGGGCAAGGCAGTGTTGCGAGAGAATGGTATCACGGCAATGCTGACAGATGTGGTAGCTTTGCGTGTGCCGCATGAAACAGGATCTTTGAGCAAGGCGATGCATCAAATCGTAGAAGGGGAAGTGAATATTGAGTATATGTACGCTTTTGCCAATGGAGCAGATGCGTCTGCGGTACTTAAGACAGATGATCCCGCCCGTGTGGCAGATATTTTAAAAGGCAGCGGTTTTGATGTATGGGAGGCTTCTGAGGCATATGTCTCTAATATAAAAGAATAATAGAGCTGGTTTCACCCGCGGGCGGCATATTTAGATACTGCCGCCTGCAGTATGTCTGAAACGACTTTGGAAAGTGAAAAGAAGCTGTACGCACAGATTTTTCAGTGCGGCAGCTTCTTTTTTAATCTCTTTTCTCTGTATTGCTTTTTAATATTAAATCTAGTTTAATTTATATATTAAAAGGTACATAAAAAATCTGATTAAAGTTTTACTACATTTGTTGCCTGAGGTCCTTTGGCTCCTTCTGTTACTTCGAATTCAACAGCCTGGCCTTCTTCTAAGGATTTGAATCCATCCATAACCAGTCCGGAATAATGTACGAATACATCATTTCCTTCAGAATCGGAAATAAATCCGTAGCCTTTTTGGTTGTTAAACCATTTTACTGTACCTGTCATTTTGTTGTCCTCCATAAAAATTGAAAATAATATAGTTCTATATCGCTTTTTTTCGAAACGATACTGTGTCAGTTTAGCATGTTTAACAATAAAAGTCAACGGATTTAGAAAAGGTTCCACAAAAGCCACAAAAGCATGGAAAAGACGGACGGTCAATATTTTTTCTACAAATGGGAATTTTAAAATAGAGAGAGTAAAAATGATTGAAAACGATTGAATATGAATGAAAATAAAATAAAATGGTTGACAATGAATGAATCGGAGCGTAAGATAAAAGCAGAAGGAAGGTGGATGTATGTTAACGGAAGAAAGATTTTTGGAAATACTAAAAATAGTGAACACGAAGAAATCTGTAACAGTGCAGGAATTAAAAGAAATATTGGATACATCAGAATCTACTATACGCAGAGACTTGACAGCACTTCATAATAAGAAACTTTTAAATAAAGTACATGGAGGCGCTACAGCGATCGGGCTTGATTATGAAACCAAAGATGCAACAGTGGAGTCTCGTATGGATTTAAGTTCTGAGGAAAAAGATCAGATCGGACAATATGCGGCGCAGCTGATCGAAAAAAGCGATTTTATTTATTTGGACGCAGGTACAAGTATCAGCCATATGACGGCATACATTCATGAGCCGGATGCGGTTTATGTCACGAATGGGATCTATAATGCTAAACAGCTTGCACAGAAAGGATATAATGTATTTCTGCTGGGCGGAAGATTTAAGGCTGCTACAGAGGCAGCAGTAGGAACGGAAACGATCAGGAGTCTGGAAAAATATAATTTTACCAAAGGGTTTTTCGGGACAAATGGCGTGGATAAAGAACATGGTTTTACAACACCGGATGCAAGTGAAGCAGCTACAAAAGAGGCGGCAATGAAACGCTGCCGTCAGCGCTATGTGCTGGCAGATCAAACTAAGATAGGAAGAATTTCCCCTGTACAGTTTGGAAAATTTGAAGATGCATATATTATTACCACCGAAATTTTGGATGAAAAATTGAAAACAGAAAAGAATATGATCGAGGTGAAGAAAAAATGATTTATACAGTTACATTTAATCCCTCTCTGGATTATGTTGTACAGATAGATAATATGGAATTAGGACAGATCAACCGGACAAAAAAAGAGAATATCTATCCAGGCGGAAAGGGCAATAACGTGTCTGTTATTCTTTCTAATTTGGGGCTTGAAAGCAGGGCACTTGGCTTTAAGGCAGGTTTTACGGGAAAGGTGATGGATGATATGTTAAGGGCATATGGCTGTCAGACAGATTTTATTCTTCTGCCCGAGGGAAACAGCCGGATCAATGTAAAGATAAAAGCAGATACAGAAAGTGAGATCAACGGCCAGGGGCCTGTCATAGAAAAGGAAGCACTTATCCGCCTGTATGCCAAATTACAGGAACTGGAACCCGGAGATATTCTCGTGCTGGCAGGCAGTATTCCGGATACACTCCCGGAAAATGTGTATGAGCAGATTATGGAGCGGATGGAATATACCGGCGTTCGTGTCGTAGTCGATGCGACAGGTGAGCTTTTGAAAAGAGTGCTGAAATATCATCCGTTTCTTATTAAGCCAAATAATCATGAACTGGGCGATCTATTTGGAACCACGTTGTATACAGAGGAAGAAATTATTATGTATGCACAAAAATTACAGAAAATGGGCGCAGTAAATGTACTTGTCTCTATGGCAGAAAAGGGAGCACTTCTATTGGCGGAAGACGGACAGGTCAGAAAGATGAGACCGCCAAAGGGAACGGTGGTCAATTCGGTGGGCGCCGGAGATTCGATGGTGGCAGGCTTTCTTGCGGGATACTTAAATACAGGCGATTACGAGAAGGCGTTAGAGCTGGGGACAGCGGCTGGAAGCGCTACAGCATTTGTGTCCTGGCTTGCATCGAAAGAAGAAATCGTCAGATACCTTGTGAGACCGGCGATCGAATATGGATTATAAGAGATTGGTGAAGAAGAACAATTCAGAACGTATAAAGAGAGAGGGAAAATGATGAAAATTACAGATTTGTTAAAACCTTGCAGTATAGAATTAAATGGAAGGGCCGCTTCAAAAGAGGAAGTGATCTGTAAAATGGTAGATCTGATGGCAGCCAGCGGAAATATCCGCGATAAGGAAACATACAAAGCGGGCGTCTTTAAAAGAGAGTCGGAAGGCACGACTGGGATCGGAGAAGGGATTGCAATCCCGCATGCGAAGACGGATGCAGTGCAAAAACCGGGACTTGCGGCAATGGTTATACAAGAGGGCACAGACTATGATTCACTGGATGGAGAACCGGTTCAGCTGCTCTTTTTGATTGCCGCTGCGGATACCGAAGACAATGTGCATCTGGAGGTTTTAAGCCGTCTTTCTATGCTTTTGATGGATGAGACGTTTAAAGAACACCTGATACATGCAAAAAGCGTCAAAGAATTTTTAAAATATATAGATGAGGCAGAAAATGTAAAGGAAGAACAAGAACAGAAAAAGGAGCAGGAAAAAACACAAAAGCAAGGGTATGATGTGCTGGCAGTCACCGCCTGCCCGACAGGTATTGCACATACGTATATGGCGGCGGAAAGCCTGGAAAATACTGCAAAAGAGATGGGATGCAGTATCAAAGTGGAGACAAACGGATCCGGAGGGGATAAAAATGTTCTGACTGCAGAAGAAATCGCGCAGTGCAAATGTATCATTATCGCTGCCGATAAAGAAGTGAAAATGGCTAGATTTGACGGCAGACCGCTGATCGTGACAAAGGTAGCAGATGGCATACACAAACCAAAAGAACTGATAGAAAAGGCATTAAGCGGTACTGCCGCGGTTTATCACAGTAATAGCAAAGACGATATATCCGGCAGTGGAATCGGCGAAGAAAAGTTGGGAAGAAAAATATATAAGGCATTGATGAACGGTGTATCACACATGCTTCCGTTTGTGATCGGCGGCGGTATCCTGATCGCGCTTTCCTATATCTGTGACGGTGCAAATGCAGGAACAGATGTATTTGGAACCGGGACAGCGCTTGCCAGGTTTTTAAATCTGGTAGGAAATGTATCTTTTGGAATGATGTTTCCTATTTTGGCAGGATACATTGCAATGGCCATTGCAGATCGTCCGGCATTAATGCCGGGGATTGTAGGCGGGCTGCTTGCCAAAGCAGGAACTTCCGTAACTGTGCCGGAAGAACAGTGGATCTCCTCTGGATTTTTCGGCGCCTTGATCGCCGGTTTCCTGGCAGGAGTACTCATGCTTCTTCTCAAAAGACTACTGGAAAAACTTCCTCGTGCATTGGAAGGAACAAAACCGGTTCTTCTATATCCGTTTTTTGGAGTACTACTCATGGGGGCGATCATGATCTTTGTTGTAAATCCGCCTGTTGGAGCATTTAATTCCTGGTTGAATCAAGGACTTGCCAGTATGGGAGAGGGGAGCAAGGTGTTGCTGGGAATCTTTTTGGGTGGAATGATGGCCATTGATTTCGGCGGCCCATTTAATAAAGCAGCCTATGTATTCGGCACTGCTTCGATCGCAAGCGGACAATTTGATATTATGGCAGCGGTGATGGCGGGAGGAATGGTACCTCCGATCGGGATTGCCTTAGCAACAACATTTTTTAAAAATCGTTTTACAAAAAGTGAACGGCAGACAACTGTGACAAACTATATAATGGGGCTCTCCTTCATTACAGAAGGAGCGATTCCTTTTGCCGCTTCAGATCCTCTGCGGATCATACCGCCCAGTATTGTAGGAGCGGCAGCAGCAGGGGCACTGTCCATGCTGTTTGGATGTGGTTCAAGAGCGCCTCATGGCGGAATATTTGTGATCGGGATCATGGATCATGCACCGATGTTTCTCCTGGCTGTTTTAGCCGGTGCGCTGATTAGCATGCTGGGCATTGTTTTGTTAAAAAAGCCCCTGGAGAAGAAAACGCAGATTGAAAAACAGTAGCACATGGTATATACTTAATGCATAATTACCAAATCAAGGAGGAAATGAAAAATGAAAGAATTCAAATATGTGGTTACAGATCCGGAAGGAATCCATGCAAGACCGGCAGGGATCCTCGTAAAACAGGCAGCAGGTTACCAGTGTGATGTGAAAATCGCAAAAGGTGACAAGAAGGCAGATGCTAAGAGAATTTTTGGTGTGATGGGATTAGGCGTTAAAACAGGAGAAGAAGTGACGATTTCTACAGAAGGCGCAGATGAAGACAAAGCAATCGCAGAACTGGAAGCATTTTTCAAAGAGAACTTGTAGATTGTGAGAATAGATAAACCAAGGATAAGAGGACGGCGGTAAGCCGTTCTTTTTTGATTTATAGATTTTTCTTGTCAAGTATGAAAAAGTATGATATCCTTATAAAAAGAACATATGTTCTATTTTGAGACGGGAGAAAGTACAATGTACGATAAAATCATGGGGGACATGTCTGTCTATGACAAATTGCAGATATTGTCGGATGCGGCAAAATACGATGTTGCCTGTACATCCAGTGGTGTGGACAGAAAAGGGAACGGTACAGGTATGGGCAATTGTAATAAAGCAGGTATTTGTCACAGTTTTTCTGCGGACGGCAGATGTATTTCACTGTTGAAGATTTTATTTACAAACGAATGTATTTATGATTGTAAATACTGTGTAAATCGTTCTTCCAACGATGTGGTCAGGACCTCCTTTACACCTGAGGAAGTCTGTATGTTGACAATGGAGTTTTACAGAAGAAATTATATTGAAGGTTTGTTTTTAAGTTCGGGAATTTTAAAAAGTCCTGACTATACGATGGAGCTGATCTATGCAGCGCTTTATAAGCTACGCTACGTTCATAATTTCCAGGGGTATATCCATGTGAAAACGATTCCGGGAACGGATGAAGAGATGGTAAGACGGATCGGTTTTCTCGCTGATAGGATGAGTGTGAACCTGGAGTTGCCTACAGCAGAGGGGCTGCGGCTGCTGGCACCCCATAAAAATAGGAAGAATATCCTGACACCTATGCGCCTTGTACAGAATAAGATGACGGAAAATAAACAGGAGATCACTTTGTATAGAAATGTGCCTCGATTTGTCCCGGCAGGCCAGAGCACACAGATGATCATAGGGGCTACCCCGGAAACAGACTACCAGATTTTAAATGTGGCAGAATCTTTATATAAGAAATTTGAACTGAAACGGGTGTTTTATTCTGCTTTTGTATCTGTGAATAAAGAATGTTCTCTGCTCTCTGCACGAACGGAAGAAGGTCCGCCGCTTTTAAGAGAACATAGATTATATCAGGCGGACTGGTTACTTAGATTTTACCATTTTGAGGCGAAAGAATTATTAGATGAAAAGAATCCCAATTTTAATATTTTTTTGGATCCAAAGTGCAATTGGGCATTAAAACATCTGGAATATTTTCCGGTAGAGGTAAACCAGGCTGATTATAAGATGTTGTTAAGGGTACCTGGGATCGGTTGTAAATCAGCGTCCAGGATCGTGAAGGCAAGACGATTTGGAAACCTGAAGTTTGAAGATCTAAAGAAGATGGGAGTTGTACTAAAAAGGGCAGTATATTTCCTGACCTGCGGCGGAAGAATGATGTATCCGGTGAAAATGGAGGAAGATTCTATTACAAGAAATCTTCTGCATACAAAAGAAAAACTTCCAGAGGGAACGGACCGGCTGACGTACCGCCAGCTGTCTCTGTTTGACGACGTACAGTTTGGAGAAAAAGAGGCGTGCAGGGCAATCAGTCAGTGGTAAGGAAAGGAGGCGTCAGGCAGATGATGACGGTCTATCTATGTCAGGATACAATAACGGGGATATATTCTGCCCTTTATGACGCATGGCTGGAAAAGCGGGCGGGGGAGGCGAAGATTGCTTTGCGCGGGAATATGGAACCGGAGTTGTTCTGCGAGTACAGGGAAGTGGAGGAAAAGCAGAAGAAAGCAAGGGCGATAGAAAGCCTGATACGAAAATACTTAGGAGAGAATGCCTACGAAGATATTTATCGTGCGCTGTTGGCAGACGATCCGGAGAAAGCAAATGCTGTTTTCATGACAATGCAGGAGGCGAGAAGGATAAAAGACAGCAGAAGGATCATGGAACACTTAGATCACCCGGCTGTGGCAAAGGTGTTT
The DNA here is from genome assembly GCF_037890075.1 of Mediterraneibacter sp. ICN-202921. NCBI lineage: Bacteria > Bacillati > Bacillota > Clostridia > Lachnospirales > Lachnospiraceae > Mediterraneibacter > Mediterraneibacter sp. ICN-202921. The sequence goes on along the minus strand of NZ_JBBKBE010000010.1, from coordinate 36,030 downwards.
GCGTTAAGCCGCAGAGTTGCAAATGAAGCCCATTATTTTGTTGAATTTGTCAGATTTAGAGAGTTGAAAAACGAAATCCTTTTTTCAGAGATTGCGCCGAAGAGTCAAGTGCTGACTTGTATCGGAGATCATTTTGCAAACAGGTTTCCCCTGGAAAACTTCCTGATTTATGACAAGACTCACCAGGTTTTTCTGCTGCACAAGGCAAGAAGTCCTTGGTATCTTGTGTGGGGAAAAAACCTAAATGAGGAGAGCATTTGCGAGATTTCAGAACAAGAGACAGAATATGAAAAACTTTGGAAATGCTTTTTTCATACGATTGCTGTTGAGGAACGGAAGAACCCAGTCTGTCAGCGCAGTCACCTTCCATTACGTTTTCGTACAGATATGTTAGAATTTGATAAGTGACTTGTGTGTATTTTCTCTATAAAAATGTTTCTAAAAGGATTGGCCTTGTTATATGAAATAAGGTATAATAGACAGCATGGAAACAGAAAAAATGATAAAAATATCAGTCCGAAATCTTGTGGAATTTATTTTGCGGGAGGGGGATATTGACAATCGAATAGCGCCGGGGATGGAAAAAGACGCGATGATGATGGGGAGCCGGCTTCACCGGAAAATTCAAAGGAGGATGGGCGAAGAGTATCATGCAGAGGTGAGCCTGAAGATACAGATACCCTGTGAAGGCTTCCTTCTGCAGGTAGAGGGAAGGGCGGATGGGATCATACAAAAAGAAGACGCAGAGGAGGCAACGATAGATGAGATCAAAGGAGTACTAAGAGAGCTGGCGCATCTTACCCGTCCGGTCAGCGTGCATCTTTCGCAGGCAAAATGTTATGCGTATATGTATGCCAAACAGGCAGGCTTACAAAAAATTTCTGTACAGATGACCTATTGTCATTTGGAAAGCGAGGAAATCAAGCAGTTTACACAACAGTATATGTTTGAAGAGTTAGAAATATGGTTTCAGGATCTGATTGCTAAATATGAAAAGTGGGCGCGGTTTCAGATTGAATGGAGAAAAAAGCGCAATCTCTCTATTAAAGCGCTTTCTTTTCCTTTTGCTTACCGGGAGGGGCAAAGAGAATTAGCGTACAGTGTGTATAGGACGATCTTGCGCAGAAAAAAGTTATTTATCCAGGCGCCAACCGGAGTGGGAAAGACGATGGCAGCTGTATTTCCGACAGTCAAAGCGATGGGAGAAGGACTGGGAGAGAAGATTTTTTACCTGACGGCAAAGACGATCACGCGAACAGTGGCAGAGCAGGCGTTTTTGAAGTTGAAAGGGAAGGGACTTTCCTGCAAGGTACTGACATTGACCGCTAAAGAAAAAATCTGCTTTCTAGAGCAGGCAGTCTGCAATCCGGATGCCTGTCCATATGCAAAAGGCCATTATGACCGTGTGAATGAAGCGGTATTTGAACTGCTTACCACACAGAGTACTTTTACGCGGACGGTGATTGAAGAACAGGCAAGGAAGCATAGAGTATGCCCCTTTGAGATGTCGCTGGATGTATCCAACTGGGTGGATGCGGTCATCTGTGATTATAATTATGTATTTGATCCGAATGCGCATCTGAAGCGATTTTTTTCTGAGAGTACCAAGGGAGAATATTTGTTTTTAATCGATGAAGCACATAATCTGGTAGAACGGGGACGAAAAATGTACAGCGCCGTTTTGTATAAAGAGGATTTCCTTGCGGCAAAACGGCTTGTTCAGGAAGTGGACAGCAAATTAGCAAAACGGCTTGGAGAATGTAATAAGCTTTTATTGACGCTGAAAAGGGAGTGTGAAAACTATCAGGTACTGGAGAGTGTTTCCCATATTTCTTTGAAATTAATGAACCTGATGGGGGAGATAGAACGATTTTTAGAAGAGTGTGAGGATGAGGCGAAGAGAGAACCCATCTTAGAATTATATTTCCGGGTGCGTGATTTTATTAATATTCATGATCTTCTGGATGAGAATTATGTCATATATACGGAACTGGAGCCGGATGGGCGCTTTAAGCTGAAATTGTTTTGTGTGAATCCGGCGGTAAATCTGGCAGGTTATCTGGAACAAGGAAACAGTACGATCTTTTTCTCCGCGACCTTGCTCCCTATCAAGTACTATAAGAAATTGCTCAGTGTAGAGGAGGAAGATTACGCGGTATATGCGGAATCAACATTTTCTGCAGAAAACCGGCTTCTTTTGTTGGGTATGGATGTAAGTACGAAGTATACGAGACGGGGGCCTGCTATGTATGAAAGATTTGCCGACTATATTTTGAAACTGGCTGTATCTAAAAAAGGAAATTATATTGTCTTTTTTCCATCTTATCAGTTCATGGAGGATGTGTGCCGGATATTTGCAGAAAAAACTGCGGGGAGAAGTGATTTGGAAAGCATCATGCAGTCGCAGTATATGGAAGAAGTGCACAGGGAAGAGTTCCTGGAAAAATTTAAAGAGAACAGGGAGAAGACGTTGCTAGGTTTCTGTGTGATGGGCGGTATCTTTTCAGAAGGGATCGACTTGTCCAGAGACAGGCTGATTGGTGCCGTGATCGTAGGGACAGGCCTTCCGCAAGTATGCAATGAAAGAGAAATATTGAAAACTTTTTTTGAAAAAAGAAATATGCAGGGATTTGACTTCGCTTATCTGTATCCGGGGATGAATAAAGTCCTGCAGTCCGCAGGAAGAGTAATACGTACGGAGAAAGACAGAGGCGTGATCCTGCTGTTAGATGAACGGTTTTTGAGAAGGCCCTATCAGGAAATCTTTCCACGGGAATGGAAGAAGTATCAAACATGCAGCCTGGAGACTGTGGAAAGACAGATCCGGGAATTTTGGGACAGCCAGAGCTGAAAGGTTAAGGAGCAAAATAACTTAAAAATTCCTGAACAGCTTTGGACAGAGGCATTTGTTCATTATATGCAATCACCAGTTCTCTTTCCGGCAGTTCCTCCTTTGTATCTACAATAAACAGACCGGTCATATTTCCGGCGATACAATAGTCGGGGAGAAAGGCAATGCCAAGGCCTATACGGGCAAGATCAATGAGCAGATCGTTGCTTGTCAGTTCTATCTCTGGGACGAGATCGAGCTGGTGCTGTTGAAACAGGCGATGTAGGAATTCATTGGTCGTACTATTTTTATCCAGCATTAAAATCGGATAGTGGGATAGTTCTTTTAAGGTGAATTTTTCATCTTTTAGATTTTTAAAAGCGCTTCCGGCAATGAAAACATCATGGAATGTTTTTATACTGTGAATTGCGGAGACATTACTTAAGCTGGTGTTTGGATAATTGACAACGATTAAGTCTACCTGGCCGTTTTCCAAAAGTTCTGCGCACTTGACAGAAGTCTGGTTGATCACTTTAATGTGAGCATTTGGAAAAGATCTGTGGAAACGTTCTAAATAAGGGACGAGAAAATATCGGCAGATCGTATCACTGGCTCCGATGCGGATCTGTCCTCCTGTAGTTGCGGCGTCAAGAAGCTGCGCTTCTCCGCGTTGGATCAGATGCATAGCAGGTTCTATATGGCGCAGAAGGATTTCTCCTTCAGGAGTGAGCTGTACCCGCTTTGTGCTGCGGATAAAAAGTGTCTGATCAAGTTTTCTTTCCAGTGTTTTGATGGATTGGCTGACTGCAGACTGCGAAATAAAAAGCAGTTTGGAAGCTTCTGAAAAACTCAAGGTAGATGCGACATGGAAAAACACTTTGTATAATTCATAATTTATATCCATTTATTAGACCTCCTAATAAAAACTACTTGTATTATAGGACAAAAAGGAGGGAATTACAATTGTAAAATTCACAGGCTGACAGGATATGATTCGAGAGGCAAAACAAAAAGCTAGAAAGGAACAAAAGCATGAACAAAGACACGAGAAAAAGAGATTGGCTTCTGGGGATCCTCTTTTCATTTTCGCTGATCACGGCAGTATTGATCTCCAGTTTTGAGATCGCTATGTATGCGGATTTTGGGTTTTACCAAAAAGAATATGAAAAATATAAAGTATTGCCCGAACTGGACATGGAGATGGATGACGTCATGCATGTTACGCGGGAAATGATGGCGTATCTAAGAGGAGACAGGGAAACACTGGAAGTTTATACGACGGTAGAAGGAAAAGAACAGGATTTCTTCAATGAACAGGATCGATTTCATATGGCAGAGGTAAAGGAGCTCTTCCTCGGAGGGCTACGCATAAGATGGATAGCTTTTGGCACTATGGCAGTCAGTTTGGTCTTATTGTTTTTTACGAAAGCAAAACGGAAAACACTGCTTTGCCGTTCTTATCAGATTGTTCTTGCAGTCTCCGGCGGTCTGGCATGTATTCTCGGGATTGCTGCGGCAATAGACTTTAATGCAGTATTTGTTAAATTTCATCACATCTTTTTTGATAATGATCTATGGCTGTTCGATCCGACTGAGGATTATATGATCCGTATGCTTCCGGAGGGGCTTTTTGCGGATATGCTGGGACGTATTGGTATTTTGTTTGGGGGAGGACTTCTGTTTTTGTTGGCAGTCAGCATAATCTGTATGAGAAAAAGAAAAAATTAATATTACTTATTAATTAGTTTAATTATATTAATTGTACTAATGAGAATGGGTGTGGTACCATAGAAAGTAGGAACTCTGACTGTGAGAATACAGCAGCACGGTTTAAAAGCAGCAGAATCAGAAAGAAAAAGGAGAAAATGTATGAGCAATGTAAGACGGGTATATGTAGAAAAAAAACCAGGATTTGCCGTACAGGCAAAAGAACTGAAACATGAAATCAAACATTATCTAGGGATCAGCACAGTGACAAATGTCCGAGTTTTGATCCGATACGATGTGGAGAATATCTCTGAGGATACATTTGAAAAAGCATGCAGCGGTGTATTTGCAGAGCCTCCGGTGGATGTGCTGTATAAAGAAAAATTTCCTGCAAATGAGGAAGATTTTATCTTTTCTGTAGAATATCTGCCGGGACAGTTCGATCAGAGAGCAGATTCTGCGGAACAGTGTGTACAGTTCATCAAAGAAGATGAAAAACCGGTGATAAAGACGGCTGTGACATATGTCTTAGAAGGAAATCTTTCTGCGGAAGAACAGGCAGCAGTAAAAAATCACTGTATTAATCCAGTGGATTCCCGAGAGACGGGGCTGGAAAAACCGGATACGCTTGTGACAGTATTTGAGGAACCGGAGGATGTGAAAGTGTTCGACGGTTTTAAAGATATGCCGGAAGAACAGTTAAAAATATTATACGATTCTTTGAATCTGGCAATGACATTTAAAGACTTTTTGCATATCCAGAAGTACTATGGTGCAGAGGAACATAGAGATCCGACTATGACAGAGATCCGTGTATTGGATACTTACTGGTCAGATCATTGCCGACATACGACATTTTCGACAGAATTAAAAGAGATCACCTTTGGAGAGGGCGACTATAAAGAGCCGATCGTCGGCACATATGCGCAATACCTGAAAGATCACAGTGAGATCTTTGCAGGAAGAGAAGACAAGTTTATCTGTCTGATGGATCTTGCACTGATGGCAATGCGAAAATTAAAAAAAGAAGGAAAATTAAAGGATCAGGAGGAATCCGAAGAGATCAACGCATGCAGCATCGTAGTCCCGATCCGGGTAGATGGCGTGGAGGAAGAGTGGCTCATCAATTTTAAAAATGAGACACACAATCACCCTACAGAGATAGAGCCTTTTGGAGGCGCGGCAACCTGCCTTGGAGGAGCGATACGAGATCCGCTTTCAGGACGTACTTACGTATATCAGGCGATGCGTGTGACCGGAGCGGCAGATCCTACAGTATCGGTAAAGGATACGCTGAAAGGGAAATTACCGCAGAAAAAATTGGTGAGAGGAGCTGCCCATGGATACAGTTCATATGGGAACCAAATCGGACTCGCAACAGGGGCGGTCAAAGAAATTTATCACCCCGATTATGTGGCAAAGCGTATGGAGATAGGGGCTGTTCTAGGAGCGGCACCGCGGCGTGCAGTCATTCGTGAAACCTCAGATCCGGGAGATATTATCATTCTTTTGGGTGGACGGACAGGAAGAGACGGATGCGGAGGAGCGACAGGATCCTCCAAAGTGCACACAGAAGAGTCGATCGAGACATGCGGTGCGGAAGTACAGAAAGGAAATCCGCCTACAGAGAGAAAAATACAGCGTCTATTTCGCAGAGAAGAAGTAAGTTGTCTTATTAAAAAGTGTAATGATTTTGGTGCAGGCGGTGTCTCTGTGGCAATTGGAGAACTGGCAGACGGACTGCGGGTAGATTTAGATAAAGTACCTAAGAAATATGCGGGGTTGGATGGAACAGAGATCGCGATCTCGGAATCCCAGGAGAGAATGGCTGTCGTAGTAGATGAGAAAGATGTAGGGCAGTTTCTTGCTTATGCAAGAGAAGAAAATCTGGAGGCGACACAGGTTGCGGTAGTGACTGAAGAACCTCGTCTGGTACTTATATGGCGGGGGAAGGAAATTGTAAATATATCCAGAGCTTTTCTTGATACAAACGGCGCGCATCAGGAGACAAGCGTAGAGGTGGAAATACCGTCTAGCAAAGAGAGTCTGTTTGTAAAAAAAGAAGTGTCAGATGTGAAAAAAGAATGGCTGCGCACTTTAAGTGATCTGAACGTATGCTCCCAGAAGGGGTTGGTAGAAATGTTTGACGGCTCTATCGGAGCGGGTTCTGTTTTTATGCCCCATGGAGGCAAGTATCAGATGACAGAGACACAGGCGATGGTGGCAAAGATCCCGGTGCAGACAGGAAAGACTGACAGTGTATCCATGATGAGTTATGGATTTGATCCGTATCTGTCCAGCTGGAGCCCATATCATGGAGCTGTTTACGCAGTAACAGAATCTATAGCAAAGATCGTGGCTGCGGGGGGAGACTATAGGAAAATACGTTTTACATTCCAGGAATATTTTCGCAGAATGACAGAAGAACCTAAGCGTTGGAGCCAGCCCTTTTCAGCACTTCTTGGAGCCTATGCGGCACAATTGGGCTTTGGTCTGCCGTCTATAGGCGGAAAGGATAGTATGTCAGGTACGTTCCAAGATATAGATGTACCTCCGACTTTGGTTTCTTTTGCAGTGGACATGGCTTTGGAAAAAGATATCATCACTCCGGAATTAAAAAAACCAGGAAATATACTGGTCTGGATGCATATAGAGAAAGATGACTATGATCTTCCGGTTTACGAGCAGGTCATGAAAGCATATGGAAAATTTTCTGAAGATATACACAGTGGAAAAATCGTATCTGCATATGCTCTGGATCGTCACGGCGTCATTGCGGCTATAAGTAAAATGGCATTTGGAAATAGGCTTGGGGTGAAAGTCGAATATGATCAGGAGGCGGGTGAACTGTTTGCCCCTGCTTTTGGTGACATTGTGGCAGAAGTCCCGGCAGAGCAGATCGGCAATTTAAGTATTTCTTATACTGTGGTCGGGAAAGTGACAGAGGAAAAGCGATTTGTATATGGAAGCGCAGAGATCTCTCTCGAAGAAGCAGAGAATGCATGGACAGAGACTTTAGAAAAAGTATTTGCCACAAAATCATCGGACAATGTAAAGGAAGTAGAAGAAAGACTTTATCGGGCATCAGATCTTCATATATGCAGCCATAAAATCGGGCAGCCTACAGTCTTTATACCTGTATTTCCGGGAACGAATTGTGAGTATGACAGCCAGAAAGCGTTTGAACGTGCCGGGGCAAAAGTGATCACAAAAGTATTCAAGAATTTAAATGCAGAAGATATCCGTGATTCAGTTTCTGTATTTGAAAAGGCGATCGGTAAAGCACAGATGATCATGTTCCCGGGAGGGTTCAGTGCAGGAGATGAACCAGATGGCTCGGCAAAGTTTTTTGCAACCGCATTTCAGAATAAGAAACTGAAAGAAGCGGTAGAAAAGCTGCTGAATGAGAGGGACGGACTTGCACTTGGAATTTGTAATGGCTTCCAGGCATTGATAAAACTGGGCTTAGTGCCAAATGGAAAAATTACCGGACAGACAGAAGATGCACCGACACTTACGTATAATACGATCGGAAGGCATATTTCCAAGATGGTATATACAAAAGTTGTTACAAATAAATCTCCTTGGCTGATGGAAGCAGAGTTGGGCGCAGTATATACGAATCCGGCTTCCCATGGAGAAGGGCGGTTTGTTGCGAACGAGACATGGCTCAAAAAATTGTTCGAGAATGGGCAGGTAGCAACACAGTACTGTGATCCAGAGGGTAAGATCAGTATGGATGAGACATGGAATGTCAACGGCTCTTACTGTGCTGTTGAAGGAATCACAAGTCCGGACGGAAGAGTATTAGGGAAAATGGCACATGCAGAGAGACGCGGAGACGGCGTTGCAGTTAATATTTACGGAGAACAAGATATGAAAATTTTCGAGTCTGGCGTGGAATATTTTAAATTGTAAATGGAATAGAGTATGTTGTTTTGCAAAACTCCCTGCTTGTTTAGCAGGGAGTTTTGTTGTCCGATCTTTATCACCGAGTTTTTTACATATTGTAAAAGATATGGTGGATAGAACAGAAGATAAAGCGGTTTTTGAAACAGTGACCGGCAGCGAAGCAATAACAGTATTGTAGGACAAAATTTTGCTTGTTTAGGAAATATAGGTGTGATATGATAAATGAAACACAGGATTTTCTTTTAGATACAACAGTATTCATGGCGTCTCTGCCGGCTGGTTTTGTGAATTTTCCCTGCTATTTATAAAAATATTTTTAGACGGTGGATCCAGATTGCCAAAAGCAAATCATAGATGGGTTTTCGACAATGAAGGATACTTGTAGTGATTGAAAAGAAAATGTTGTTGACATTTTTGTGACAATATAATACTATAATAACAGGAGACGAACAACTGTTCGAAAAAAAGAAGGAGCAGCAGATACTATGGCAAATAAGATAGAGATGACAAAGTCGAAAAATATGGAAGAAAAAAAGAAAGCGTTGGATGCCGCAATCGCAAAATTAGAAAAAGATTTTGGAAAAGGAACTGTTATGAAATTAGGCGAGCCGGGGGCTCAGGTTTCTGTGGAAACTGTGCCGACGGGGTGTCTGAGTCTGGATCTGGCGCTGGGCTTGGGGGGCGTACCAAAAGGACGTGTGATAGAAGTCTATGGTCCAGAATCCAGCGGCAAGACTACAGTGGCCCTTCATATGATCGCAGAAGTACAGAAAAGAGGAGGAATCGCAGGTTTTATTGATGCAGAGCATGCGCTGGATCCCGTTTATGCAAAGAACATAGGAGTAGATATTGATGAATTGTATATTTCTCAGCCGGACAGTGGAGACCAGGCTTTGGAGATTGCAGAGACAATGGTCCGCTCTGGAGCTGTCGATATTATTGTCATCGACTCAGTTGCCGCTCTTGTACCTAAACAGGAGATAGAGGGGGATATGGGAGACAGCCATGTCGGATTGCAGGCAAGACTGATGTCCCAAGCACTTAGAAAATTGACTCCTGTGATCAGCAAGTCTAATTGTGTAGTTATTTTTATCAATCAGCTTCGTGAAAAGGTTGGTGTGATGTTTGGAAATCCTGAGACTACAACAGGAGGACGAGCCTTAAAGTTTTATGCTTCTGTCCGTATGGATGTCAGAAGAACAGAGACTTTAAAGCAAAGCGGCGAGATGGTTGGCAACAGAACTCGAATTAAAATTGTGAAAAATAAAATTGCGCCGCCGTTTAAAGAAGCGGAATTCGATATTATGTTCGGAAAGGGAATCTCACGTGCAGGAGACGTTCTGGATCTGGCGACAGGAATCGATCTGGTGAAAAAAAGCGGGGCTTGGTATGCATATGAAGGAGATAAGATAGGACAGGGCAGGGAAAATGCAAAAGTATATCTGGAATCTCATCCTGAAATAATGGAAGAATTGGAGAAGAAAGTAAGAGCGCATTACCATTTGGACGGAGAAGTGGAAGAAGAAAAGACAGAAGATTTAAAACTCACTCCAAAAACAGAAAAAGAATAGGACACTGCAATAATGGTCGTTACGAAGATAGAGTTGCTGACAAAAACAAAATATAAGATTGATATAGACGGACAGTTCGCTTTTGTTTTATATAAGGGCGAACTGTCCCGTTATGGTATTGCAGAAGATCAGGAAATTGCCGAAGAGACGATTGGAAAGATTGAAACAGAAGTACTTATGAAAAGGGCAAAATTGCGGGCTTTACATTTACTGGAAGATATGGACAGGACAGAAGGCGAACTTTATAAAAAACTAGTGCAAGGGATGTACCCGGAAGAAATTGTAAAAAAGACACTGGAATATGTGAAATCATTTGGGTACTTGGATGATCTGCGTTATGCTGAAAATTTTATTGTAAGCCGCAGGGAGAAGAAAAGCAGAAAAGAAATTTATGTATTGCTTAGCCAAAAAGGAATTGAGAGAGAAAAGATAGAGCAGGCATTTTACAATTGCTATACGGATACATCAGAAACGGAAGCAGTGAGGGGGATTTTAAAAAAAAAGAAATGGGAATCGACGGAAACAGATGAGAGAAAGATCCGGAAAATGTATGCGTATCTTGCACGGAAGGGATTTCGTTATGAGACAGTCCGTCAAGTAATACAAAATCATGATGACAATGCTTGACATAGTTGTGAAAACAGTATAAAATTTAAGTGTTGTATTTAAGTAAATTTGTACAATGAAAATTAAATAAGGAGGTGCTCCTGTGCCGATAATTGTATGTGTAGTTATTGCTGTGGCCCTCGCGTTGATAGTTGGTATCATTACCCATTTTGTTACGATTTCGAATCTGAGAAAAAATGCAGAATCCAAAATAGGAAATGCAGAAACGAAAGCAAGAGAAATCATTGATGATGCTGTCAAGACTGCTGAAGCGACAAAAAAGGAAGCTCTTTTAGAGGTGAAGGAAGAGTCTATCAGGACGAAGAATGAACTGGAAAAAGAGACGAAGGAGAGAAGAAACGAACTGCAGCGCTATGAAAAAAGAGTGCTGGCAAAAGAAGAAGCCGTAGACAAAAGGTCAGAGGCTATCGAACATCGCGAAGCAAAATTTACAGCAAAAGAAGAACAATTAAGACAACGTGAAGCCAAGGCAGAAGAACTAAACCAAAAGAGAGTACAGGAACTGGAACGAATCTCAGGATTAACCTCCGAACAAGCAAAAGAATATCTGTTGAAAACTGTTGAAGAAGATGTAAAGCATGATACAGCTAAAATGGTCAGAGAGTTGGAAACACAGGCGAAGGAAGATGCGGATAAAAAGGCAAAAGAATATGTTGTCAACGCGATCCAGCGGTGCGCAGCAGACCATGTGGCTGAAACAACTATTTCGGTGGTGCAGCTTCCAAGTGATGAAATGAAAGGAAGGATCATAGGCCGAGAGGGAAGGAATATCCGAACACTTGAAACACTGACAGGTGTAGAATTGATTATTGACGATACACCAGAGGCAGTGGTTTTATCCGGTTTTGATCCGATCAGAAGAGAAGTTGCCAGAATTGCCCTGGAAAGACTTATTGTGGATGGGCGTATCCATCCAGCAAGAATAGAGGAAATGGTGGAGAAAGCGCAAAAGGAAGTCGACACCATGATACGGGAAGAAGGAGAAGCGGCAGCCTTAGAAGTGGGTGTGCCAGGAATACATCCGGAACTGATCCGTCTTCTCGGACGTATGAAGTTTAGGACGAGTTATGGACAAAATGCATTAAAGCATTCGATAGAAGTAGCGCAGCTGTCAGGCCTTCTTGCCGGCGAGATAGGGCTGGATGTCAGAATGGCTAAACGCGCAGGTCTTTTACATGATATTGGAAAATCAATCGATCATGATGTGGAAGGTTCACATATCCAAATTGGTGCAGATCTGTGTAGAAAGTATAAAGAATCTGCTACTGTTATCAATGCAGTAGAAGCGCATCATGGCGATGTGGAGCCGCAGACGCTCATCGCATGTGTGGTTCAGGCGGCTGATACAATATCGGCTGCACGTCCAGGGGCAAGACGAGAAACAATTGAAACATATACCAACAGATTAAAACAGTTAGAAGAGATCACCAATCAGTTCAAAGGTGTAGATAAATCTTTTGCTATTCAGGCAGGAAGAGAGATTCGAGTAATGGTAGTTCCAGAGCAGGTATCTGATGATGATATGGTACTTATGGCCAGGGATATAGCGAAGCAGATAGAGTTTGAGCTTGAGTATCCGGGTCAGATCAAGGTAAATGTAATTCGTGAATCGCGGGCTACAGATTATGCCAAATAGACAGAATCAGAACAGGCTGATAAAAGTACGACCCTTGTCCTTTGACAAGGGTCTTCTTTAGTTGTGTGCCATGGACGTGTATTGTGCTTAAGTTATTGTAAAAGGAGGAAAATACTATGGAAAATAAAATTAAAAGATTAAAAAGAGAGCTGAAATTCAAGGGGAAAATCTTAGAATTTTACCAGGATACGATGGAAATCGATGGAACGCATACAGCGGTTTGGGATTTTATTAACCATAAAGGCGCGGCTGCAGTTGTGCCTGTCACCAAAGACGGGAAAATTCTGATGGTTAGGCAATATAGGAATGCATTGGAACGGTACACATTGGAGATTCCGGCAGGTGCGCTGGACAGCACGGAGGAGCCGGGAATTTTCTGCGCCTCAAGAGAATTAGAGGAAGAAACCGGATATAAGAGTGAACATCTTACATGGCTGCTCACTATACGCACAACGGTAGCGTTTTGTAATGAAAAAATAGAAGTCTATGTAGCGGAAGATTTGATGCCATCCAGACAAAAGCTAGATGAAGATGAATTCATAGAAATAAAAGCATATACAATGGAGGAATTAAAAGAGAAAATATTTACGGGAGAAATTGAAGATGCGAAGACGATTTCTGCACTTCTCGCGTATGATGTGAAATTTAGAAAAAAAGAATAAATAGGCGGTTCGGGCATATAATGAAATATCTCAACGATAGGAGGCACACTTTGTGAAGATACTTCATACGAGAAAGCAGCTTTTCATATTTTTTATGCCTGGATTCTTGATTGGTATTTTTTATATCAATCTGCTTGCAAAGCATTATGTGGCAGAACCTGGGATCTTCAGTGACTATTTTTTGAAACAATTTGGAAATGTGGAGATCGTGATAGAAGAATATATATGGTATTTGCTCCGAGTAAGAGTGCTTCCGTTTCTGTTGCTGCTGGGGATTTCATTTACACGAGTCAGAAAAATCGCGGCGGTACTATTCTTAGTGTGGACGGGCATTTCTAGCGGAATCCTGCTTTCAGCGGCAGTGCTGGAGTTAGGGATCAAAGGTAGTTTACTGTGTATGGTTGGGATCCTGCCGCAATTTTTATTTTATATCCCCGCTTATCTCGTTTTACTTTGGTATTGTTATTCCTATCCAAAGAATCATTGGAATTCTCAAAAAACAGTGTTTGTATCCTCTATGATTTTTATAGGGATCATTGTAGAAGCCTATGTAAATCCCATATTAGTAGAAGCATTTTTGTCAACATTATAAGTAGAGATTTAATGAAACAACAAACAGTACAAAATGAAGCGTAAGCGGAATTGAGCCAACGCTGCCTTCCACATTTAAGTTTATATTCAAAACGTAAAAAATCGACTTCACGCTGCTGCGCATTTCCAAACAGAAGTGTGCATTTCCTTCCGATTGGAGATATATAACAGCGTGAAGTTGTCTTTTTTTCTAAAATCTAATTGTGGAATCTGCCTTTTGGCAGTGAAGTGAAACTTCTAATTGGAAGAGACAGCGAAGAAACATTGTGTTAGATAAACAGGCATTGACAGGAGCGTTCCGAATACAGTTCGTCAATTAAATTTATCCTTCCATTTTAATATAAGTACTGCGCACAGTGTTACTAGAAACTGGCTTGCAAGCAATCCCCATAAGTAGCCTTGTATGCCATATAGGGGGACAGCGGCAAACACGCTCACGATACGTACGCCCAGACCGATCAAATTGATAATGAGAGTGAAAGTTGTTTTGCCTAAGCCGTTTATGATACTTAGAAAAGCTCCGTTTACATAAAGGAAAGGGCAGATCCAGGCGAGGGTGACGATAAATTTCCCAGCAGCAGAACTGCGAAAGATAAAAGAACCGATAAAGGAACCGAATAGTAGAAAGAAGAGACAGCAGGCGAGTCCGAGTATAAAACAGGAGCCGGCTGCTTTTTTTATGAGTTCGGATAGTTTTTTATCATGTCCGGCAGCTTGGTTTTCGGCGACAGCGGGCATCAGCATAATAGAGACAGAATTGGTAAGCGCAGAGGGAAATAAGATGCAGGGGAGCGCCATTCCTGTCAGTACACCATATATACGCAGTGATTGTGAGGCACTGTGGGTATAGAGTTTAAGACAGTTGGGGATAGCAGCAGCCTCTATACTCTGCAAAAGAGTAACAAAAAGCCGGTTGGCAGTTAAAGGAAGCGAAAGTAGAAGCAGTTCTTTTGTGTTATCCGCTGCTTTGTCAAAGGCAAAACGAGGAAGGCGCCAATGCCGTCCCCATAGAGACTTTGCGGAATATAGGGCAGCTGCGAATTCTCCGGCAACAAGACCGGATACAGCAATTAGGACAGAAGGAGTTGTTCCCTGTCTTTGAAGATAAATATACAAAAGAGCAACAGAAGCGATGCGGACAGTTTGTTCTATTAATTGGGAAAGAGCTGGGATTTTTGTTTGTTTCAGTCCGTAACAGTATCCGCAGATACAGCTGTGGACAGCGCTGCAGGGAAGCGCATAAGAGGAAGCAGTCAGAAGAAGTCTACATCTGGGATCGCCTAAAAAAACTTCTGCTATGTAAGCGGAGTTGGCCTGTATAAATAATAATCCTGCAAAGGCAAGAGAACAGGAGAAGATCAAGCCGGATAACAGTACATTTTTTGCTTCTTTCGGCCTTCCAAGAGACATTTTTCGTGCTACGGTGCGGGATATAGATGTCTGGAATCCTGCGGATGAAAGAGAGATGAACAGTGTATAGACAGGAAAGATCAGCTGGTAAAGCCCGACATTTTCCTCGCCAAAAGCATGGCTCAAAAAGATACGGTAGAAAAAGCCCATAAATCGTGTGGAAAGACCGGTAATGGTCAGAACTATGGTTCCTCGGATAAAAGCATGTTTTTTTGCCATAAAATCTCCTAAAATATATACTTTTTACAACATATTCACAGTTCTGTCTTGACAGAACATAAAGCAGATGATATTCTACAGATGAAAATCCTAGTGAAATAATAGGGAATACAAATGAACAATCATTTTACCACAGAAGCAGGCGAATAAAAAAGTTACAGCAGGCATTCATAAAGAAGGTGAGAATTTGAAATTATCGACAAAAGGAAGATATGGGCTTAGAGCGTTGATCGATCTTGCGCAGTACAGTGAAAATGGCCCGGTATCTATAACGAAT
Organism: Mediterraneibacter sp. ICN-202921; assembly: GCF_037890075.1. NCBI lineage: Bacteria > Bacillati > Bacillota > Clostridia > Lachnospirales > Lachnospiraceae > Mediterraneibacter > Mediterraneibacter sp. ICN-202921. Next base: position 20,588 of record NZ_JBBKBE010000010.1, on the reverse strand, counting down.
ATTTCTGGCCGGCAGGATATTTCAGAACGGTATTTGGAGCAATTGATGGCAAAATTAAAAAAGGCGGGGATCGTAGAAAGTATCCGTGGAGCCGCAGGAGGGTATCTTCTTGCAAAACCTATGGAAGAAATCTCAGTCGGTGAGGTGTTAAGAGCGTTGGAAGGAAGCTTGGAGCCGGTCGAGTGCGCGGGTCTGGAGCCGGGAAATGGGTGCAGCGCATCTGATATCTGTGTAACGAAGTATGTATGGCAGCGGATCAATGAGAGTATCAACCAGGCTGTAGATGAAATAAAATTGGAGCAGCTTGTGGAGGAAAGCAAAAAGAAGCAGCATACGGCAGATAGGGTGTCAAAAACAGAATGTGGCAATTAGGAATAGCGAGAAGCAGAAACGATATTCTAAAAGATAGTGTAAATGACAATGCAGCAAGAAGGAGAAAAATACGATGGAAAAATTTATTTATTTAGATAACGCAGCGACGACAAAAACAGCGCCGGAAGTAGTAGAAGCAATGCTTCCTTATTTTACGGAATATTTTGGAAATCCATCCAGCGTCTATGGGTTTGCTTCTCAAAATAAAGAACGGATCATAGAGCAGAAGGAAATAATTGCTTCTATATTAGGAGCAAAGGAAAATGAAATTTACTTTACAGCGGGAGGAACGGAAAGTGATAACTGGGCGCTGAAAGCTGCCGCGGAAGCATATAGAAAGCAGGGAAAACACATCATAACAAGTAAGATAGAACACCATGCAATCCTGCACACATGTGAATATCTGGAGAAACAATATGGATTTGAAGTGACATATCTGGATGTGGATGAAAACGGAATTGTAGATGTACAGAATCTGGAAAAAGCAATCCGTCCAGATACGATCTTGATTTCGATCATGTTTGCAAATAATGAGATCGGCACTATCCAGCCGATCAAAGAAATCGGAAAGATCGCTCATGACCATGGTATTTTGTTCCACACAGATGCGGTGCAGGCGTTTGGCCAGATTCCGATCAATGTAGAAGAATGCCATATCGATATGTTAAGCGCCAGCGGACATAAATTGAACGGACCAAAAGGAATTGGATTTTTATATATCAGAAAAGGTGTGAAGATCCGTTCTTTTATCCACGGCGGCTCACAGGAAAGAAAGCGTCGTGCCGGCACAGAAAATGTACCGGGGATCATAGGTCTTGGCAAAGCAGCGTTGCTGGCAGCGGATTCTATGGAAGAAAGGACAGCGCAGGAAAGAAAGCTAAGGGATTATCTGATTGATAAGATTGAAAAGGAGATCCCTTACTGTAGACTGAATGGAGACAGGGTAAAAAGGCTGCCGAACAATGTAAATTTTAGTTTCCGTTTTATCGAAGGAGAGTCGCTGCTGATCATGCTGGACATGAAAGGAATCTGTGCATCCAGTGGTTCCGCGTGCACATCAGGGTCTTTAGACCCTTCCCATGTACTTCTTGCGATCGGGCTTCCTCATGAGATAGCGCATGGGTCTTTACGGCTGACATTGGGCGCGGATATCACCAAAGAAGATGTGGATTATGTGGTGGAGGAACTGAAAAAGATTGTAGCCCATCTGCGCAGTATGTCCCCGCTTTATGAAGATTTTGTAAAGAAACACGCAAATGAATCAATATAAAAAATCAGGAGGTATAAATATGTATACAGAGAAAGTAATGGATCATTTCCAGAATCCAAGGAACGTAGGAGAAATTGAAAATGCAAGTGGGGTAGGTACTGTCGGCAACGCGAAATGTGGGGATATTATGCGGATCTATCTGGATGTAGACGATGAGCAAGTGATTCGAGATGTGAAGTTTAAAACGTTTGGATGTGGAGCGGCTGTGGCGACTAGCAGCATGGCAACGGAGTTGGTGAAAGGAAAAACAATCTACGAGGCGCTTCAAGTGACAAACAAAGCAGTGATGGAAGCACTTGATGGACTTCCGCCGGTGAAAGTGCATTGTTCTCTTTTAGCAGAAGAAGCGATCCATGCGGCATTGTGGGATTATGCGCAGAAGAACGGGATTGAAATCGAAGGTTTGAAAAAACCGAAATCAGATATCCATGAGGATGAGGAAGCAGAGGAAGAAGAATACTGATGAGCAAAGTAGTGGTGGGAATGTCCGGAGGCGTGGATTCTTCAGTTGCGGCCTATCTTTTAAAAGAACAGGGATATGAAGTGATCGGAGTAACCATGCAGATATGGCAGGACGAAGAACAGGCAGTTATGGAAGAAAATGCAGGCTGCTGCGGGCTGCGTGCGGTGGATGATGCGAGGCGGGTAGCGGCGGCGTTAGATATCCCCTATTATGTGATGAATTTTAAAGAGGAATTTAAAGAAAATGTGATCGATTATTTCGTACATGCATATTTGCAGGGAAAAACACCTAATCCATGTATTGCCTGCAACAGGTATGTTAAATGGGAATCTCTTTTAAAAAGAAGCCTTGCGATCGGTGCTGATTATATAGCGACAGGACACTATGCGCGTATAGAACGTCTGGAAAACGGGCGTTTTACACTGAGACGTTCTGAAAATCTGAAAAAGGATCAGACCTATGCACTTTATAACCTGACCCAGGAGCAGCTGAGGAGGACGTTGATGCCGGTAGGCGCCTACAGTAAAGAAAAAATACGCGAGATTGCTTCCAGAATACATCTTACAGTGGCAGACAAGCCGGACAGTCAGGATATTTGCTTTGTCCCTGACGGTGATTATGCGTCCTATATAAAAGAAAATACAGACAGACCGATTGCGGAAGGGAATTTTGTATCTGCAGAAGGAAAAGTCTTGGGAAGGCATAAGGGCATCATACATTATACAGTGGGACAGAGAAAAGGACTCGGACTTTCACTTGGGTATCCGGCTTTTGTGTTGGAGATACGTCCGGAGACGAACGAAGTAGTGGTCGGAACATATGAACAGTCATTGACCTATACATTGCGTGCGAACCAGCTGAATTTTATGGCTGTAGAAGATCTAAGAGAACCTATGCATGTTTTTGCGAAAATAAGATATAATCATAAGGGAGCATGGTGTACGGTAGAAAAAATAAATGACGAAGAAGTGCTCTGTACTTTTGAGGAACCACAGCGGGCGGTCACTCCCGGACAGGCAGTTGTCTTTTACCAGGACGATTATGTTTTAGGGGGGGGAACCATATTATGATACGAAGTGATTTTCATATGCATACAGCATTTTCGGGAGACTGTAAAGCTTCCGCCCGTGAAATGATAGAAGGAGCGCTAAAAAAGGGGATGCGGACCATTTGTATCACAGATCATAACGATAAGGATTATCCTATACAAGAGGATGACACAGAAGATGATTTTGTGTTCGATGTGGAAGAATACTTCCGTATATTGCGAGAACTGCAGCAGGAATATGCCGGAAGGATAGAAATACGTATCGGGATTGAACTGGGGCTCCAGCCGCATTTGGGTGAATATTATGAGAAATTGGTAAACAGTTATCCTTTTGATTTTGTGCTTGGTTCTGTGCATGTAGTAAATGGCAGCGATCCTTATTATGGAGAAATATTTCGAGGACAGACAGACAGAGAAGCGTATGAGCAGACATTTATCACAACATTAAAAAATATAGAAATGGTGAAAGATTTTGATGTTTTGGGCCATCTGGACTATGTAGTGCGGTATGGAACATATGGCATACAGGAATATTCATATAGAAGATTTGCGGAATATATAGACGAGATTTTAAGAAAAATTATCGCGCAGGGCAAGGGATTGGAAATGAATATGGCGGGAATGAAATATGGCTTGGGATTTGCACATCCACATCCGGATATATTGAAAAGATATAAGGAGCTGGGTGGAGAGATCGTTACGATCGGGGCTGACGCGCATTGCCCGGAACATATCGCCTATGATTTCAGGAAGGCGGGGGCAATCTTAAAGGCCTGTGGATTTGAATATTATACAGAATTTAAAGAAAGAATGCCGATTTTTAAACATGTTCCATAAAAATATATTTAGTACTTGAATTTTTGTTCTTGTTTTAGTACAATGAGTCTAGTTGATGAATCTTTAACAAAGTTTAGGGGCTTGTTGGAGATTTGCAATAAAGACCGGGAAGACGGTCAACAATTTTTAAAACTTTAGGAGGAATTAATCATGGCAGTAAAGGTAGCGATTAATGGTTTTGGACGTATCGGACGTCTTGCGTTCAGACAGATGTTTGGAGCAGAAGGATATGAGGTTGTTGCGATCAACGATCTGACATCTCCGAAAATGCTGGCTCACTTATTAAAATATGACTCTACACAGGGAAAATATGAACTGGCTGATAAAGTAGAAGCAGGTGAAGATTCTATCATTGTAGATGGAAAAGAAATCAAGATTTACGCAAAAGCAGACGCAAAAGAACTTCCTTGGGGTGAAATCGGCGTAGATGTAGTTCTGGAATGTACAGGCTTCTACACATCCAAAGCAAAAGCACAGGCTCACATTGACGCAGGTGCAAAGAAAGTTGTTATCTCTGCTCCGGCGGGAAATGACCTTCCTACAATTGTATATAATGTAAACCACGAGAAGCTGACAAAGGAAGATAATATCATTTCAGCAGCTTCCTGCACAACAAACTGTCTGGCACCGATGGCAAAAGCATTGAATGACCTGGCACCGATTAAATCTGGTATTATGTGTACGATCCATGCTTATACAGGCGATCAGATGACACTGGATGGACCACAGAGAAAAGGAGATTTAAGAAGATCTCGTGCAGCAGCATGCAATATCGTTCCAAACAGCACAGGCGCAGCGAAAGCAATTGGTCTTGTTATTCCAGAACTGAATGGAAAACTGATCGGTTCCGCACAGCGTGTTCCAACTCCGACAGGTTCTACAACTATTCTGACAGCAGTCGTAGAAGGAAATGTTACAGTAGATCAGATCAATGCAGCTATGAAAGCAGCAGCTAATGAATCTTTTGGATACAACACAGATGAGATCGTATCCAGCGATATTGTCGGCATGAGATATGGTTCTTTATTCGATGCTACACAGACAATGGTTCTTCCATTGGAAAATGGTACAACAGAAGTACAGGTTGTTTCATGGTATGACAATGAAAATTCTTACACAAGCCAGATGGTAAGAACGATCAAACACTTCGGAACATTACTGTAATCCGAAAAAAAGAAATTGACTCACAAAGGGTCCGGTCTTATTTGGGCCGGACTTCTTTATTTAAGGAAAATCAGGAGGCAAACGACAATGCTTAATAAAAAATCAGTAGATGATATTAATGTAAAAGGAAAAAAAGTACTTGTAAGATGTGATTTCAATGTACCGTTGATCGATGGCAAGATCACAGATGAAAACCGTCTGGTGGCAGCACTTCCTACAATTAAAAAGCTGGTAGCTGACGGAGGAAAGATTATTCTTTGTTCTCATCTTGGAAAGCCGAAGGGTGAGCCGAAACCAGAGCTGTCCTTGGCGCCGGTAGCAGCAAGACTGACAGAACTTCTCGGACAGGAAGTGAAATTTGCGGCAGACCCGGAAGTCGTAGGTCCAAATGCAAAAGCGGCGGCAGAAGCGATGAAAGATGGAGAGATCATCCTTTTGGAAAATACCCGTTACAGAGCAGAAGAGACAAAGAACGGAGAAGAATTTTCAAAAGAACTGGCATCCTTGTGTGACGTATTCGTAAATGATGCATTTGGAACAGCTCACAGAGCACACTGCTCTAACGTGGGAGTTACAAAGTATGTAGATACGGCAGTTGTAGGATATTTGATGCAGAAAGAGATCGATTTCCTTGGCAATGCAGTGGAAAATCCGGAGAGACCATTCGTAGCGATCTTAGGAGGTTCTAAGGTTTCCAGTAAGATCTCTGTTATTGAAAATCTGTTGGAAAAAGTAGATACGTTGATCATCGGCGGCGGAATGTGCTACACATTCAGCAAAGCCCAGGGCGGTAAGGTTGGAAAATCACTTCTGGAAGAAGATTATTGCCAGTATGCGCTGGATATGATCGAGAAGGCAAAAGCAAAAGGCGTGAACTTGCTCCTTCCAGTAGATTCAGTGATCGCAGATGATTTTTCGAATGACGCAAATACAAAAGTTGTTGCACAGAATGAAATTCCGGATGGCTGGATGGGGCTGGATATAGGACCTGAAACAGCAAAATTGTATGCAGAGACAGTAAAGACAGCAAAGACAGTCGTATGGAATGGACCAATGGGATGTTTTGAAATGCCTAAATTCGCAAATGGCACAGAAGTAGTGGCAAAAGCACTGGCAGAGACAGACGCAGTTACGATCATTGGCGGGGGAGATTCTGCGGCAGCAGTAAACCAGCTCGGATATGGAGATAAGATGACACATATCTCCACAGGCGGCGGCGCTTCTTTGGAATTCCTGGAAGGAAAAGAACTGCCGGGCGTAGCGGCAGCTAACGATAAATAAAAATATAAAAGAAGAAAGAGAGAAAAAGATGGCAAGAAAAAAGATTATCGCAGGTAACTGGAAAATGAATAAAACACCGAGCGAGGCAGTTGCTCTTGTAGAAGAACTGAAACCATTGGTGGCAAATGAAGAAGTAGATGTTGTGTTTTGTGTTCCTGCGATCGATATCGTACCAGTCGTAGAAGCATGTAAAGGAACTAATATCCAGGTTGGTGCAGAGAACATGTATTTTGAAGAAAGCGGAGCTTATACGGGAGAAATCTCTCCGGCAATGCTTGTAGATGCAGGTGTGAAATATGTAGTACTTGGACATTCTGAGAGAAGAGAGTATTTCGGTGAGACAAATGAAGATGTGAATAAGAAAGTCTTAAAAGCATTTGAGCATGGCATTACGCCGATCATGTGCTGTGGAGAGACTTTAGAGCAAAGAGAACAGGGCGTAACCATGGATTTCATACGTCAGCAGGTAAAAGTAGGCTTCCAGAATGTGACTGCAGAACAGGCAAAGAAAGCAGTCATTGCATATGAGCCGATCTGGGCGATCGGGACAGGAAAGACTGCAACGACAGAACAGGCACAGGAAGTATGTGCAGGGGTCCGCGCATGCATCGCAGAGATATATGATGAAGCTACAGCGGAAGAAATTCGTATTCAGTACGGCGGTTCTGTAAACGCTGCGACTGCTCCGGAATTATTTGCACAGGCTGATATTGATGGCGGTCTTGTAGGAGGAGCTTCCTTGAAAGCGGATTTTGGCAAAATTGTAAACTATAATAAATAATAAGCAATAAGGTAAGGACCCGTTTCCCTGGCTGATGTCATTGGAAACGGGTTTTCTTAAGGATATTGCCTGCGGGAGGATGATGATATGATATACGATACAATTTCAATACAGGCAGAGGGCTCTTTGGATTATGCAAGGCTTCAAATATATATACTAGACAGTACTCCCGGCTACCAGGAGGGACTTTTGCGTCCGATGATCCTTGTGTGCCCAGGCGGAGGATATGAGCATACGAGTGACCGGGAGGCGGAACCTGTAGCGATGCGTCTGCTTGCAATGGGATACCATGTGGGCATACTGCGGTATTCTACTGCTCCGGCAAAATATCCTACAGCTCTTTTGGAACTTGCTCAGGCTATGAAGACTGTACATGAAAATGCTCAAAAATGGCATGTAAATATAAAGAAAATCTTTGTGCAAGGATTTTCGGCAGGCGCACACTTGGCGGCAAGCCTTGGAGTATCCTGGAATCAGGAACTGGTATACAAAAGCACCGGGATTCCGGCAAAGAAGCTAAGACCGGCAGGCATGATCCTTTGTTATCCGGTGGTTACTTCTGAAAAGGGATTGGCACATGAAGGAAGTTTTCAAAACCTGCTTGGAGAAGTTGAAAGAAAAGAGTGGGAGAAGATTTCCATAGAAAAGCAGGTAGGGATACATTGTCCCCCTTGTTTTATATGGCATACGTGTACAGATGAAACGGTTCCGGTAGAAAATGCACTGCTTCTTTTTTCTGCCCTCAAAAAGGCGGGCGTAAGTGTGGAACTGCACATCTATCCGGAAGGAAAACACGGACTGTCTTTGGGGGATGCCTCTACAAGTGATCCGGAAGGAAATATGATCTGTGAATCTGTCCAGTCCTGGATTTCCCTATTAAAAATATGGCTGGCAAGTCAGACGGAAGAAAAATGACAAAGTATCCGATTGCAAAATCTATGAAAAACGGGTACAATAAGTACCGGAAGATGAATCGATGTAAAGGAGAAAAGAATATGAGTAAAAAACCAACCGTATTGATGATATTAGATGGATATGGGTTAAATAATACAAGAAAAGGGAATGCGGTCGCAGAGGCAAAAACACCTGTTATGGATTCCCTGATGGCAGACTATCCGTTTGTAAAAGGAAATGCAAGTGGGATGGCAGTTGGTCTTCCGGAAGGCCAGATGGGAAATTCAGAGGTAGGACATCTGAATATGGGCGCCGGCAGGATCGTATATCAGGAATTGACAAAGATTACAAAGTCGATCCAGGACGGAGATTTTTTTGAAAATCAGGCGCTGCTTGAAGCGTGTGAAAATGTAAAGAAAAATAATTCCGCCTTACATCTGATGGGCCTGGTATCAGACGGTGGAGTGCACAGCCATAATACACATATTTATGGACTTTTAGAACTGGCAAAAAAGAAAGGATTAAAAAAAGTATATGTACATTGTTTCTTAGATGGACGTGATACACCGCCTGCTTCCGGGAAAGAGTTTGTGGAAGAACTGGAAGCAAAAATGCAAGAAATCGGTGTAGGAGAAGTTGCAACTGTTTCCGGTCGTTATTATGCGATGGACAGGGACAATCGGTGGGATCGTGTGGAAAGAGCGTATAAGGCTCTTGTAAAAGGCGAAGGTGTAAAAGCATCTTCTGCTCCGGCAGGCATCCAGGCTTCTTATGACGTTGAAAAAACAGATGAATTCGTAGAACCTATGGTAATCGAAAAAGGCGGCGTTCCGACTGCAACTATAAAAGAGAAGGATTCTGTGATCTTCTTTAATTTCCGTCCGGATCGTGCAAGAGAGTTGACAAGAACATTCTGTGACGATGACTTTACATGTTTTGACAGAGGCAGCCGTATTAAGACAACATTTGTATGTTTTACAGAATATGATGTGACGATTGAAAATAAATCTGTTGCTTTTGTAAAAGAGAAGATCACGAATACATTCGGAGAATTTCTTGCTGCTAATGGCTTGAAACAGGCAAGGATAGCGGAGACAGAAAAATATGCTCATGTCACCTTTTTCTTTAATGGTGGTGTGGAGGAACCAAATGAAGGAGAAGATAGGATCTTGGTAAAATCTCCAAAGGTTGCTACGTATGATCTGAAGCCGGAGATGAGCGCATATGAAGTATGTGATAAGTTGGTAGAAGCGATCAAAGCGGATAAATATGATGTCATTATCATCAATTTTGCCAATCCGGATATGGTAGGGCATACGGGCGTAGAGACAGCTGCCATTGCTGCCATAGAGGCAGTGGACAAGTGTGTAGGGAGAACAGTAGATGCGATCAAAGAAGTAGACGGGCAGCTGTTTATCTGTGCAGATCACGGCAATGCTGAGCAGCTGATCGATGAAGAGACCGGAGAAGCATTTACAGCGCATACGACCAATCCGGTACCGTTTATCATCGTAAACGCAGATCCATCCTATAAACTCAGAGAAGGCGGTTGTCTTGCGGATATAGCGCCTACCCTGATCGAGATGATGGGGTTGGAACAGCCGAAAGAAATGACAGGAAGTTCTCTGTTGATAAAATAAGGTCGGCAGAAGCCAGACAGCCTTAAAAATAAAACTGTGCAGCGCCGGTGTGCTAAGAAGAAATTCTTATGTACGTCGGCGCTTGACTTTAAGAAAATGGGAGGAAATATGCGGGAAAGATTGACAAAAAGTGATGTGAAAAAGATACAAGAAGAGATAGAGCATAGAAAACTGGTCGAGAGAAAAGAACTGATAGAAGCGGTAAAAGAAGCGCGGTCTCATGGCGACTTGAGTGAAAATTTTGAATACCATGCAGCGAAAAAAGAAAAAAATCGAAATGAGAGTAGAATACACTATTTGGAGAGAATGTTAAAAACAGCGGAAATCGTGGAAGATCATTCGAAGAATGACGAGGTTGGATTGAATAATACAGTGGAAATATATTGTGAAGATGATAAGGAGACAGAGACATACCGCATTGTTACTTCTGTCAGAGGAAGTTCTTTGAATGGACTGATCAGTATTGAATCTCCTTTAGGCAAGGCAGTGCTCGGGAAAAAAGAAGGGGAGCGCGCCTATGTAAAAGTGAATGAAAGTACAGGCTATTATGTAGTCATTAAAAAAATCATAAAAACACAGGATGAGGCAGAGGACAAAATCCGAAGTTATTGACAGAAAGGGGAAAGAAGATGGGGATTCATACGATAGCTTTTGATCTGGATGGAACGATCACGGATTCCGGACCTGGAATCTTAAACAGTATAAACTATGCGCTTGAGAAGTCCGGCAGGCAGAGAGAAGATACAGAGAAGCTTAAATGCTTTATAGGGCCGCCTCTTGCCGGACAATTCGAAAAATTCTGTAATATTACCAGGGAAGAGAGCCTTCAGATGGTGCAGTATTATCGTGAATACTACAGCGTAAAAGGAATCTTTGAAAATCGTGTATATGAAGGAATGGAAAAAGTATTTCAAAGCCTGATTGAACATGATTTTCGGCTAGTGATCGCGACTTCTAAGCCAGAACATTTTGCCAAAATCATAGCGAAACATTTTGGTTTTGATAAATATTTTGCGTTCATAGGCGGAGCATTATTGGATGAAGGCAGAACAGATAAGACAGAAGTCATAGAATATGTACTGGAGCATTTTCAGATCAGAGACAGAAAAGAAATCTTGATGGTAGGAGACCGTTCCTATGATATGATCGGAGCGGCGCAGACCGGCGTGCATTCTCTTGGCGTATTATACGGTTATGGCAGCCGGGAAGAACTAGAGGAGGCGAAGGCGGAGCGTCTTGTATCTGTACCAGAAGAGATTGCATCTGTTATTATAAAAAATGCAGAAAATTGGATTTAACATAAAATTAATCAAGAGAAAAGAATAATTTTTACAAGTTGTCCTTACAATAAGAGCAGTTCCTTTGATCGGGGATATCCATATGTCAGATAGTGAAAAGTATATGACAATATTTTAAAGAATTGTGAGGGCGATAAGATGTACAAAGGATTATGGAAATTGACAGAACGATATACGAAGAGAGAAACAGGCGTGTCTGTATATCTTGCGACACTGATCCTGCTTTGGACAGCTCTGGCCATATTTGCAGGAGTATTTGTCTGTGCAGCTGAGAAAAAGGATATAGTAAAATGCCTGGCAGACATCGTATGCACAGGGGCATATGCAGGCATCATATTTGGATTATGCGGAGGGATATTCTTTCTCTGTAAACATACAAAAATATAAATTGAACCGACGAACTGCCTTTTATAGAGAAAGTAAAATTATCATAGAGGATCGCAAAGAAACAGATCATACCCTGTTTACATGTAAGCATGACACAGGGTATGATCTGTTTTTTTGCACGGTTTGTTGCTTTGTTCAATTTATATATGCATATTTTTATTTGCTGTGGACAACATGAGTTTGATACGGTTTAATTGGTTTACTTCACTGGCGCCGGGGTCGAAATCGATTGCCACGATATTGGATTGAGGGTAACGGCGCCGCAATTCCTTTATGACACCTTTTCCTACAACATGGTTCGGAAGGCAGGCAAAAGGTTGTGTGCACACGATATTGCCTGCGCCGCTGTGAATGAGTTCCAGCATTTCTCCAGTGAGGAACCAGCCTTCCCCGGTCTGATTTCCTATGGAAACAATTTCTGAAGCCATTTTTGCTAAGTCTTCAATATGGACAGGCGGGGCAAAATGTTTACTTTGGCTAAATGCCTTTGAAGCAGGAGCACGGAACCATTCTATCACTTTAATTCCTAAGTTTCCGATGAGTGCTTTGCTTTTTTTCATGCCAAGATGAGAAACCTTGAAATTTTGGTTGTAAAAACAGTAGAGCAAAAAGTCAGTCAGATCAGGCACGACTGCTTCTGCACCTTCACTTTCCAGCAGATCGACCAGGTGATTGTTTGCGGCAGGAAGAAACTTAACAAGAATTTCTCCTACAATTCCGACACGCGGCTTTTGAATTGGCAAGAGTTCAATATGATCAAAATCATCTATAATGTCCTGGCATAATTTTTTGAATCTGCGGCGGGATGGATAACCGCAGGACAGAAATTCCTTGCATACCTGCGCCCATTTGCGGTGGACAGCATTGACCGTACCAGCGACAGCCTCATAAGGACGCATCCGATAGACACATTTCATGAAAATATCACCGAGTACGACGGAATAAACACCACGCAGGACAAGAGAAGGAGTCAGCTTGAACCCGGGGTTGCCTTCCAGTCCGCTTAAGTTGACAGAGATAACAGGGATGTGCCCGTATCCTGCTTTTTTTAAAGCGCGCCGTATAAAACCGATGTAGTTGGAGGCGCGGCATCCTCCGCCTGTCTGGCTGATAATGACTGCCAGGTGGTCTGTATCGTATTTGCCGGATAAAATGGCGTCTAAGATCTGCCCGACTACTATGAGGGACGGATAGCAGGCATCATTATTTACGTATTTTAAGCCCATGTCTACAGACTGCTTATTGTCATTTGGAAGAATTTCTACTTTGTATCCTGCCGATCGGAATGCTGCTTCTAAAAGCTCAAAATGTATGGGTGACATCTGTGGACAAAGGATCGTATGAGTCTTTCGCATTTCTTTTGTAAAGGGTACCTTTTCGATAGAAGAAGGATGGATCTCGCGTTTTGTCTTATGTTGATCTCGCACACGTATCGCCGCAAGAAGAGAACGGACACGGATCCTTGCCGCACCTAGGTTATTCACTTCATCGATTTTTAGTGTTGTATATATTTTGCCGGAATTTGTCAGAATCTCTGCTACCTGATCTGTGGTCACGGCATCCAGACCACAGCCAAAGGAGTTTAGCTGTATCAGATCCAGATTGTCTGTTGTTTTTACATAATTTGCCGCTGCGTACAAGCGGGAATGATACATCCATTGATCCATGACGTTTAGAGGACGCTCTACCGGATTCAGGTGGGAGATAGAGTCCTCTGTCAGCACAGCTATATTATAGGAATTGATCATCTCAGGTAGACCGTGATGTACTTCCGGATCGATATGATAAGGTCTGCCGGCGAGGACGATTCCCCGATTGCCGGTTTCTTTTAAGAAACGGATCGTTTCCTCCCCTTTTTTGCGCATATCCTCACGGCATGAGGAAAGTTCCTTCCATGCGTCATGGACAGCAGATCTGACAGCTTCTTTGGAAAGAGAAAATGTATCCTTTAATTCTTCAAACAAACGATAGGAAAGGGTATCTTCATTCTGGAAGGATAAAAACGGATGTATAAAATCTACTTCTTTGTGAACGATCGGATCCATATTGTTCTTTATATTTTCTGGATAGGAAGTAACGATCGGGCAGTTATAGTGATTGTTCGCCTCCTTGAATTCCTCTCTTTCATAAGGGATAGAAGGATAAAAAATGTGTTTTATCCCTTTGTTGATCAGCCATTGTACATGCCCGTGCGCAAGTTTTGCGGGATAACATTCAGATTCACTTGGAATCGATTCGATCCCGAGTTCATATATTTTTCGGGTGGAAGCTGGAGAAAGAATAACTCGGAACCCCAGTTTTGTGAAAAAGGTAAACCAAAACGGATAATTTTCATATATATTCAGAACGCGCGGGATACCGATCGTCCCTCTTTGCGCATCTTCTTCTTTGAGCGGTGTATAGTCAAAATACCGGTGAAACTTGTAATCAAACAAATTTGGAAGGGCATTAGAAGATTTTTCTTTTCCCAATCCGCGCTCACAGCGATTTCCGGTGATAAATTTTCGCCCACCGCTGAAATGGTTGATCGTCAGACGACAGTTGTTTGTACATCCTCTGCATTTGGTCATAGTGGTAGAATATTCCAGATTTTCGATGTCTTCGATAGAAAGCATGGTAGTACCTTTACAGTCCGCATAACGCTCTCTTGCGATGAGGGCCGCTCCAAAAGCACCCATGATTCCGGCAATATCCGGGCGGATAGCCTCACAGTCTGCTATTTTCTCAAAACTTCTAAGAACTGCATTATTGTAGAATGTACCTCCTTGTACAACGATATGGTCTCCAAGTTCAGAGGCGTCCGACACTTTGATTACTTTAAACAGGGCATTTTTAATAACAGAATAGGCGAGGCCTGCGGAAATATCGGCGACAGAAGCCCCTTCTTTTTGTGCCTGTTTTACCTTGGAATTCATAAATACAGTACACCGCGTTCCAAGGTCGATCGGATTTTGAGCATAGAGCGCCTCATGAGCGAAATCCTCTACGCTGTAATTTAAAGATTTGGCAAATGTTTCTATAAAAGAACCACAGCCGGAGGAACATGCTTCATTTAACTGTACACTGTCTACGGTTTGATTTTTAATTTTGATACATTTCATATCCTGACCGCCGATATCCAGTATACAATCTACGTCCGGTTCAAAGTAGGAAGCGGCATAGTAGTGGGATACCGTTTCTACCTCGCCTTCATCCAACAGCAGAGCAGCTTTGATCAATGCCTCACCATATCCGGTGGAACAAGAGTGTACAATCTCCACATCTTCCGGCAACTGGCTGTATATGTCTTTGATAGCTGCTATAGTAGTACCAAGTGGATCTCCCTCATTGTTATGATAAAAAGAATAAAGGAGGGTGCCATCCTCACCGACAAGTGCGGCCTTTGTAGTTGTAGAACCCGCATCAATTCCTAGAAAGGCTTTTCCGTGATACGTAGCTAAGTCTTTGACCGGAACCTGATGCTTTTCATGCCGAGAAATAAAAGCTTCATATTCCGCGGCAGTTGCAAATAGCGGTTCCATGCGGTCAACTTCAAAATCCATTTGGATTTTGTCTTCTAGGCGTTTTTGAAGAGACTGCAGTTCCATTTTGCAGTCTTTTTTAGAATTTAAGGCAGAACCGATCGCTGCAAAAAGATGGGAATGTTTGGGCGCGATGATATGTTCTTCGTCCAGCTTCAGCGTCCGTATGAACGCTTCCCGCAGTTCAGACAGAAAATGAAGAGGTCCGCCTAAAAATGCCACATGCCCACGAATCGGCTTTCCGCAGGCAAGTCCGCTGATCGTCTGATTAACAACTGCCTGAAAGATAGAAGCGGAAAGATCCTCTTTGGAGGCGCCTTCATTGATCAGAGGCTGAATATCTGATTTTGCGAACACGCCGCATCGGGCAGCAATGGAATAAAGTGCTTTATACTGTTTTGCATATGCATTTAAACCGGAAGCATCGGTCTGTAAAAGAGAAGCCATCTGGTCGATAAAAGAGCCGGTACCTCCTGCACATACGCCGTTCATACGCTGTTCTACATTTCCCCCTTCGAAATAGATGATTTTTGCGTCTTCGCCGCCTAATTCAATGGCGACATCTGTCTGTGGCGCATAGTCCTGCAGTGCTGTAGATACGGCGATCACCTCCTGGACAAAAGGGACTTCCAGGTGTTTGGCAAGTGTAAGGCCGCCGGAACCAGTGATGACAGGGGAGACAGAAATAGGACCAAGCTTGTAAAGCGCTCTTCCAAGAAGGTCGGAAAGGGTTTCCTGGATATTGGCAAAATGCCGTTCGTAATCAGAAAATAAGACTTCGTTATCTGTATTTAAGACAGCGATCTTTACTGTCGTAGAACCAATATCAATTCCAAGAGTATGTAATTCATTTAAATTCATAAATATAACCTCGTTTTCATTTGATTTATGCTCAGTTACTTCCTATTAAATGTGTTCTTGTTTTTACAACAATTTACATTATACGACAGGATGTATAAAAAGACAATTGTCATTATTATGCGGGTTTGCAAAATAATTCCAGGCCGCTATAGGAAATTTAGATAAAGATACGGTTAAAAAGAGAAAAAGTGCACAACAACTGTTTGACAAACTGGGGGCATAACGTTACAATACTCAATGAATATACTCATTGGGTATAAATTTGGAGAATAAGGAGTAGAAATCTTTGAACTGGCTAAATAAATTAGAGCGAAAATTTGGACGTTTTGCAATCTCAAATCTGACAATGTATTTGCTGGCAGGTTATGTGATCGGGTTTGGAATCCTGCATCTTATGCCGCAGCTTATAGGCTGGATCACGCTGGAACCGGCGCTGATCCTGAGAGGACAGATATGGAGACTGATATCTTGGGTACTGATACCGCCGACAACGAATATAATATCTTTGTTGTTTTTAGTACTTTTATACTATTCCCTTGGCACAGCTTTAGAAAGAGCATGGGGAACTTTTCGTTATAATGTATATATTTTTTCTGGAATCTTGTTTACCGTCATCGCTACATGCATCTTATACGGCGTGCTCTATGGAATATACGGGTTCTCAGTATCTCTTTCCAGTGTGGGGATGATCAGTACAAATTATATTACAATGTCGATCTTCCTTGCGTTTGCCGCTATGTATCCGGATATGGAAATATTGCTGTATTTTATCCTGCCGATCAAAATGAAGTGGATGGCGCTTGTGTATGCGGCAATGGCGCTGTACTATTTTGTTATGGGCGGCATCGCTACGAAAGTGGCGGTCGGCGCGTCGCTTTTGAACTTTATTATTTTTTTCTTGTCCAGCAGGAATGTAAAACCCTATACACCGAAGGAAAGAGCGAGAAAAGCAAAATTTAAGCAGCAGACACGCCTGCATATGACATATGCAAATGGAGCAAGGCATCGCTGTGCTGTCTGCGGACGTACAGAACTGGACGATCCTACATTGGAGTTTAGATTTTGCTCAAAATGCAATGGGAATTATGAGTATTGTCAGGATCATTTATTTACGCATGAGCATGTAAAATAAATGTTTTATAGAAGTTGTGTGAGAGAAAAGGAGAGCTAGAAAATGAAAAAGACAAAAGTGGTTTGTACAATGGGACCAAACACAAATGACAGAGAACTTATGAGAAAACTTATCCAAAACGGAATGGATGTAGCGCGTTTTAACTTCTCTCATGGAGATTATGCTGAACATAAAGGGCGGATGGATATGTTGAAGCAGCTCCGTGAAGAAGAACATAGTAATACAGCAATCCTTTTAGACACCAAGGGACCTGAGATCAGAACAGGACTTCTGAAAGCGGGAAAAAAAGTAACACTGAAAGAAGGAGAACAGTTTACACTGACGATCGATGAAATAGAAGGTGATGAAAAGAAAGTATCCATTTCCTATGCAGGGCTTGCAGAAGATGTGGAGATTGGGAAAACGATACTGATCGATGATGGTCTGATCGGTCTGCGTGTGACCGGAAAGACAGAAAAAGATATTATCTGCACAGTGATTAACGGCGGAGAGCTGGGGGAGCGCAAGGGGGTAAATGTGCCGAATGTAGCTGTCAGACTTCCGGCAATCACACAGAAAGACAAAGAAGACTTAAAATTTGGAGTGGAACAAGGCGTTGATTTTATTGCGGCATCGTTTGTGAGAAATGCGGAATGTATATTAGAGATACGCGCCTATTTAAAAGAACTAGGCTCACCGTATATTCCGATCATCGCAAAAGTGGAAAATGCGGAAGGAATACAGAATATTGATGAGATCATACGGGCGGCAGATGGAGTCATGGTCGCACGAGGTGATCTGGGAGTAGAGATTCCGGCTGAAGAAGTTCCGTATCTCCAGAAAATGATCATTCAGAAGTGCAATAGTAATTTTAAGACGGTTATTACGGCTACACAGATGCTGGATTCTATGATACGCAATCCAAGACCCACCAGAGCAGAGGTAACCGATGTGGCGAACGCTGTATATGACGGCACAGACGCCGTGATGCTTTCTGGTGAGACTGCGCAGGGAAAATATCCGCTGGAATCGCTTCAGATGATGGTGCATATCATTGAAAATACAGAACAGCATCTGGAATATGATCTGATGCTGGAAAAGGCAGGGGAGCATTTAAAAGCAGGGGTATCCAGTGCAATTGGCTATTCTTCTGTTCTTGCAGCGGCAAATCTGCATGCGAAATGTATCATCACGCCTTCCGTCTCAGGAGCTACAACAAGAGTGGTTTCTAATTTGCGGCCGAAGCAGGAGATATTGGGTGTTACTCCAAATGAAAGGACGCTGCGCAGGATGTCTATATACTGGGGAGTGCGTCCTATTAAATCCCTGGAGTTTGATACGACAGAGGATATTTGCAACGGAGCGATAGAACTGGCTGTTGTGAAACAATATGTAGAGCCGGGAGATATAGTTGTTTTGACTGCGGGTATCCCCTCTCCGAATGTGAAGAAGGAGAGAAGTGGTGTGAGCAATATGATGAGAATTGCTACGGTTGAGTAGAACAGATAAATAAGATGAGGGTGTCTTAAAAGTCATAAAAAGACTTGCGAGATACCCTCATTTGACAATCTATAAGAAAAGAGAGAAAAGTACGGTAGGAAAATTGGAATTGTGCGTTGACATATCATTGGATATACTGTATAGTGTTTCTGAAAAGGACTACTAAAAATGCCGAAAAGAAAGAGGAATATGGATAAACATCAATTTACAGAATATTTATTGAGTTTTGGTTTGACCAGACAGGAGGCCGGCGTGTATGAAAAGCTTCTGCTAAATGGAAAACAGACCGGTTATGAAGCGGCGAAAGAAACAGGGATTTCCCGGTCGAATGTGTATGGAGCTCTCGCGGCGTTGGTGGAAAAGGGGGCGGCCCATGTTGTAGAAGGTACCGCCAAAAAATATATGCCTGTCCCATTGGAGGAGTTTCTGGAAAATTACATGAAAAAACTGGAAAAGGAAAAAAGCTGGCTGCTTGCAAATATACCATCGGCAAAGACAGAAGAGGAAGGGTATATTACGATTGAAGGTGTGCAGAACGTCTATAATAAAATGACAAACCTTCTGTTGCGGGCAAAAGAACGTGTCTATGTATCTTGTTCGAGGACATGTCTGGAAAGTTTGAGACAAGAATTAGAGACGCTTTTGGCGAAAGGAAAGAGAGTCGTAGTCGTAACAGACTATCCGGCGGTGCTCAAAGGAGCGGAAGTTTATGTGGCAGATGACAGAGGAAGCCAGATCGGGATCATTGTTGATTCCGTATATGTCCTGTCAGGAGAATATGGAGATGGGAGTATGAATACTTGTTTGTATTCCGGACAGAGCAATTTTGTGAAGTTATTTAAAAGTGCGATGGCAAATGAGATCAAATTGATTACACTACAGGGAGGAAAGATAAAATGAATAAAGAAACGTTTGTGACAAAGGAACAGTTAGATAAAATTACACAAGAATACCCAACCCCGTTTCATCTCTATGATGAAACGGGAATCCGCAAGAATGTAGAAGCGTTGAAAGAGGCGTTTGCCTGGAATCCGGGATATAAAGAATATTTCGCGGTAAAGGCGACACCCAATCCCTTCCTGATCGATATTTTGAAAGAATATGGATGCGGCTGTGATTGTTCCTCTTATACGGAGCTGATGCTCTCGGATGCAGTGGGGATCCGGGGAGAAGATATTATGTTTTCTTCTAATGACACGCCGGAAGAAGATTTTCAGATGGCAGATAGACTGGGCGCGATCATCAATTTAGATGATATCACACATATTGCATATCTGGAAAAAGCAATCGGACATATTCCGGAGACGATCAGCTGCCGATATAATCCAGGCGGACTTTTTAAGATCAGTAATGATATTATGGATAATCCGGGGGATGCAAAATATGGCATGACGACAGAACAGCTGTCTGAGGCGTATAAAATTTTGAAGGAAAAAGGGGCGAAGGAATTTGGTCTGCACGCTTTTCTGGCAAGTAATACGGTGACAAATGAGTATTATCCTATGCTTGCAAAGGTTTTGTTCAAACAGGCGGTAAAACTTCAGCAGGAAACAGGTGTGCATATTAAGTTTATCAATCTTTCCGGGGGAATCGGAATTCCTTATCATCCGGATCAGGAGCCAAATGATATCCGTATGATCGGAGAAGGTGTGCGCCGTGTCTATGAAGAAGTACTAGTGCCTGCCGGAATGGGAGATGTGGCAATCTATACAGAACTTGGAAGATTTATGATGGGGCCGTATGGATGCCTTGTGACAAAAGCGATTCATGAAAAGCATACGCATAAAGAATATATCGGGGTTGACGCCTGCGCAGTCAATCTGATGCGTCCGGCTATGTATGGAGCTTATCATCATATTACAGTGATGGGCAAAGAAAACCAGCCCCATGATCATAAATATGATATTACGGGTTCGCTTTGTGAAAATAATGATAAGTTTGCCATAGACAGGATGCTGCCTAAAATTGATATAGGAGATTATCTGGTGATCCATGATACAGGAGCGCATGGTTTTTCTATGGGATATAGTTATAATGGCAAGCTAAAATCTGCGGAATTGCTTTTAAAAGAGGATGGCAGCGTAAAATTGATCCGCCGGGCAGAGAAGCCGAAAGATTATTTTGCGACGTTTGATTGTTTTGAAATAGGAAAAAAATTGG
>NZ_JBBKBE010000009.1:0-95067 GCF_037890075.1 Mediterraneibacter sp. ICN-202921 | reverse complement strand
CAAAAATACATTTGATTTTTGATTTTGTATGATTGAGAATTACAATTCAAAATTGAATTTTAAAACACCAAATGCTATAATCTTCTTATAATCAAAAATTATGAGAAGTTGTATCATTGGAGGGTTTAAGATGGCTGTCTGTTACAATAAGTTATGGAAGATACTGATAGATAGAGGAATGAGCAAAACACAACTTATCAAAGCTGCAAAAATAAGCACAAATGCTATGGCGAAATTAGGTAAAAATGAAGATGTTCGTGTAGAAGTATTGGTGAAAATATGTGGAGTTCTTAACTGTTCAATAGACGATATTATGGAGATTATTCCAAAAGAAATCGAATAATGGGGGAGGGGGATACAGATGAGTACTGTTTTAACAAAAAAACAAATGACCGAAGAAGATATTAAATTACAGTATATTACACCTGCCATTATTTCTAAATGGGATGTTAGAAAAATTACAATGGAAACACAGGTTACAGATGGAAAAATCAATTTAAAAGGAAATTTTGTTTTTCGTGAAAAGGCAAAACGAGCAGATTATATCCTGTATATGAATGCAAATAATCCGATCGCTGTTATTGAGGCTAAGGACAATAAACATAGTATTTCACATGGTTTGCAACAGGCTATGACGTATGCGCAGATGCTCGATCTTCCATTTGCATACAGTTCTAACGGAGACGGATTTGCAGAACATGATTTTCTTACAGGAAAAGAACGAGTGATTGGATTGGATGAATTTCCAAGTGAATCAGAACTGATTGAACGCTTTAAACAGGAATCAGGAATGACTTCTGCGCAGGAGGCAATTATTCAACAGCCGTATTATAGTAGTCAGAATACATATCCTCCACGCTATTATCAGCGTATTGCGATTAATAGAACCGTAGATGCGATTGCACGAGGACAAAAACGTTTGTTACTTGTTATGGCAACTGGTACAGGTAAGACTTATACTGCCTTTCAGATAGTCTATCGTATGCTGCAAAGCGGAATGAAACGGAAAATTCTTTATCTGGCTGACCGTAATATTCTTGTGGATCAATCGATACA
Source organism: Mediterraneibacter sp. ICN-202921 (assembly GCF_037890075.1). NCBI lineage: Bacteria > Bacillati > Bacillota > Clostridia > Lachnospirales > Lachnospiraceae > Mediterraneibacter > Mediterraneibacter sp. ICN-202921. The sequence goes on along the minus strand of NZ_JBBKBE010000009.1, from coordinate 94,011 downwards.
ACAGGATTTTGCACCATTAGAGAAAGTAATTCATAAAATTAATGTTGCAAAGGATGATAAAAATACGATTACTTCTCATGAGGTTTATTTTTCTCTGTATCAACAGTTAGTAGGTGATGATGACAAAGAACATTTTAGTGAATTGTTTACTCCTGATTTTTTTGATCTTATCATAGTAGATGAGTGCCACCGTGGAAGTGCGAAAGAAGAAAGTCGCTGGCGAAAAATTTTGGAATATTTTAGTTCTGCAACTCAAATAGGAATGACAGCAACGCCAAAAGAAACGAAGTATATTTCTAATCTTTCATATTTTCATGAACCTGTATATTCTTACAGCTTGAAAGAAGGCATTGAGGATGGGTTTCTTGCGCCATTTAGAGTGATTAATATTATGACTGATATTGGCGATGGATGGAGACCTCGAAAAGGACAAAGAGATATTTCTGGGAATGAAATTGAAGATAGAATTTATACAAATAGTGACTATGATTATAACATCGTTATAGAAGACCGTATTCAGCAGGTAGCTTTAGAAATAACACGATACTTAAAAGCAACTGACAGGATGGCGAAAACAATCGTATTTTGTGCAACAGAAGATGCTGCAGAACGTATGCGTCAGGCTTTAGTAAACTTAAATGCTGATATGGTCAGAAAAAATCCTAATTATGTTGTGAGGATTACCGGAAGTGATGATTATGGCAAAAAGAAACTCGATTATTTTATTTCTGTTGCATCTCCATATCCAGTTATTGCAACAACTTCTAAACTATTGTCAACGGGAGCAGACTGTAAAATGACAAAACTGATTGTTTTGGATGAAATGATTGGATCTATGACAGAATTTAAACAGATTATTGGTCGCGGAACCAGACTTAGAGAAAAAGAAGGGAAAACGCATTTTGTTGTTATGGACTTTCGGAATGTAACCAGATTATTTGCAGATCCTGATTGGGATGGACCAATTGAAATTAATGAAAATTTCACTCCTAAGAAAGAAATTGCCTATGGAGAAGAATCTGATCAAACAAATATTATCAAAGATCCAAAAGCTCCTTACGGAAATCCAAAACCAATTATTGACCGAGATGGATGCAAAGTTCAAATTATTCATAAAACAGTTTCCGTATACGATACCAACGGAAAACTTTTAAGACAAGAAAGTATTGTGGATTATACGAAAGAAAATATTATTGGTGAATACGCATCGTTAGATAATTTTATCAAACAATGGTCGCAAGAAGAGAAAAAAGAGAAAATCAAAGAAATGCTTTTGGAACGAGGAATTGATCTTGAAACGATGAAAAAAGAGCAAAATATGGTAGATGTAGATGATTTTGATTTTATTTGCCATGTAGCCTTTGATAAAAAACCTTTAACTCGGAAAGAAAGAGCTAATAATGTAAAAAAACGTGATTTTTTCAGTAAATATAGCGGTATTGCCAGAGACGTGCTGGAAGCACTTTTGGATAAATATATGAATACTGGTATATATGAAATCGAGAAAACTGAAATTTTAAAACTTGCTCCGTTCTTGAAACTGGGAAAACCAGCAAAAATTGCAGGATATTTTGGCGGAAAGGCTGGTTATATGCAAGCGGTGAAAGAACTTGAAAAAGCAATTTACACAGAAGAGGCGGTATAAATATGAGTAATTTATCAGGACTTGTAAAAAGACTTCGTGATATTATGCGGAATGATGCTGGCATCAATGGAGACGCACAGCGCATAGAGCAAATTGCATGGATGCTCTTTTTGAAAGTATATGATGCGAAAGAGCAGGATTGGAAATGGGACGATGAAGACTACGTTTCCATTATTCCTGAAGAATGTCGTTGGAAAAATTGGGCGGTTGATGATCGCACAGGTACTGCTATGACAGGAGAAAGATTATTGGATTTTGTAAATAATACATTATTTCCAACATTGAAAAAACTTCCTGTTGATGCATCTACTCCAATAAAAAAAGCTATTGTTCAAACTACATTTGCAGATGCGAATCAATATATGAAAGACGGTGTACTTCTTCGACAAGTTATCAATGTCATTGCTGACCTTGATTTAGGAGATTATGAAGAAAGTCATGCTTTTGGTGAGATCTATGAAACGATTTTAAAAGAGCTACAAAGTGCAGGCTCTTCCGGTGAATTTTACACTCCTCGCGCAGTAACGGATTTTATGGCAAAAATGATTAATCCACAAATTGGTGAACAGGCAGCTGATTTTGCTTGCGGTACCGGAGGATTTCTTACGAGCTGGCTAAAAGAATTATCAACAAAAATAGTAACCACAGAGGATCAGGCAGCCTATGATACTTCAATATACGGAATAGAAAAGAAACAGTTTCCGTATATGCTGTGTATTACCAATATGTTGTTACATGGAATCGATGTGCCAAAGATTTATCATGATAATTCTCTTTTAAAGGATGTTTTAGATTATACGGAAAGCGATCAATTTGATGTTATTTTGATGAATCCACCCTATGGTGGAAATGAAAAAATGGAAGTAAAAAATCATTTTCCGGCAGATTTGGCAAGTAGTGAAACAGCAGATTTGTTTATGTCTGTTATTATGTATCGTTTAAAGAAAAATGGTCGTGCTGCTGTAATCCTGCCGGATGGTTTCTTGTTTGGTACAGATAACGCTAAAGTTGCCATTAAGAAGAAATTATTTTCTGAATTCAATTTACATACCGTAATTCGTTTGCCACATAGTGTGTTTGCACCTTATACTTCTATCACCACAAATATTTTGTTCTTTGATCATACAACACCAACAGAAGAAACATGGTTTTATCGTTTGGATATGCCGAAGGGATATAAAAATTTTTCTAAGACAAAACCAATGGAACTCAAACATTTTGAACCAGTTATGAAGTGGTGGAATGATAGAGAAGAAATCAATAAGGATGGTTTCGATAAGGCAAAGAAGTTTTCGGTAGAAGAAATCATTGCAAAAAATTATAATATTGATCTTTGTGGTTATCCTCATGAGGAAGAAGAAATTTTGCCGCCAAAAGAATTAATTCAACAATACCAAGAAAAACGAGCTAGCTTAAATGCTGATATTGACCGTATTTTAGCTCAGATTACAGAAATATTAGGTATTGACCTGGAGGAACAATAATGACCGGACAACAATTGAAAAATTCGATATTGCAGATGGCTGTTCAGGGAAAACTTGTTCCGCAAGATCCAAATGATGAACCAGCTTCTGTATTACTTGCACGAATAAGAAAAGAAAAAGAAGAACTTATCAAAGCAGGAAAAATTAAGAAAGAGAAAAATCCTTCCTATATTTTCCGTGGTGCTGATAATTTGCCTTATGAGAAAGTCGGAAAGAATGAGCCGGTGTGCATTGCGGATGAAGTACCGTTTGAGATTCCAGAAAGTTGGGAGTGGGTTACACTCAAAATGATTGCTATAACAGAACTCGGTAAAACTCTTGATAAAGCAAAAAATCAGGGAGACTACAAGCCTTATCTATGTAGCATAAATGTATATTGGAACGGGATTGACTTGACCACAGTTAAAGAAGCCCGCTTTAACGAAAATGAGCTTCCAAAATACGAATTGAAAAAGGGAGATCTTCTAATTTGCGAAGGTGGCGATGTAGGTCGTTCTGCAATTTGGGAAAATGATCAAGAAATGTACTATCAAAATGCTCTACACCGTGTCAGATTCTATGGTGGAATAAAGCCTTACTACTTTCGTTTGTTGATGGAATGCTATAAAGGGAATAAAATTCTCGATGAAAAGAGTAAGGGAATGACTATCAAGCATCTGGTTCAGTCAGCATTGAATGCAATATATTTTCCCCTACCACCGATACAAGAGCAACAACGCATTGTAGATAAATTCCAATCACTGATACCAATTTTGGAGCAATATAATACTTCAGAAATTAAACTATCCAATCTGAATATTGGCTTTCCTGACCTTCTTAAAAAATCTATTTTACAGGAAGCAGTACAAGGAAAACTTGTTCCCCAAGATTCTTCTGATGAGCCTGCTTCCCTTCTTTTGGAGCGTATTCGTGCTGAAAAACAAAAGTTAATTTCTGAAGGTAAAATCAAAAAAGATAAGCACGAATCCGTCATTTTCAGAAGGGATAATTCTCATTATGAAAAGCGTGGTTCTGAGGAAGTTTGCATTGATGAAGATATCCCATTCGACATTCCAGAGAACTGGACATGGACTCGTCTGCAAAATATATGCAGCTTGATTGGCGATATTGATCACAATATGCCGAAATCCGTGCCTGCTGATGAGGGTGTACTTTTTCTCTCTGCAAAAGATTTGTTGGATGATGGAACCATAAACTACACTCAAAATGTCAAATATATTTCAAGAGCAGATTTTGAAAGGTTGTCCAGAAAGGCTTTGCCGCAAAAGAACGACATTATTTATTCTCGAATTGGTGCAGCATTGGGAAAAGCAAGACTGGTTGAAATGAGCAAAGAGTTCTTGGTATCATACTCATGCTGCGTTGTTCGTCCGCTTTTGGTTTATCCTCCATATATTCGTTATTATTTGGAAAGTCCTCAGATACTACTTCACTCGATAAAAGCAAGACAATCCATTGGTGTTCCTGATTTGGGTATGGGGGAAATTAAAAAATATTTGGTGGCATTACCTCCATATAATGAACAAATACGCATTGTTAAGCAGTTAAAAGTCCTGTTGGATAGATGTAATTTCAAAATGTAGCATACCATTATTCTCATTATGAGAAGTTGGACGGAGTCGAGCGTTGTATCGACGACGAGATACCGTTTGACATTCCGGACAGCTGGTGTTGGACGAGATTGGGAACAATGATAGGTGTGCAGCGTGGTGCATCTCCACGACCTAAGGGGAGCCCAGAATACTGGTCATCTGAAAGAACACCTCATCATTGGATTAAAATATCTGATATTACAAAATACACCCTGAACGATACATTGTATGATACAGATGAATTTCTGACCGATCTTGGCACTACCAAAAGTGTTTTTGTTGATAACGATTATTTAATTACTGCGGCAAGTGGCAGCTTGGGTAAGATTGCAAAGTTGAATATTTCTGGATATATATATATATATGACGGTCTAATGTGTATGTGCTTCAAAAATACCAGTTTGGAAATGGACTATATAATAATTCTGATTCAAGCAATGGTTGAATATTTGATGTCACTTTCTACTGGTACCGCATGGAAAAATATCACAACAGATATTTTGAAGAATCTATTGGTTCCACTTCCGCCGCTATCAGAGCAACGCCGCATCGTTGAGAAACAACAAAAATTATTTGATAAGATTACGCTGATTTAGTGTGGAATTGTATAATATCTGGCGAAAGGAGGTCTTTCGCCATGATAGAAAAAGAAAAATTCGAAAGACATTTGAGGGGCACAAACCTCTCGGAAAACACGATTTCATCGTATCAATTTGCCATCAAACAGTATGGGGAGCAGTACGATGATGTCACACAGAAAAAGCTACGTGAGTACAAGGTATGGCTGATCGAGAATTACAAGCCCAAGACGGTCAATCTCCGTTTGCGAGCCATCAATTGCTACTTGGAATGTATTGGTAAAGAGAAGTGGAAACTGCCATTTGTCCGTGTGCAGCAGAAAACTTTTCTGGAAAATGTCATTAGCGAAGCAGACTACAAATACTTTAAATCTTGTCTGAAGAATGACGATGAAACGTTCTGGTATTTCGTAATCCGCTTCCTTGCCGCCACCGGAGCCAGAGTCAGCGAACTGATTCAGATTAAGGTTGAACATGTCAAGTTAGGTCATCTTGACCTGTACTCCAAAGGTGGTAAATTACGCAGAATTTATATCCCCAAAGAGTTACAAAACGAAGCCCTTTCTTGGCTGGCTGAAAAGCAACAAGAAAGCGGCTTCATTTTTTTGAACAAGTATGGGGAACGTATTACCACCCGTGGCATCTCTGGACAGTTGAAGAAACTGGCAGTAAAATATGGTATCAATCCTGTGGTTGTGTATCCACACTCATTCCGTCACAGATTTGCCAAGAGCTTCCTTGACCGTTGCAATGATATAGCGTTTCTGGCTGATCTTATGGGACATGAAAGCATTGAAACTACCCGCATTTACCTCAGAAAAACAGCTACAGAACAGAGAAAAATTGTTGATACAATCGTAGATTGGTAAAAGAAAAGGCATACACTTCGATTACTTGGAGTGTATGCCTGATTTTATAGAATGTCACAGGATTCAATTACGAAATTTGCTCGTTGGACAATTCTCTTTTGTTCCTCTACTGGAGGAAGCGGAACAAGGTAGTTGGAAATAAAATCTTTTCCGATACGCTGTTGTCCTGCCGTTCCAGTAAAGTTTTTCATACCATCTTGGATAAAGGTATGGGTTTTGCAGAGCAGCAAAAAGTATGGCATATACAATATTTTTGTATAGTCACGAAGTACATGAAGCTCTGTTGTACCAGCACCATATCCGTTGGGAAGATTGAAGATTACGGCAGACTTTCTATTCTGAAAACATGGAGTTATTTTTGCAATAACAACATCATTGTTAGCAAAATGGGTAAATCCAGATTTTATATTCTTCCATTGTCTTTCTTCAAAGGTATGGCTATTACTAAATCCGTCTTGTAAAAGCGGCATTGGCATAAAACCAACAACGGTATCATCAGAAATAATGTTTCTTGGGTTGATCGTAAACAAGGAACCCATCCTAACCCATTCCCATGTATCTGGAATATCAAACGGTATCTCATCGTCGATACAACGCTCGATTCCGTCCAACTTCTCATAATGAGAATTATCCCTTCTAAAAATGACAGATTCGTGCTTGTCTTTCTTGATTTTACCTTCGGCAATTAACCTTTGCTTTTCAGCACGAATACGCTCCAAAAGAAGGGAAGCAGGCTCATCAGAAGAATCTTGGGGAACAAGTTTTCCTTGTACTGCTTCCTGCAGAATCGACTTTTTAAGCAGATCCGGGAATTGAGTATTTAGATTGTTTAGTTGTTTTTCTGCCTGTGCATATTTGTACAATAAAGGCTCGAACTCTTTTATCTTGGCAACAATTCGATACTGCTCAGCTAGCGGTGGGAGTGGAAACAACAAAGAGTGTAAGGCATTTGCAGAAAGTCCTTTAATGCCAATACCTTTTCCACCAATCCAACCTGCGTGTTTATACAGGAAAAAGAGATAATAATAATATTCCGTACATATTTTAGAATAAGAACGCAGTCGATGGATATGGTTTTGTATTCTAATATCTATGTCATAGAGCCAGATTGCGGCTCGTCCAATATCTCCACCTTCACAAACAAGTAAATCGCCCTTGGTTACAGTAGATTTCTCAAGTTCTGATTTAGAAAAATACATTTCTCGGAGAGAATTAAGTTCAAATCTATTCCAGTAAAGATTAGATGTTGTTATGTATGCAAGCAACTCTCCCGAACGGTTTGAAGCGTTCAAAGCTTTGCCGGTATTATGCTGAAAGATTTCTCCTAATCGCACCCACTCCCAACTTTCTGGAATCTCAAACGGTACTTCATCCGCAATGCACACCGGCTCATTCTTTCCGACTTTCTCATAAGGCAAATTATCAGAATCATATTGTAAAAGTATCATAAAAAATCAAACACACTCTGAATATCACTTATCTAAAAAATAGTATTTTCTGCATTTTTTCTTTTTTAAATTATCAAGAGCAAGATCCACCCCGGTATTACCATATCCCCATTCTGCCATATAAGTAATATTTCGGAGTTTTATCTTGCTGGGGAACTGTCGCCTCCCACACCCACTTTTTTATTAGCTACACCGGAGGTGCACGCAGCAAAATATCATAATTAACATAATTCTATTTTGAGGCATTCAGTAAGTAACTGGATGTCTTTTTCTATTTGAAAATGCACATGGTGATGCGAACAAATTCTTTTGTAAGCCGATTATATAAGCAAGGGTATGGGGAATTGTCACTCCCCATCAAGAGAACACCCATAAGGTGAACGGAGGCGGAAACGCGATAACATTAAACATGGGTGGATCTTGCTCTTGTAAAATTTTTTCTCTCTGTACCCTGTAAAATGAGCTTTTTCCATTTCGTTATATAGGGAGATATAAAAAGAGAATTTTAATAAAGCATAAAAATCTCTTTGGGAAAGCCGGCATCCGTCTCCTTAATTTTTCAGAAAGGTAAAAGAAAATATGAAATTTGAATATATGATGGAAACGGAAAAGATACTTCCCTATTATCAGTTTCCTAAATTTTTGTTAGAGCTACCACTCTCTCAGAACGCAAAAATACTTTATATGCTGTTATATGACAGAGCCAGAATTTCACAGAAAAATCATTGGATCAATGAAGAAGGATATGTATATTTTGTCTTTCCGATTACAGAAATATCTTTGAAATGGGGAAAGTGTTGCACTTCTGTAAAAGCTGCCATGAAGGAATTAGGTGAGTATGGATTGTTGATTCGCAGTTCCGGGGGATTTTCAAAACCAAATCATTTATATATGCGAATCCCCTGTATAGAGTTGATTTCTGAACCGGATGTAAAGCAGACAGACGAAAATACCACTTCCATTGGGATGAAAAGCTGTCCTTCATTTAGTCGGAAAACAGCCTCTTCTATGGACGGAAATGTGCCGCCTAGTAAAGTAAAAGAAAAATATAATTTTAGTAATAAGATTGGAGTAAATTACGAATATGAGGAGGGCGATAGTCTATGATAAAGCAGGAAAACACATATTTAGGTGCAGATGGATTAGCATATTGCAAGATTTGTGGAGAACCTGTAGAGGCGTTTTTCCCTCCAGACAGTATTCTTGGTATGAAAAAACATTTTAGACAATGTGCATGTATCCGTCAAAAGCGTGAAGTAGAAGAAAAGGCATATAAAGAAAGAGAACACCGCGAATTAATGGAAAGAAATAGAAAAATCTGTTTTGAAGAACCACGAATGTATGATTGGAATTTTGAACTGGCAGAAAAGACTACCACCATCGAGAAGGCCAAAGAATACACAGCAAACTGGAATAATATGAAGAAAAATCCTATTGGTTTTCTATTGTGGGGATTAATAGGAACCGGAAAGAGTTACATAGCCGGTTGCATTGCCAACGCACTTTTGAATCAGGAAATTACTGTGAAGATGACAAATTTTAATACAATTATTGATGATATGTTTCCATTAGAGGATAAAACAGAATATATCAATGCTCTGGCGCGATATGAACTTTTAATTTTGGATGATCTTGGCACAGAACGAAATTCTGAGTATGCTCTTGGAATTGTATTCAGCGTAATTGACCGAAGATATCGATCTGGCAGACCATTGATCGTAACGACCAATCTTCCGATAAAACAATTATTGCCCATGAAAAAATGGGGAAAATGAAAACCTTTTTTGCTACTGCCGAATCAAGGCAGACTGAAAATATTATAGAGCAGACAGGCACAAAAACAATCTGATGTTTATATCTTAGTATAGACATCAGAAATAGAAAGAGTGTGATAGCTCTGCAGAAACCTACATATTACCTGTGGCAAACAGATTATACATCTTCAGAAGACTTTGAGGCAGATAAGGAGAAATATACGAAAATAGGTTTTCGGGTTGTCACGTTTGCGGATGGGCAGCTGGATAAAAATATACATAATGGAATAAAAGCGTTGATTCGAAACCATATAAAAGAAATCAATCAGTAATTTCTCTGGGCGGGAGACATTCTCTCGCCCTTATTATATTACATTATTCTATAAATAATATTTCAGAAAGGATGAGGACATGAATGCTGGATATGTGCGTCTTTCAAGAGATGACGATAAGCGAAATTATGTTTCCATAGAAAATCAGAAGTTAATTATTAATCAGTATGCAGCCGACCATGGAATGGTTATTGACCGATGGTATGAAGATGACGGAGTGTCAGGTTATATTTTTGACAGACCTGGATTTCAACAGATGATGGCTGATTTAGATAAAGATATTGATACCGTATATGTGAAAGATTTCTCTCGTCTTGGCAGACATAATGCGAAGGTTCTTTTGCTTTTGGATGAATTTCAGGAACGGGGAAAACATCTCATTGTCATTGATGATAATTACGATTCTTTCGATTCCAGCGACGACACCATTGGAATTAAAACATGGTTCAATGAGCGTTATGTAAAAGATACCAGTAAGAAAATCAAAAGAGCGATTGGAGCCAGACAAAAAGAAGGTACGCTTATGACAAAACCACCTTTTGGATATTGTCGGGATACGAAAGACAAAAGTATCATCAAGATCGTTCCCAAAGAGGCAGAATTTATTAAAATGGTTTACGATCTTTATATCTCAGGATCCGGGTATCGCAAAATAGCAAATTATTTGACCGACCAGGGTATCCCAACGCCTTCTATGGTACAGCGAGAACGAGAAATTGAAGAAGGTCGCATAAGCAAAAAGAAAGTTGCAACCGTTTGGTCTGACAGCATGGTAAAGGAATTATTAGATAATGATTTTTACATTGGAACTTTTCGTTTGAGAAAACGTGCCAGAAATACCGTACATGGAAAGGATAAACGTGTTCCAAAAGAAGAACAGTGTATTTTTGAAGATCATCATCCGGCAATTATTGATAAAGCCACTTTTTCTCTTGTACAGGAATTAAAAGAAAAGCGTAATCGCACGAATTATCGTGGAAGCAGGGGGGAATGGATCGGTTCAGAAATCCCCAATCCTTTTGGAAGCTGTTTGTTTTGTAAAGATTGCGGGAGCCGTTTGACACCGATTAAGCGTCAATCATCCAGCAGAGAAAGAAAATATTATATTTGTACTACCTATAATACGAAAGGCAGGCGGTATTGCGAAAAAGCCCATCTGATTGAGGAAAACGATTTGATGGAAGATGTGTTGAATTATATTAAACTGTGCAGAGAAGCGCTTTGTGAAGTGATTTCCACATACGATATGAGAGATTTTGAGGCAGAAAAGAAAACGCTGGCAGAAAAACGACAAGACATTCAGGAAGAAATTCAAAACCGAAAAAATCAACTAAAGGTACTTTTAACACAAAAAATAAAAGATTTATCCATAGCATTTGAAAATGAGGATTTGATTCATGAAACTTATGACTCTTTACAAAAAGATTTATTGGCTCAGATTCATGGTTTGGAGATGCAGGAAAAAGAACTGAACGAAACTACTATAGAAACACCGGATGTAAAAGACAAATTGAGAAACGCATTGGATGTAGTTGATAAAATCATTGCAGGTGGAACTCTTGATCGAAGAGATATTGAACTGTTGATTGAGAGAATTGACGTAGATAAAGAGGGAATGCCGGAAATTACTTTAAAATATGGTTTGTCTGATTTAATCAATTACAGTCCTGCTGATGAGATGAATCGCCGGGAAAATACTGTAATCGCTCTTGTAATGAAGTTGATTATAGAAGATGAACGCGGATATACCTCTGCAAAATACTTGTCAGAACATATGACAGCATTGGGATTTAAGAAAACGAAACAAAGTATCTTGCCTTATATCCATCTGATGAAAGAATTAGAGATTCTGGAAGATACGGATAATCCGCTGAAACCTTACAATATTGTGAAAACAAAAGAAGAGATTGCGGTATTGATGCATCAATATCTGCCGGATTTATCGGCTCAAATGACTTCTGAACAATTATAGGACAATTATTTACATTGTAATGTTGATGACAGGCGGCATGCCACAGATGGTATTTGAGTATATTTTAAAAGAGAACGGTATTGATCCAGAGAGTGATCTGGAGATTAATCAGAATATTGATTTTGGCTCTACTGCCGCCGCCTTTTCGGAAGGTCAGGGAGATTTCACAGTAGAGTTTGAACCCGGGGCTACCACATTGGAATCAGAAGGAAAAGGGTATGTAGTAGCGTCCTTAGGAGAAGACAGTGGTTATGTGCCTTATACAGCTTTTAGTGCAAAGAAAAGCTATATAGAAGAAAATCCGGACGTTATACAGGGAGTTACCAATGCCCTACAAAAAGGAATGGACTATGTGCAGTCTCATACACCGGAAGAAATCGCTGCAGCCATAGAACCTCAGTTCCCGGAGACTGATCTGGAAACGATCACGACGATTGTTACCCGGTATTATGAACAGGACACATGGAAAGATAATCTGATCTTTGAAGAAAGTAGTTTTGACTTATTGCAGGATATTCTGGAAAGTGCCGGAGAATTAAGCAAAAGAGCTCCTTATAAAGAACTTGTCACTACGGAGTTTGCCGAGAAAGCAAACAATACTGCTGCAAAATAGACCCTGTAGTTCTATATAGCGCATGACAAAAAGGGCTGCCGCATAAAATCGTGCGGCGGCTCTTTACTGTATATATGCCTGGCGGTATACATTTCTAGCAGGAAGATAAATTCTTTTTTATTATAAAGAAAGGTTTTTGTCTTACTATAGAGAGTTGCTTATGATTAAAGGGATATAGTATACTTAGTATATAAAAATGAAAGAGGAACAGAATGAGCGGCAAAACATTGTTAAAGGTAAAGTTTTTAAGTAAAGTCACAAGAGATAGGGGGGTAAGAGTATGATAACGATTTTTAATCGCAGATTCTTAATCGCTACTATGGATATGAAACGACAGTCAGATATTAGGGATAAATTGAGCGGAGCCGGTATTGCCTACACAGTAGGGACAAAAAATCTTCAGAGTTCAGAATGGCTGGGCGGAGGCAATAGAGGAAGGTATGGAAGTATGGGGATCCAGCAAAAGTATTCTTATGAATATAAAATCTATGTACACAAAGATGATTATGAAAGAGCATTGAAAGAAATACAATAGACGAAAAAACTTCCCGCAGATTGTAGTCTGTGGGAAGTTTTTTTGAATTGGTCTAATAATTATCATAATCATCTTCAAAAGGGTCGTCATAGTCTTCCTCGTCATAGCTATCTCCGGAACCAAGAGAAGCAATAGTAAGGATAATGAATATAACAGCAAATACAGCACATCCCACCGCGCAGTAAAGAAGCATGGAGTCAGTGTTTCTTTTCAAAAATGCAAACACAGCACCTCCAATACAAAATACTGCCGGAAACAGAAAGGCACAGAATGTATTCTTTTTCTGAAGAATGAATAATAAGATGCCGGATAAAAGCAGACAAAGAGCAAGTATAATATATATTGTTCCGGCACTGCTTTCATTTCCGGCGGTGACGTCGGTCAATCCGGTTGTAAAAGCTTTATATGTAAAGAAAGCAAATCCGATCAAAGAAAGAACGCCAAATATAATTTTTACACTTCGGAATCTTGGGGTTTCCTCCTCATACATATCTTCTTCCACAACAGGAGGTTCCGGTTTCCTGCGTGCGGCCGGTGCAGATTTTGCCGAGTTTTTATAGGTGGTATTTTCTGACGGAGCAGTCCGTCTTTTCTTTACAGGACGCCGTCCGGGATCTGTAGCGAGCATGTCTTCGTATCCTTTTTTAACAGCGGTTTCTCTTTTGGTACGAATTCTTTCGGGCGGAATATTCGCATATTTTTGTTCTTCAGCAGGAGCAGTACTTCTTGTATGTTTTGCCGGTTGTCCCTGACCTGTACGTTTTACAGGTTTGTCTGCAGGTGCCTGTTTAGGCGATCGTGTTTTGACTTGTGTACCTGCAGCTGTGGGTCTGCCGGTCTTCTTTGCTTGGGCTCTTTCAGCGGAAACTTTTTTGAGTTCTGTTGTTTTCTCAGGAGAAACAGCAGTATTTGCACTTGAGTTTCCGTTTTTCTTTGCGGTGCTTTTTTGTGTATTCGGATTCGCAGGTTTGTGATCTGCGGTCTGTTTTTGCCTTTCTACATTAGCAGTTTGATTTTGAACGCCTGGTTTTAGCGGCTGTTCCTTTGTACCCGCGGCCTTTTTAGCAGCCTTTTTGGCACGCTGCTTGTCTAGATTCCACTGTTTTTTGCAATTACGGCATATGGCATATTCGTTAAAGATGGGGTCATTATTTTCATTGACGCCAACTTGTTTTTTCTGTATTTCTACTTCTTTTTGGCATATTGGACATTTCATAGTTAAATTGTACTCCTCTCTTCGTAGACAATCCAAAGGATTAATTTACAACGCTTCTATTATAACATTTTGCATTAGTAAGAACAATGGAAAAATGCAACATATCCTCGAATTCTGCCGAAAAATGTAAAATATAAGAAAAAAGGAGACGCCGCGTGGGTTTCTTTTACAGAAATCACTGCGGCGCTCCAAATGAAGGAGAGGAATGGAGGAAGGAGGCGGTAGTATTAGGGCAGGGAGTCTTTGTTTTTTTGTGGTATAACGGGCGGAGTGAACTGATATACGTCATTGTAGGATTCCAGTTCATCTTCCGATTTTGCAAGAGAGGGGATCAGTCCCGTACAATCCATAGAAGAGGCTGCGTTGGAAAGATAATCATAGTCATCTATTATCTTTTCGTTTTGTTTTTTATTTAGCATGATCATCACCTCATAGATATTGTGCCCTATCTATAAAATTGTATTCTGGAAAAAATATGATATAATAGCGATAAAAGCGGGATAAATATTGGAAATAAAAAAATTTTATGTATTAAACAGGAGGAGAATAATGAATATACTTGCGGACACACACGCTCATTCGTTGATGAGTGGACATGCTTACAGTACCATCCGGGAGATGGCGGCAGCTGCTGCAAAAAAGGAACTTAAGGTAATGGCCTTGACGGAACACGCACCGGAAATGCCGGGGACTTGCGGAAAATTTTATTTTGATAATCTGGATTGCGTGCCAAGGACAATGGAAGGCGTGCAGATGCTCTTTGGAGCGGAATTAAATATTATGGATACAGAAGGTAGGGTAGATCTGCCTGAAGAGACTCTGCGTGACCTGGACATTGTTATTGCCAGTATTCATCCGCCTTGTTACGGAAAGAGCCGTACGGAGAGAGAAAATACAAAAGCATATATAAAAGCAATGGAAAATCCATATATCCATATCATCGGTCATCCGGATGATGGTAGATTTCCGGTGAATTATGAGGAACTTGTAAAGGCAGCAAAAAGAACGGGAACTTTGCTGGAATTAAATAATTCCTCGTTAAGGCCACAGAGTTTCAGACAAAATGCCAGAGAAAATATGCTGACTATGCTGGAATTGTGTAAGCAGTATGAGGTATTTGTGACAGCAGGAAGTGATGCTCATGTAGATGCAGATGCCGGAAACTTTACCTATGTAAAAGAAGTACTTGCTTACTGTGATTTTCCGATGGAATTGGTTGCTACAACAGATTTGGAATTGTTGAAAAAGTTTTTGAGTTTTTAAATCTTTTACAAATCTTTATAAAACAGTATAAAAAGGTAGACTTTAAAAGTTTAGTGTGCTAAAATGTAAGGTAGTCATTGGACTGTTAAAGGAGAGCATGTATTATGAGTAAGAAGATAAGAACAGAAGCGGTAGATTATCTGTTTCAGGCGATTTTAAGTTTGGAAAATAAAGAAGAATGTTATACTTTTTTTGAAGATATTTGTACGATCAATGAATTGCTTTCACTTTCGCAGCGGTTTGAAGTGGCGAAAATGTTAAGAGAGCAGAAAACTTATTTGGAGATAGCGGAAAAGACAGGCGCCTCTACCGCCACTATCAGCAGGGTAAACCGTTCTTTGAACTATGGAAATGACGGGTATGATATGGTCTTCGAGAGAATTAATAAATAAAAAGATAAAAAGACACTGTTGTCCTAAACGGAGAAACAGTGTCTTTTTTAATAATACATAAAATAGGGGCAGGGCATATGTGTTACCTCTCCTGCTGTGTGTTGTTTAGTCCATCAATCAATTTTTCGATAAGCTGTTTTTTTACATATACGTCAAAGCTGAGATTGCAGATAAATGTGAAGAGTTGGAGATATTCCCGGTCTTCTTCTGGTATATCTGTAAATGCTGTCTGTGCCTGTTCATGGGCAGCTTTGACTGTTTCCTGCAAAGAATCGATCCGGTTTTTTTCCATTTGACAGATTTCTTCATACAACGAAGTCATGTCCGTACTTCCATTCCCGTTAAAATATTTTTCTGTGAGGGGTTTTAGAAGTGCTTCGATATCTTTTATAGACAGTATATTCTTAAAATAATAGATATAGATCAAGATAAGCACATGCTCTTTGGAATATTTCTTTTTCACGGGAGGAGGAAGAAGATTATTTTTGGCATAATTGTTGATCATTGTTTTTGTAAGAATCTTATCATCTTCATAGCGTTTTGTAGAAGCAAGCTGGCTGTCCATAAAAGTAGTCACTTGATCCATGTACAGGTCAATATTCGGAATGTCTCCCGGATGAATATAGTCAATGCGGGAAAGACTTTCTAAAATGCTGTTGAGCATATCATTCGTATTTATTGTCATATAATCACCTCGATATATTCATTATATAGTAATCGAAACCAGATGACAAGTTTTTATTTATTAAGATTATGAGGGTTAAGAGTAGGAGATAAGAGTCGTTTTCTGGCGCTTAAATAGCAAGGAATTTCATAGAGGAGCATGAAAGTCCAGCCAACTGCGCAGGCAAAGGGGATTCCGTGTATCCCGGAGCGGGGGACGAACAGAAAGGTGAAAATAACGCGCAGTGAAGTCTGGATGAAGGTAGAAATCAGTGTGATTCTCATGTTTCCGATTCCGCGGAAGAACCCTTGGATACCGTTTGTGAAGGAAGGAAGCAGGTAGAAAAAGGCCATGACAGACAGATATTGGCTGCCAAGGTGAACGATATTTTGTGGCTGTACTTTATCTGTAAACAGACGCAGAAGAGGTTCGTGCAAGAGTAGTGTACACGCACAGATGAGTATCCAGTAAAAGAATTCCAGTTTTAGCCCGCTGCAAAAGCCGCGGATGATCCTGTCCGGCTTCTTTGCTCCCTGATTTTGCGCAGTGAACGTCGTAATCCCTTGGGCAATGCTTTGCTGAGGTGTAAAGGCAAAATCATCAATTCTTGTGACTGCATTGTAGGCAGCTATAACGTCTATTCCTAATGTATTGACACAGCCCTGGATGAGAAGCTTTCCTATGGGCTGGCAGGCTTGCTGCAGGGCGGTGACTGAGCCATATCTCAAGGTTGTTTTTAACAAAGACTTATGGAGTCTTAAATCAGAAAATTTTAATTGGAGAAGAGGAATCTTCCGGTAAATATATTGTGCGCACAGAAGGGCGGATAAAATCTGCGCAGCCACTGTTGTGACGGCAGAACATGTAATCCCGTAACCGAGCAGGCCAATAAAAAGAAGATCTAGGACAATATTCAATAGGGAAGAAAAAAGAAGAAATTTTAAAGGTGTCTTTGCATCTCCTATACTTTTTAAAGCGGCAGAGAGTGTATTGTAAAAATATGTAAAAGGTGCCCCCAAAAAGATGATGCGCAGATAGAGCGCAGTAGAAGAAAGGAGTGTGTCCGGAACACGGAGCACCTTAAGCAGTGGGAAGATAAAGACAGAGCCGGCAAAGGCAATGACAACGGTACTGATACATCCAAATAAAAGAGCGGTTGCCAGTTCATCCTTCAATTCCCGGATACGTCCGGCTCCAAAGTATGAACTCATAATGACACCGGCGCCGATACACAGACCGGAGATGCCAAGGATCAGTATATTCATGACAGGACTTGCCGTTCCTGTCGCCGCGAGCGCTTCTTTTCCGATAAATCGGCCGGCAATGACGGCATCAGCGGCATTATAAGCAAGCTGAAAGAAATTCCCTAGTATAAGAGGAACTGCATAAAAAAAGAGTTGTTTGACGGGGGTGCCGTTTGTCATATTCACTGCTGCCATATCAAGGTCTCCTTTCTCATACAGTATTTTATCTCAACTATACTAGGTTTTCAATTTAAACATTTTATCATAATATGTGGTTGACAATCGGGAATGTGTGTTCGATAATGATAATACTTGAAAGGAGAGAAGTATGAGTATATATGATAGTTTAAATACCCCTCAGAGAGAGGCGGTCTTCCATACAGAAGGACCACTTCTGATATTGGCAGGGGCAGGTTCTGGCAAGACGCGGGTATTGACGCACAGGATTGCGTATCTGATCGAAGAAAAAGGAATAAATCCATGGAACATCCTGGCGATCACTTTTACAAACAAGGCTGCGGGAGAGATGAGAGAACGTGTGGACCAGTTGGTCGGTTTCGGTTCTGAGAGCATATGGGTCAGCACTTTTCATTCCATGTGTGTCAGGATTTTACGGCGTTACATCGACCGTCTCGGTTATGATACAAAGTTTACGATATATGATACAGATGATCAGAAGACATTGATGAAGGAAGTTTGTAAACTGGCAGATATAGATACTAAAGTGTACAAGGAAAGAGCGCTTTTGGGAACGGTTTCTTCTGCAAAAAATGAATTGATCTCTCCGGAAGAATTTGAACTGAACGCAGGGGGAGACTTTGGACGGCAGAAGATCGCGAAGGTTTATCGGGAGTATGAGAAACAGCTCAGAGCTAACAATGCGCTGGATTTTGACGATCTGCTTGTAAAGACAGTGCAGCTTTTTCAGACACAGCCGGATGTGTTGGCGTATTATCAGGAACGGTTCCGTTACATAATGGTAGATGAATACCAGGATACAAATACAGTACAGTTTAAATTGGTGAGTCTTCTGGCGCAGAAATACAAGAATTTGTGCGTAGTAGGCGACGACGATCAGTCGATTTATAAATTCAGAGGTGCCAACATCAAAAACATTCTGAACTTTGAACAGGAATTCCCGGATACGAAGGTGATCAAACTGGAGCAGAATTATCGTTCTACAGGGAATATCTTAAATGCGGCGAACGCGGTCATTAAAAACAACTGCGGCAGAAAAGAAAAGACTTTGTGGACTGAAAATGGCGACGGCGCCAAAATTGCACTGCGTCAGTTTGATACGGCGTATGACGAGGCGGATTTTATCGCAGAGGATATTGAGAAGAATATCCGGGAAGGGGGCGCCTATAATGATCATGCGATCCTATACAGGACAAATGCACAGTCTCGTCTTTTTGAAGAACGTTTTGTAGCGGCAAATATCCCGTATAAGATTGTAGGCGGTATCAATTTCTATGCCCGCCGGGAAATTAAAGATCTGCTTGCCTATTTAAAAACGATTGATAATGGGCAGGACGATCTGGCAGTACGGCGTATCATCAATGTGCCGAAAAGAGGGATCGGATTGACGACGATCAATCGGGTCCAGGAATCTGCTGCAGAGAGAGGAATCGGATTTTATGAAGCTTTACAGGGCCTAGATCTGATACCGAATATTGCCAGAGGGGCGGCAAAATTGGATTCTTTTGTGGCGCTTATCGAATACTTCAAGGGGCGGGCACAGACGGAGAGCATATCCGATCTGATACAGGAGGTTTTAGAAAAAACAGGCTATATGGAGAGTTTGGAAGCAGAGGCCAAGAGTGAAGATGAGGCGCATGACAGGAAAGAAAATATTGAGGAACTCTTAAGTAAGGTTGCTGCTTATGAAGAAAGCTGTGAAGATATAGAGGAGAAGGCATCCCTGAGTGGTTTTCTGGAGGAGGTCGCTTTGGTGGCGGATATTGACAGTTTGGATGAAGACCAGGAGTACGTAGTATTGATGACCTTGCATAGCGCAAAAGGTCTGGAATTTCCGAATGTCTATATGGCAGGCATGGAGGATGGATTGTTCCCCGGATATATGACGATCAGTTCTGGAGAGCCGGAAGAATTGGAAGAAGAACGGAGACTGTGTTATGTAGGGATGACACGGGCGGAACAAAAGCTGACTGTAAGCTGTGCCAGAATGAGAATGGTACACGGAGAGACGCAGTATAACAGAATGTCCCGTTTTTTAAAAGAAATACCGCTGGAACTTCTGGACAGCGGGGAAGTATTTACCAAAAAAACGGCAGGAAAAGAAGAAATAAAACAAGATTTTACTGCGTCCAATCCCTATTTTCATGCCAAAAAAAACTTTAAGGCACAGCCGTTTTCTGTCATGAAGGGAGCCCAACAATTTGCAGTCTCGAAGGAAAAAGGTCTGGACTATAAGATTGGCGATCGTGTGCAGCATATCAAGTTTGGCGCCGGTGTTGTGGAGGATATTACAGAAGGCGGACGGGATTATGAAGTGACAGTAGAATTCGATACTGCAGGAAGAAAGAAGATGTTTGCTTCTTTTGCAAAACTGGTAAAAATAGAATAAAATATAATTGAGATTTTGGCATAAATTAGTAGTAATCTGAAAATGATAGTGTTATAATAACAGAAAGTAAACCATTGTCGGCAAGACAGGGGAAAGGACGTGGACAGTATGAGCAAGGTAGAAGAATTGTTAGCAGAGACAAAATTAAGCGATTTATTGCATAAGAATGAATCAGAGAAACATAAGAATACGGTGATCTGGGTACTCGCGATTATTGGAGCAGTAGCAGCGGTAGCGGCGATCGCTTTTGCAGTATATCGTTTCTTTACACCAGATTATCTGGAAGATTTTGAAGATGATTTCGATGATGATTTTGACGACTATTTCAGTGAGGAAGATCAGGTATAATTGCTTACGATATAAGCACAAAGAAAAGATAGGCAGGATGTGGTCAAGCGCTGCACCCTGCCTGTTTTACGCTTGGAAGTCGTAAGATGATAGATGTAACAGATGGAAAAAAGACAAAAAAAGGAAATGGCAGGAACATGAAAAAAGGGCAGATATTAGAAGGAATAATTGAAAAAGTAGAATTTCCAAACAAGGGGATCGTCTCCGCTTTGGGAGAAGAAAAAAAAGTGATCGTAAAAAACGGGATACCGGGACAGAAAATTAAATTTTGTATCAATAAATTCAAAAAAGGAAATCCGGAAGGACGGCTTTTGGAAGTGCTCCAGAAGTCAGAGTTGGAGACGAGAAAACCGGTTTGCAGTATTTTCCCAGACTGTGGAGGATGCATGTACCAGACAATGTCTTATGACAGGCAGTTGAAAATGAAAGCAGAACAGGTAAAAGAGATTCTGGACGAAGCTGTAAAAGGAGACTGCCATTTTGAAGGGATAAAGCCGTCTCCTAAAGAATTTGCTTATCGTAATAAGATGGAATTTTCTTTTGGAGATGAATATAAGGATGGACCGCTTTCTTTGGGGCTGCATAAAAAGGGAAGCACATATGATGTATTGACTGCCGCAGACTGTAAATTAGTGCATGACGATATGACAAAGATCCTGACATGTGTTCTGCAATATTTTCAGGAAAAGAAGACGAGCTATTATAAAAAAATGCAGCATATAGGCTATTTGCGACATCTTCTTTTACGAAGGGGAGAGTACACGCAGGAGATTCTGGTAAATCTGGTAACGACATCCCAGGAAGAACCAGATCTGCAGCCTCTTGCTGAAAGGCTTTTGCAATTAAAGCTTAAGGGAAGGATCGTAGGGATCCTGCATATTATAAATGATTCTCTGTCAGATGTTGTGCAAAGTGATGAGACAAGGATCCTTTATGGACAGGATTACTTTTACGAAAAACTGCTGGATCTGGAATTTAAAGTGACGCCGTTCTCCTTCTTTCAGCCTAATTCACGGGGCGCAGAAGTCCTATACAGTACGGTGCGGGAATATATAGGGGATATTCAGAATATGACCGTGTTCGATCTGTTCAGTGGGACGGGAACGATCGCACAGCTTCTGGCGCCTGTGGCAAAGCAGGTCATAGGGGTGGAGATCGTAGAGGAAGCGGTAAAAGCGGCACGGGAAAACGCAGCACATAACGGACTTTCTAACTGTCGATTCATAGCAGGTGATGTATTTAAAGTATTAGATGAGATTAAAGAAAAACCGGACGTTATTGTATTAGATCCGCCAAGAGATGGGATCCATCCTAAGGCATTGCCTAAAATATTAGAGTACGGTGTGGATAAGATCGTATATATCTCTTGTAAGGTGACTAGTCTGGCAAGAGATCTGGAGATGATACAGGCAAAAGGATATGAGGTGGTGAAGTGTGCGGCAGTAGATCAATTCTGCCAGACAGTGCATACAGAGACAATAGCCTTGTTATCCAGACTCGATGACAATAAGCGTCCTTGCTGCTGTTTTGTATAGTCAGAGCAACAATTTTTATCACTGGGATTCGATTTCAGGCGGTCCATCTTCTGCTGTATAAATCAATAAAAAAAGGTATTTATATGCTAACTTTATCCAAAATCCTAGCTTTCATTTAAATATATCATTAGTGTAAAAGATATATTTAAACTGTAAAGAAAGGATGGTGTAAGTTGTTGAGAAAAAAATTAGTCAATATGCGATCTAGAAAGGCGACGCTAGGCGTAGGATCCGTACTGATCGGCATTTTTTGTTTTTTCTTTTTCGGGAATGTTTTGCGGGCAAACGCAGCGGAAGAACCTATAGCTGCTGATCGTGATACAAAGGCAGTGTCGATTGAGGAAACATCGTCTGAAGCAGCTGTTGATTTTAAAACAAACGAGAAAGACGCAGAAGAGGAAAAGCTTGAAAACGATGCTCCTCCTTCTCTGGAAAATGAAAACGATGTTTTGGAAAAAGAAGATTCATCTGAGATGGCAGATCATCCTGCTTCTAGCAGTGAAAAAGAAGAAGTTATAGTTTCTGACAGTGATACAGGCATGCGATCCGAAGTGCAACAGAGAAGCATCTCTGAAAATGAATCTGATGATAATAATATAAGGTCTATTTTAAAAGCGGATGGGTTTTATCAGATTAATTATAAAAACGGAAATGAAGGAAGACTGCTCATATTAGACCATAATATTTTTCGCCTTTATATTGACCCAACCGGACAATTTAAAGATGATCCTGAACCTAGAGATATCAATCGTCCTGCAAAGATGATTGATCAGGAAGAGTTTAGTACAGCTGAGAGGTCTCACAATACGTTATTTGAAGACAGTGCTTATGACGGGAACATGATTCATTTCGCTGATTTTGCTATCGGGTGGGATAAAAAACAGGGAACTTTTAAAGTTTATGATAAGAAGAAAGCTGTTATTTTTGAGGAATTAGAACCAATAAAAATCGAGAAGAATACAGCGGTTCAGACGTTAAAACAAAATAAAGATGAATATTTCTTTGGGGGAGGAACTCAGAACGGACGTTTTTCTCACAAAGGAGAAGATATAAAGATTGTCAATTCAAATAACTGGGTGGATGGAGGAGTTGCCTCTCCCAATCCGTTTTATTGGTCTACAAAGGGATATGGCGTACTCAGAAATACCTTTCAGGAGGGACTTTATAGTTTTAAAGATCCAGATAAAGTTGTAACTGTTCACAGAGATGATAAATTTGATAGTTTTTATATTGTCGATAAAAATTATTATAACATCATAAAAAAATACCATGAATTGACCGGCCAACCAATATTGATGCCGATCTTCGGTTTTTATGAAGCGCATCTGAACGCTTACAATCGAGATTATTGGCAAGAAGTTCCAAAAGGAACTGCTGGAGCGATACAATTTGAGGACGGTAAGTTTTATCTGGAAAAACAGCCGCAACATGCCGGAGGACGGGGAATCCGAGAAACGCTTAATGGAGAAAATCCCGAATCGTATCAGTTTTCTGCAAGAAAAGTCATCGACAGATACAAAGAAAAAGATATGCCTTTAGGATGGTTCTTGCCGAATGATGGTTATGGCGCCGGCTATGGGCAGACAGACAGCTTAGATGGTAATATAAAAAATTTAGTCTCATTTGGGGAATACGCAAGAGAAAACGGAGTGGAATTAGGGCTTTGGACACAGCAGGATTTACATCCTAAAGATCCTAAAAACCCAAAGCCTGATGATCGTGATATTAGCAGAGAAGTAAAAGAAGCTGGAGTAAAGGCTATAAAAACGGATGTTGCCTGGGTTGGGAAAGGATATTCTTTCGGTTTAAACGCAACGGATGACGCGTCTTCAGTAATGATCACTGAATCTGGCGGCCGTATACGCCCCTTTATTGTTAGTTTGGACGGGTGGGCAGGAATACAAAGGAATGCAGGAATTTGGACCGGTGATCAAGTTGGTGGGAAATGGGAGTATATAAGATTTCATATTCCTACGTATTTAGGTACCGGATTATCAGGGAATCCTAATATTGGCTCGGATATGGATGGAATTTTTGGAGGAGGAAATAAGGAAGTTAATATTCGTGATTTCCAATGGAAGGCATTTACACCTATTCAATTGAATATGGATGGTTGGGGATCTAACCCTAAAACCCCTTTTGCTTTCGATGAGGAAGCCACAGATATTAATAGAGCATATTTAAAACTAAAATCTCAGTTGATTCCTTATATCTATTCTACAGCGCACGAAGCTACTTTTGAAGGTAAGCCTATGGTAAGAGCTATGTTCCTGGAATTCCCAGACGAAGCGGGCGTTTATAGTAATGCTGCAAAATATCAATATATGTTCGGAGATTTTATACTTGTTGCGCCTGTTTACAACGATGAAAAGAATAAGGAAGGCACGCCTACAAGGAGTGGAATAATTTTACCTGATGAACATACAGTATGGTATGATATGTTATCGGGTGATGTATACAGGGGCGGCAAAACATATAACAATGTTAAAGTTCCGTTATGGAAGCTGCCTGTATTCGTCAAAGAAGGCGCAATACTGCCCTTAGTTAATCCTAATAATAATCCAAAAGAAATCAATCGAAGTAATATGATCGTCAATTATTGGCCGTCAGTTAAAAAAACGGAATTTATATTATCAGAAGATGATGGATATAGTACGGATTATTTAAAGAATGAAATTGCGAAAGCTACTATAACCGCACAGAAAACAGAAAATACTGTTCGAATACATATTTCTAAATTTATCGGAGATTATAAGGGTTTTGATCCGAATAGATCTATAGAAATAAATGTTCGGAGTTTTTCTGTACCAAGTTCGATCAAGGTAAATGGTGAAAAGTTAAGAAATGTATCTTCAGAAAAGGAATTTAAATCAAACACGAACGTATATTTTTTGGATGATATGTACAGCTTTTCTGGTTATTTAAAAGGGTATGCCGGACAGGTTCTTGATCAGAGTTTTTTGCGAATAAAAATAGATAAGAGAGACCTGAAAGAGTTTGACACTGCTATTGTTATAGAAGGAGTTGCAGATGAAAACTTGCCGAAAGCGATTTTAAATCCGAATTTGAAAACCATAAAATTATGAGTGATTATTGCTCTCCATAGGTTATCAATAAAATCCTCCAAAAGCCTTGAAAATAAAGGATTTATCGCAATGTGTTCGCCTTATCCCTTTATATGATTTCACACAAGTTTACTCTTTCCCTGCCTGCTTATAAGGGCAAAATCAAGGGCAAGAAAGTCTCATAACAAGATATAACAGAGTGTGGCAATCGGAGAACTGTGACATATGTGCGAATATATTATAACGGAGGATTTTTTAATGGACAAGTATATTTATGATGAAAGCAATGGTTTATGGTATGAGTTGCAGGGGGATTATTATATTCCTTGCCTTACTTTACCAGCTGAAAAAGAAAACAAACCTATCAGTTTGTGGGGGCAGCGACACAAACACTACTTACAGGAACATAAACGGACGGTTTATATTTCGCTGCTCACAAGCGGCGAATTGAATAATTACCTTGCCGATATTGACGAACAAGCAACGGAAATGATGTTTCGATTGGTTGAGCAAATGGCTGACAAGGAGGGCGTGACCGAACAACTTAAAGTAGAAAACCCGATGTTGTGGGTTGGTCGAATGAATGAGATACAGGCAAGAGCACGAGAAATTGTATATGCCGATATTATCTATAAGTAAAAAATGTAACATATAGAATATTAAAATTGTGGCAGTCAAAAATTAAAACTTTGTCTGCCACAATTATGATTCGATGTGTTCTCTTTCATAATGACTTTGGTAATTCATTATGCTATAATGAATTTAATTTACGGTATCGCACTGCATCTACTAATTTGGAGTTCGATTAGAACAGGAAAAGATTATATTGATTGCTCTCTATGCGAGATTAAAACCGATTATACAGGAGGAAATTGAATGAGCAATATTATTCAAATCAATAATCTTAATAAAAGTTTTGGAAGTGTAAACGCTGTTCAGAATTTGAGTTTTCGTGTGAAAAAAGGAGAGCTGTTTGCCTTTCTTGGTATCAATGGGGCAGGAAAATCAACTACAATCAATATTATGTGTGGACAACTGTCGAAAGACAGTGGAAGCGTTTTTATTGATAAACACGATTTAGATAAGGATATGGACTATATTAAGCGTGAACTGGGTGTAGTTTTTCAATCATCTGCCTTGGATTCTGCCCTTTCTGTTTATGATAATTTGGAAAGTCGTGCCGCTTTATATGGCATTACTGGAATGGAGTTTAAGAAACGACTTGAGGAACTGGCGAAAATATTAGATTTTGAAAACTTATTGAAACGCACCGTTGGTAAATTATCAGGAGGACAACGCCGAAGAATTGATATTGCAAGGGCTTTGTTTCATAAGCCTAAAATCCTTATTCTTGATGAGCCGACAACAGGGCTTGATCCGCAGACACGCCGACTTATTTGGAATGTTATATCAAGTTTTCGCAAAGATGAAAATATGACTGTATTTTTAACTACGCACTATATGGAAGAAGCTGCGGAAGCTGATTATGTTGTAATCATTGATGATGGGAAAATATCCGCAGAGGGTACTCCGCTTGAATTAAAAAATATTTATACTGGGGATTACATCACAATTTATGATGTAGATGAAAAGGATGTTAAAGAACTTGATGTAGAATATGAGCAAATCCGAAACGGTTATCGCCTTTCTGTACCGAATACAAAGGCTGCAACTGAATTGATTATTCGTAATCCGCAGTTGTTTAATGATTACGAAATAACAAAAGGAAAAATGGACGATGTTTTTCTTGCTGTTACGGGCAAAACATTAGTGGGAGGTGCAGAAAAATGAGTATGGCTTTCATTCTTATCAAAAGAAATATCAAATTGTTTTTCAAAGATAAGGGAATGTTCTTTACCTCTTTGATAACGCCTGCTATATTGCTTGTACTTTATGTGACTTTTCTTGGGAATGTGTATCGGGATAGTTTTACATCTAATTTACCTAATTCATTAAAACTATCAGAAAGCATAATAGAGGGACTGGTAGGCGGTCAACTTATCTCATCTATTCTTGCTGTTTCGTGTGTAACGGTTGCTTTTTGTTCTAATTTTTTAATGGTGCAAGATAAAGCAAATGGTACGATAAGAGATTTAAGAATATCTCCTGTGAAGTCAGCTACACTTTCGCTGAGTTATTATGTTGCAACCTTGCTTTCAACACTTATTATTTGCTTTGCTGCAACGGGTATCTGTCTTACTTATGTGGCTATTGTCGGTTGGTATATGTCGCTCGCAGATATATTCTTTTTGTTTCTTGATATTTTACTCCTTGTTTTGTTTGGAACAGCATTATCTTCGATTATTAATTTTTTCTTATCAACACAAGGACAAATTTCAGCGGTAGGCACAATCATCAGTGCGGGATATGGTTTCATTTGTGGTGCATATATGCCTATTTCTTCATTTGGAGAAGGGCTGCAAAAAATAATCTCATTTTTGCCGGGTACTTATGGTACATCACTTATCCGAAATCATACAATGCAAGGGGCGCTTGCCGAAATGCAAAATCAAGGTATTCCAACAGAGGTTATTGAAAAACTAAAAGATTCCCTTGATTGCAATCTTTATTTTTTCGGAAGTCAAGTAAATATCGGAACGATGTATATGATACTTGGAATCACTATTTTGGTATTGATTGGAATTTATATTTTGTTAAACAAATCAAAAAAATATAACTGTTAATTTTGTAGCTGCAAATGATTATGTATGCCGCCGCTATGGGTAACACCATAACGGCGGTTTTTCAATGCCTATCGGCTATCTCTGTCAATGGATTTCTTACGCTGTCTTTGCGGTGTTTTCTGCTTGTTGCGTTCCTGTATCTCACGCAGATGTTTTAACACGCTCTGCTTTTCAGGCGGTCTGTGCTGTTCTTTGGCGGTGGCTGTCGGTTTCCTGCTGACTTGGTATTCCCACTCGGCAAGGTCACGGTTGTACTGTTCCACAACGCTTTCCATTTCTCGGAAAGTACGCATAAAAACTTGCACATCGGGATAGCCGTCCTCTTTGAGTGTATCTGGGATTTTATCCAGCCTGTCGGCAATCTCCGTTTCGGTTTCTTTGATTTTTACCTCCAACGCTTTTCGTTCTTTACCTTTGAAAAGCCCCTTTGTATCGGCAAGCTGCTGTTTCAACTGCGGCAGAACTTTATCCTGCAAGTTTTTGATTTTTACCGCCTTATCCTGTACTTTTATCATCAGATTTCTCATATGGCGGAACTCTGCCATATCAATATCAAGCGTAGGTTTAGGCGGCATATCTTTTTCCCGAATAAGGTTTTGCAGAAAATCTTTTGCCTTTGTCACAATCCCACGGAACAGATTGGGCAGCCAGCCTTTGCTTTTGATAGACTGGCTTGCTTTTTCGTGTATCTCGGTCTGCTTGACCTCTAAAATCTTTGCTTCGGAAATACCCGATAACAACGCCATATCCGCTGTCCTGTTCCATTCCTGCCTTGCGGTGTTATCCGCTTCAATCTCGGCGGCTTTGGGATTGTTCTTACCGATTTTCTTTGTAGGGAGATAAACGCTGTTCTTATCAAATACCTTTAACTGCTGTTCGGGATCGGAGATATGCCGATTGATAAGGTCGGTGTAAATCTCTTTTACCTCCCGAAGAAAAGGCTCGCTTTTGAATTTATCATCTTTCACGGTAAAGAGGTGGCTTTCGTAAACTTCGCCCTTTTTTATGACGGTGCAGCCTTTTCGTATCTGTCCGTCCTCTCCTGTGATTTCTTTCTTGGTGCGTACCCTTTTTCCCGTTTCATCATAGAACACGCTGCGTGTGGCTATCTTGATGTCAGGCTCAGGAAGTAGTTTTCTTTCGCTGAAGATAAGGTGGATATGATAGTTTGTCTTGCGTTTGTTGTGGTGGAGGGCTGACACGCACTCCACACCATACCGCCTGCGGAACTCCTCCGTAAAATCTTCAAGGACTTCCTGCGGCTCGTATCTTGTATATACTTCGGGCAGGGCGATAATCAATTCCCTTGCTTCAATACATTTGCCCTCTGTGCCGCTTCGCTTAAATTCCTGCTGGCTTTCCCTTGCAAGGTTACTCCAAAATTCATTGTCGGCGGTGCGGTAGGTGGCATAGAGATTTTCCTGCCTTGCGTGGCTTGTGATATAGGATATTCTTCCCTTGACATTGGGTAGCTTCGACATCTGTATAAATGAATGTCTTGCCATATACTCCTTCCTCCCGTGACGGGCATACTCTTTTTGCAACCGAGAAATCGGTTGCCGCTGTTTCGGCGGCGTAAGCAGACGGACAGCGAAGAAAACAGCGGGCTGTTTTCTTCTGTATCATAGCGGCGGTGCATTGTCCGAAGCTGTGATACAGTGCCCCCTGCAAGGGCGAAATACCCAGAGTACAAATCGAAGATTTGTGCGAGGGGTGTATTTCGCTCTCAAACGCCGAGGGCTTGGAGAACGGTTATTCTACTTTGCGGACATCATTTTCATTCAGCAGGTTTCTTCCCTGATTGACGCTCATAAATCGCTCTAAAGTATCCCTGCGGATAATCGCTTTTCTTCCGACCTTGAGGACGGGAAGTTTGCCCCAGTCTACCAACTTACGCATTGTATTTCTTCCGATACCCGTACATTCTGCTGCTTCTTCTATGGTTAAACCCATTTTGATGTTGCTCATTTTATCAACCTCCTTTCAAAATACGCATTTCGCAACTATGTATCTGTAATTATACTTATTTTGCTATCTCTTGTCAACTCATTTTGCAACTTATTAAGAAATATTTTTATCTATTATTAAATTTGTGGTTGCAAAATAGACTTTGCTATGTTATACTATCAGCAATAGGAGGTGAAAACCTTGAAAAAAGAAATTACATTCACCGCAAAACAGGTCGGTGAACGAGTGAAAGAACGCCGAGCAGAATTAAACTTAACAATGCCCGAACTTGGTAAGCGTGTCGGGGTAAACAAATCTACCATTCAAAGATATGAAGCGGACGGTGTAGACCCGAAGCGTACAATGATTATCAACGGGCTGGCAGAAGCACTCCTGACCACTCCCGAATGGCTGACAGGACTTTCCGAAGATAAGGAATATGACAGCCGCACTTTATGTGCAAGGGATATGGAGGAACATATCAAAAATTATCTTGATACGGTTTCTTCTGTGGTAAAGGGAGAACCGCACCAACAGCTGCTCACGACATTCCTCGGAAAGATGATTGACCTCTATACGGTTATGACTTATCACTTTGCAGACGCTATGGCTGAGGTTGACCGTGTAGCGGAGGACGAGGGCTTAAAGCAGTCCTTACGCCGTTATGCGATTGAGTCAGGGGCAATTATGGAAAGGGTTTACCGTAAAGAAATGGAACTTCCTATCGAGGATATGAAGCAGTTTTTAGATGGGATTTTACATATCTACGATGAGGGACGCACCGCTGTAAAGATGGGTGACCTGTTCGGGATAGTGACAGCAGCCGAAGAAAGGGTTGCTGAAAAAGAAAAATTCCGTGGCTCTTTGACAAGTGAAAACGATGACTGACACTCATCGGCATAAGTAACCTTATTACTTTACGCACACCATATGTCACAGTCCCGATTGCCACAGATAGAAAGGGGAAATTTATCTATGGCAAAAGGTTCTGTAAGAAAAAAAGGTAAAAAGTGGTACGCACGCTTCTATATCGAAGATGAAAGCGGCAGAAAAGTACAGAAAGAGTTTGTGGGAACAGAAAGTAAGTCTGAAACAGAAGCCCTGCTCAGAAAAGCAATCGCTGACTATGAGGAAAAGAAATTCGTTGCGAAGTCTGAAAACATCACGGTTGGTATGCTGCTCGATCTGTGGGTGGAGGAAGAACTGAAACCCGGCAATCTCAGCAATGGTACGGTAATGTCCTATCAAGGAACGGTCAATCGTATCAAACAGCACCCGATAGGAAACCGAAAACTGAAAACAATAACCGCCGACCATTTACAGGCATATATAGACTTTCTCAGCTTTGGCGGTACAAATCCTGACGGTACAACCGCAAAAGCACTCAGCAAAGGGTATCTCCGATTGTTTTCGGCTGTTTTACAAGGGGCGTTCCGTTTTGCGGTATTCCCGAAAAGGCTGATAACCTTTAACCCGATGCAGTATGTGGTATGGCGAGGAAAGAAAGAAGAATACGAACTGTTCTCGGACGAGGACGGAGAAACTGCTTCCACACCAACGCTCAGCTACGAACAGTATCAGAGATTAGAGGACTTCCTGAAAAAGAAAAACAATCCTGCACTTCTTCCTATACAGATAGCCTATTATACAGGCTTGCGTATTGGAGAGGTCTGTGGTCTGACTTGGCAGGACATCAACCTTGAAGAACAATATCTGACAGTACGCCGCAGTATGCGTTACAACGGGGCAAGACACAAAACAGAAATAGGGGCAACAAAGCGTAAAAAAATCCGCACCGTGGACTTTTGCGATACGCTTGCCGCAATCCTGAAAACTGCGAAAACAGAACAACACAAAAACCGTTTCCGATACGGGGAACTGTACAGCCTTAATTACTATTTGGAGGTCAAAGAAAAAGACCGCACCTATTATGAGGTTTACAGTCTGCCGAGGTCGGAAGAAGTCCCAGAGGGATACAAGGAATTATCCTTTGTCTGCCTTAGACCTGACGGGGCATTTGAAGCACCGAGTACGGTGGGGATTATGTGCAGGACAGCAAGAAAAAAGGTGGAGGGATTGGAGGATTTCCACTTCCATATGCTCAGACACACCTATACAAGCAATCTGCTTTCAAACGGTGCAGCACCTAAAGATGTGCAGGAACTTCTCGGACACGCTGATGTTAGTACCACAATGAACATTTACGCTCACGCTACAAGGGAAGCGAAGCGTACTTCCGCAAGACTGCTGGATAAGGTAATCGGCGGAGAATAAAAAATTTCCCTTGTTTCGGCTCATAAGGGCAAAAACAAGGGAAAATACATAAGGTTTGAACATTTAATAGGCGATATGCCTTGAAAATACAGGGTTTATAGAGGATTGAATAGACAAATCGGAATTTAAAATCGCCAGCCAACATAGTTGTTGTGCCTGAAAAAACATCAGATCAGAGTTTAACGTTTATGTGGGATAAAGATAATGATGATGAGAATTATGAGATTGAATTTGATGGAAGGGTGTTGGATAATTTAGGTGAAAACTTTATAAAGATAGATCAACTGAAATCGGAGTCTAGTTATGAGATCAGAGTGCGTAAAGTAGTTGATCATGCGTTCTCAGAATGGTCTGACCCTGTGGCAGGCACGACTTTGAAAGATGATTTTGCTGCTGCTTTAGACATTATAGAATTTGATTCCAATTATCCCCATCAGCCGGGTCAAGAATTAGAAAAATTATTCAATAAGAATCCATCTACGGGCAATGTGTATCATACCGCATGGGGAAATAACGGTAAATTTACTGTTGACAAGCCATACAGGTTGTTAGTGGGAATTCCACATGATGCTGGAAATATTTCTAAGATTGTATATATTCCTCGTGAAGATGCTGGAAACGGGACCATACTGAAAGGAACAGTAAAATTGATGAACTATAACGAAACAAAAGGCGAGTGGGAATCCAGCAGTGCAATTGGATTTAAGTGGGCACGTGACAATACGAATAAAGTAATCAACGTAAGTGAACTATTAGAAAATAAGAGTAAGGCAAGATATTTATGGTTTGAAATAACGAACGCTGTAGGGAATTTTGTTTCTGGAAGACAGCTTCTTGTGTATGATACGAATGAGACCAGTCATGTTGATGAAACGTTTCTTATGAATTATATAGGAACAGAAAAAGATAAGGATAATGATTATGAATACGCCTCTGTAGCTGATACCAATCAAGATGGGGTCATAGATGTGTATGATATGCATAATGTGCTGATATCTGAAAAGAATGACGATTTGATAAGTTCAGGGATGATTTTATTGGGGGCAAATGTAATCGATAATGGCGATGTTGCTGTCACTATTTATGCGAAAGACTTTAATAATGTCAGCGCATATGGGATTATAATGAGAATTGACGAGAAAAAATTTATCGTCGATGAAGATAGTTTAAAATCTGGTGAGTTTTCAAAGAAAATGGAAAATTATTCGAAAATAAAAAAACACTCTAACGGTGAGAAGGGACTATACATTGTTCAGACTTATAAGGATTCAGATCAGAAGCTTTCAGGCTCTGGAATCCTGAACACATTTCGAATAAAAGTATTATCGGGCAATTTATCTAAGGACGAAATCAGTCAGATGCTTATCCGCTCGATCGATATGGTACGAATGATTTCACCAGGCGGCAGTGACAGAAAGTTAAAAATTGAGTCTGAAAACGCTGCAGATGATCCTACAGCTGCAGATAAATATAACCCTGAAGAACAAAAAGCAACCACAGAATTACACAAAGAAGTTAGCGTGTCTGCGGAAATTAAAAACAAAGAGCATTTACCAAAAGACGCTGCACATACCCAAGGTAGTGGTAAAGGCAATGCAACAATTCATAAATCATTAGTGAAAACTGTTCCCAAGACGGGAGATGTTGATAATAGTATCTTTGCTATTAAGGGCGGTTTAATTCTATTGGGCATTTTAGGAATGTTAGGATATAAAAAATTAAAGACATTACAATAAACTCCTGTGTAAGATTCCAAATGGCTGAGAGCAAGAATTTTTGCTCTCAGCCATTTGTGTGACTGGCATCGTAAAGCTTTTGAATATCTGCCGGAAGCTTATCGGGAAGCATCGCATTGATTTTTTCTTCATTTCCATCTGCAATTGCGGTTTCATAATACCAACATTTGAATTTTAATAAGGAAAGAGTTTTTTGAAGCGATTTGATTTCTTCTTCTACAGCTAATTTTCGCGCTTGGAATAATTCTTTTCTTTTTTCATAACTTGAACTGCCTTCTGTAACCAGTACAAAAAACTGCTTGATATCTTTGATCTCAAGACCGGACTTTTTAAGGCATTCAATGATGCGAAGAGCCTCAAGCTCATGATCGCTAAAACAGCGTATATTTCCTTTTCGGTGGAGAGCGGGGAAAAAACCTTCTTTGTCATAATATCTTAAAGTAGAAATAGGGATATGAAACATCTCAGAAACCTGACCGATCGTGTACATGAATATACCTTCTTTCGAATGAAATAAAAAATACTTGACCTAAAGTTAAGTTTAGGTTGTATGATAATATCAGTGTAAAGCAAAAAGTAAATTATTACAAGAGATTTTTCAAGGAGGTATTGCAGAAAATGAAGATGGAAGAATTAAAGCTGGCCGCAGACTGGGACAAAACGTTTCCAAAGAGCGATAAGGCAGAACATAAGAAGGTAACGTTTGTGAATCGTTATGGTATTACGCTTGCGGCAGATATGTATATTCCGCAAAATGCAAAAGAGAAATTGCCTGCCATAGCAGTAAGCGGACCGTTTGGAGCAGTGAAGGAGCAATGTGCAGGATTATATGCCCAAAGTATGGCGGAGAGAGGATACCTGACGGTTGCTTTTGATCCTTCCTATACAGGAGAAAGCGGCGGTCAGCCAAGATATATGGCATCCCCCGATATTAATACAGAGGATTTTATGGCAGCGGTAGATTTTCTTACGATACAGGAGTAGGTGGATGCTGAAAAAATCGGGATCATCGGTATATGTGGCTGGGGAGGCATGGCTTTGAATGTAGCTGCGCTTGATACAAGAGTCAAGGCTACGGTGGCATCAACGATGTATGATATGACAAGAGTGAATGCTAACGGATACTTTGATGCAGAGGATACTGAAGAGGCAAGATATGAAAAGAAAAAAGTACTTTGCGCTCTTCGTACAGAGGAGTACAAAAAAGGTGAATATTCAAGAGGGGGCGGATGCATGCCGCTGCCGGTTCCTGATGACGCGCCATTTTACGTAAAGGATTATAGCGAATATTACAAAGGCAGATGTTATCATTCCAGAAGCCTGAATTCAAATGACGGATGGAATACGATCGGTTGTCAGTCATTTATGAACCAGCCTATATTACAATACAGCAATGAGATCAGAAGTGCAGTTCTTGTACTCCATGGTGAAAAGGCACATAGCTTTTATTTTGGAAGGGATGCATATACCAATATGACTGAAAACAATAAGTATGCGGATAATAAGGAATTTATGGCAATTCCAGACGCTGTTCATACGGATCTTTATGATAATTTAGATGTGATTCCATTCGATAAAATGGATGAATTTTTTAAGAAGAATATGTAAGGAGAGAAGCGATGTCAAAGAAAGTAGTAATTATATCTACGAGTCTGCGCAGCGGCAGTAATTCAGATATTCTTGCAAAAGAATGTGAACGTGGAGCGATAGAGGCAGGACATGACGTTACACATATTTCATTAAAAGGTAAGGAGATCAAATATTGTATTGGTTGTCTTACCTGTATAAATAATAGTTCTTGTATTTTAAAGGATGATGTAGCTGATATTATGGGGCAAGTCAAAGAATCGGAGGTCATAATCTTTGCAACGCCCATTTATTACTATGAAATGTGTGGGCAGATGAAAACACTTTTGGATAGATTAAATCCTCTCTATGCAGCGGATTATGCATTTAGAGATATTTACATGATAGCAACTGCCGCTGAAAATAGCGAGAGTGCGTTTTCAAAGGCATACAATGGGTTACAGGGTTGGGTGGATTGCTTTGAAAAGGCAAGATTAAAAGGCTTGGTAGCAGGAAGTGGGATTGATGAAGCAGGTACAGCGTCTGATCACATAGATGCCATGAAGAAGGCCTACCAACTTGGAAAAGAAGTATAAATTTTGCGGGCAGGACTGGTTTGATCAGTCCTGCCTGCAAATGTTTATACTTACAGATATTCTCTGGAAAGTACTTTACTGTATTTTTTTATATGCAGTTATTCCAAAGAAAGAGAACGCTGCTGTAAGCATCAGGGCCAGCAAGATTCCCACATTCCTGTTGTCACCTGTCTGTGGTATGCCGGAATCAGCAGATGCAGGATCCTTTTTATTGTCTGTCAGAGATGAATCAGGATCGGCAGGCTTATAATTTAAATCCTTTTTTCCACATACTGTGCACTTTCCATTTTTATATGTATGTCCAAGCGCTTTTTTAATGGTGCCCTCTTTTGTACATTCCTGTGTGAGAGCTGCGTCTGTATAGTACTTATTACAAACTGCACAGTACCAGTATTCGATATTGCCATCTTTGTCGCATGTAGGTGCAGTGGCAGAGACATGTTTGACAGTATGCAGTTTTTCAACAGTACCTGAACCTGTGATAGTACCGTTTCCTGTCATACTGTCTGGAATCGTCAGTTCTCCGCTGTTAGAAAATTCACCGTTATTTTCTAATTTGGTATCAGGAGTGACTTCTAAGGCTGCATCCGGACTGATCGTGACTTTTCCCTGGTCATTTATTTTAAGCTTTCCATTTCCCTCAACTGTAACACTGCCTTTAATATCCCAATTTCCTGTAACTTCCAGTATGGCGTCTTCTGCTATTTGAAAGATAATATTTTTCCCTTTTTCAATGACGATCTGATCCAGCGTCAGATCTTTATCAATGAGAACGGTATCCTGATCATCTACCTGTATATTTCCGCTTCCTGCCTGCCCGAAGAATTGTGCCAGCGCCACAGAAGACTGGGGGATGAAGGTGATCGTCTCATCTTCGTTGTACATATATGTATAGTCGTTGTAATCAGCAGGTTTTATGTCTTCAGGAGTATCCATCCATACCCAGCCGTTTACGGCAACCTGGCCGGCAGGGAGTATGACAGGAGCCGCTGCGACATCATAAATAAGCAGATGGTTGCTGCCTAATTCAAAGGTGTTGCTTTTGAAGTCTACAGGTTCTCCGATACGGTCTCCCGCCTGGATATAGTGCTCAAATACATCATTTTTAATCGTATTGCCGGTGAAGTCGGCCTGAGTCTGCAAGTAAATAGAGCCTGCATTATCAAAGTAATTGCTGCGGACTTGGATCTGGTTATTTGCGGAAGCAGAAGTTGTAATAGAGGTGGACGTAGCTCCGGCACCGCCTGTAGGTCCGTTTAATACAGTATAAACACTGTTTGTAAATGTACAATTTTCAATAATGAAATTGCCGCTTACATTTGGAAGCATTGTTCTGAATGCACCGCTGAATTCACTGTTTGTAAACAGAATACTTCCGCTGTTATCCTGTCCGTTGATATACAGACCATAGGACCATTCAAGCGCATTCTCTACGGCACCCTGATTGTTCGGGGTGT
Source organism: Mediterraneibacter sp. ICN-202921 (assembly GCF_037890075.1). NCBI lineage: Bacteria > Bacillati > Bacillota > Clostridia > Lachnospirales > Lachnospiraceae > Mediterraneibacter > Mediterraneibacter sp. ICN-202921. The sequence continues at coordinate 56,615 of NZ_JBBKBE010000009.1, read as the reverse complement.
TGATAAAATGACATTGATCGATCTTGATGGCTGCCTTGTTTCCGCTTACAGTCATAGCGCTGCCTGCGTCCCGTTTTGTTACAGAATAGTGGACGGTGATATTTTCTAAGGCAATAGAAGTATTTGCGCCGGCGTTGCCTAGTGTCAGCAGTCTGCCCTTTGCGTCTGTATCGTTTGGCTTGAGTGTAAGATTTTGTAGCGTGCCCGCGCTTACAGAAGACAGACCTGCGACTGTATACTTGCCTGCTCCGTCCACAGTGATGTTTTTATTAAAATTTACATTTTCTGTGACATCCGAAAGAAGTGTGACAGTACTGCCCTCCGGTGCTGCCTCTATCGCCTTCTGCAGTGTTTCATATCCGATTCCTTCAACTTCCGCGACATTCTGCGGTGCTGCAAAAGATGTAACAGGAAAAAGGCTTATCGCGGCTAAGACAGTCAGGGCCGCGGCCCATACTCGTTTTTTTGTCATAATGATCCCCCTTACTTTTTAAGTTATACGCTTTTATAATAGCATAAATAAAAAATCCTATCTACTAAAAAAGTCATCATCTGCTGAAATATTCGTCTATGAATTTTTATGGGATTTTGATAAACTATAGAAAAGGAGTGTCAGGTTATGGAGTTTTTTACAACGTATCCTTCACCGGTCGGCAGGCTTACCTTAGGAAGTGACGGGCAATATCTGATCGGACTGTGGATAGAGGGACAAAAGTATTTTGGCAGTACACTGGGAGGAGCCGTATCTGAAAAAGGAGATCTGCCCGTATTTATGGCAGCAAAAGAATGGCTGGAGCGATATTTTGCCGGGGAAAGACCGAGGCCGGACACACTTCCTCTGTGTCTGAAGGGAAGTATATTTCAGCAGAGAGTGTGGAAACTTTTATGTGAGATACCTTATGGTGAGGTGACGACATATGGAATGCTTGCGTCAAAAGTAGCAGAACAGATGAAAAGACATTCGATGTCTGGGCAGGCAGTCGGAGGCGCAGTAGGGCGTAATCCCTTGTCTATCATTATCCCCTGTCACCGCGTCGTAGGAAGCGATGGGAGTCTGACAGGATATGCAGGCGGCATAAACACAAAAGTCAGCCTGTTAAAACTGGAAGGCGCAGATCTGACAAATCTGTATGTGCCAAAGAAAAAATAATATGTCCAAAAGGAGACTATGTACAATGGACTGGAAAGATGGAAAGAACAGATGTCAGTGGGCAAATCCGAAGAATGAAAAATATATACAATATCATGATGAAGAATGGGGCATTCCGGTATATGATGACCAAAGATTGTTTGAAATGTTGGTATTGGAATCTTTTCAGGCGGGGCTTTCCTGGGAATGTGTGCTAAATAAAAGAGAAGCATTCCGCAAGGCATTTGACGATTTTGATCTGGCAGCGGTCTGTTCCTATGGTGAAGAAAAAATAGCCGCCTTAAAAGAAAATCCTGAGATCATCCGAAATCGGCTGAAAATACAGGCTGCCGTACAGAATGCAAAGATTTTCCGGCAGATACAGAAAGAATGTGGAAGCTTTTCTGACTATATATGGCATTGGACGGATGGAAACATTATCTACGAGATAGGGAAAACAAAATCACCACTGTCTGATATAGTATCTGCGGATCTAAAACGGCGGGAAATGAAGTTTGTGGGCAGTACGATCATTTATGCATATATGCAGGCGATAGGCATCATATATTCTCATGAAAAAGGCTGTTTTTTGGAGTGCGGAAAAGAGAGAGGGCGGAATAAAAACGGATGAGAAAATACAATAAAAAAGATTGACAAGGTGTTTGCGCAGATGTTTATAATGAAAGAAGAAAAGAGAGAAGGAGTGGAATATATGGAACAGTATCTTGGAGAAAAAATTCCGAAATTGGGATTTGGGCTTATGCGGCTTCCTGTGAAAGAAAATGCGATCGATGTCGAGCAGACGAAAGCCATGGTGGACAGGTTTTTAGAGGAAGGGTTTGTGTATTTTGATACCGCTTATGGGTATCAGGACGGAGAATCCGAACGAGTGATCAAAAAAGCACTGGTAGATCGGTATCCAAGGGAAAGATTCATGCTTGCGACAAAACTTCCTGCGTGGGCAGGGGCAAAAAATAGGGAAGAAGCAGAGCAGATGTTCTATACATCTTTAGAACGTACAGGAGCAGGATATTTTGATTTTTATTTGTTACATAATTTAGGAGAACAAAGAACACATTTCTTTGATGACTATGATATCTGGACATTTTTGGCAGAGAAGAAAAAAGAAGGGCTGATCCGGCATCTTGGTTTTTCTATGCACGACAAAGCAGATGTTTTGGATGAAATACTTACGGCACATCCAGAAATGGAATTTGTACAGCTGCAGATCAACTATGCAGACTGGGAAGATCCGACGATCGAATCCCACAAGTGTTATGAGGTAGCAAGAAAACATAACAAGCCAATCATCATTATGGAACCGGTGAAGGGAGGAACCCTTGCCAATCCTCCGAAAGAAGTCAAAGAAGTCTTGTACCAGGCGGATCCGGACGCATCTCCTTCTTCTTGGGCGATTCGGTTTGCAGCTTCATTAGATGGCGTAATCACGGTATTGTCCGGCATGTCTGATATGGAACAGATGGAAGATAATGTGTCTTATATGAAGGAATTTAAACCACTGACCGAAGAAGAACAAAAGACAGTAGAGAAGGCGAGAGAAACTTTTAACGCATTTCCAAAAGTGCCTTGTACAGCATGCGCATACTGCATGAAAGGCTGCCCGCAGCATATTGCTATCTACGGTTCATTCCAGGCATATAATATCTACAGTATGTACGGAGATCTGACCGGCGCACGAAATAAATATCAGTGGAACGCGGATGGTCACGGCTGGGCAAAAGCGTCTGCCTGTATAGAGTGTGGAAAATGTGAGAAGGTCTGTCCGCAGCACATTGCTATCCGGGAGGAACTAAAAAAGGCAGCATCTGTCCTGGAAGGATAAAAAACATAGACAAGGTTTTCCATTGGAAAACCCTGTCTATTTAGATACTGTACCCGACGGGTACATATTTTTCTTTATGCTAACATGAAAAGTAATCTTACATATTATAGTAATGTGCGTAAATGCCATCTTTTTTTAAGAGCGTTTCATGTGTGCCTCTCTCTGCGATCCCTTCTTCTGTGATGACAATGATTTCATCTGCATGTTTAATAGTGGAAAGCCGATGCGCGATCGTGATGGTCGTTCTGTTTTTGGAAAGGTCTTCCAAACTTTGTTGGATAAAACGTTCACTTTCATTGTCAAGGGCGCTTGTAGCTTCATCTAAAATAAGGATCGGAGGATTCTTTAAGAAAACCCGGGCAATAGATATGCGCTGTTTTTGTCCACCGGACAGACGAGTACCGCGTTCTCCTACAAAGGTATCATATCCATCCGGCAGCTCTTCGATAAAATCGTGAATATTGGCTTTCTTGGAAGCTTCGATGATCTCTTCCATAGACGCATCTGGTTTTCCATAAGCAATATTTTCTTTAATCGTTCCACAGAATAAATACACGTCTTGCTGTACGATCCCAATCTGATCGCGCAGACTCTTTAGCGTCAATGTGCGCACATCTCTGCCGTCGATCGTGATGCGTCCGCCGGATACATCGTAAAAACGGGGCAGCAGAGAACAGATAGTCGTTTTGCCACTTCCTGAAGGTCCGACAAGGGCGATCGATCTTCCCGCCGGAATCTGGAAGGAAACATGGGACAATACAGGTGTATCATCATCACTGTAGTGGAAAGAGACATCCTCATAGGAAACTCTGCCCAGTACGTTATCAAGAGGCTGTGCATCCTCTGCATCCTGGATATCGGGTTCAGTTTCCATGACATCCAGAAAGCGGCGAAAGCCGGATAAGCCCTTTTGCATCATTTCTGTCAGTTCTACAAGGATTTGGATCGGATTGATGAAGATACCGATGTATAAAGCATACATAGCCAAGTCGGCTGCCTGCATCTGCCCTTTTGCGATCAAGTATCCTCCGAATACAAGAGTGATAAGATACATCATACCCTGGAAGAACAGATTCCAACCCATAAAACTTCCCATACAATTATAGTTCGCACGTTTAGAGACAAGAAAACCGTGGTTGCTTTTTCGGAATTTTTTTCGCTCGATTTCTTCATTGGCAAAAGACTGTACGACACGGATCCCAGCCAGCGTATCCTGCAGACTGGCGTTTACATCTCCTATCTTGCGGCGATTTTCCATAAAAGTCTCCTGCATACGTTTATTTTGGCTATAGGAAAATACAAACATACACAGAACTAAAAGCAGAAGTGGGATCGCCAGTTTCCAATTAATAAGAAACAAAAAGACAAAAGAACCTACGATTTTTATGAGAGAAATAAATAAATTTTCTGGACCATGATGTGCAAATTCGGAGATATCGAATAAATCAGATACAAGCTTGCTCATCATCTGTCCGGAATTATGCTGGTCGTAATAAGAAAAGGATAGTTTTTCATAGTGGTCGAAAAGCTGCTGCCGCATATCTCTTTCCATATGAGCGCCCATCATGTGCCCCTGGTAGCTTACATAATATTTACAGAGACTCTGGATGATGTACATGATAAGAAGACCAAGAGCAATGGGGAAAAGCGCTTTAAGTATCACATTCCTTTCTTCTGTAAATATTGTATTTGTCAGTGTACGGAGAATCTGCGGGTATGCCAGATCCACAAAACTTATGATGGCGGCGCAGAGCAGATCGACAAAAAAGACAATTTTATAAGGGCTGTAATATTTGATAAAATGTTTTAAAGTATGCAAGATCATTCTCCTCTCTTAAAGTTCAGAAACTAAACATCTTATTTGAAAATAAGAAACCAAAACAATCTTAGCATAATCAGACAAGAGTGTCAAAAAGAGAGCGGCATGAAAGAAACAGACAATAGGACAAAGTCTTGACAGGCAAAAGAAGGCTATGCTATTCTACCAGATGTTTTGTGTAAAAGATAAAATCAGGCTGCAGGTATAGCCAAAGGAGAAAGAAATATGTCAAGGGAAAATATAAAAGAAAAGAAATACAATAAAATGGAGGCAAAAGAGATATTCCCACTTTTGATGAGCATGTCTCTTCCGATGATGTTGTCTATGCTGGTACAGTCCCTTTACAACATTGTAGACAGTATTTATGTTTCCAGATTGGGAACCCGCGCCTTGACGGCAGTTTCTCTTGCATATCCGCTGCAGAATATTGTGATATCTGTTGCAGTGGGAATAGGTGTGGGGATCAGTTCTGTTCTTTCCATCAGTCTGGGCGAGAAAAATCAGGAAAGAGCAAATCAGGCGGCTGCGACGGGGCTGGTCCTGACGGTGTTTCACTGCATTTTATTTGTGCTTGCAGGCATAGTAGTGACAAAGCCGTTTCTATGTCTGTTTACACAAGATAAAGAAGTGCTTGCACAGGCGTGCGAGTATACCTATACTGTGCTGTGCGTTTCTTTCGGTGCGCTTTTGCAGGTGGCGATGGAGAAAATATATCAGGGTATAGGTGATATGAAGACTACGATGTATCTGCTGGGGACAGGGTGCATCATCAATATTATTTTGGATCCGATTCTGATCTTCGGTATGTTTGGCTTTCCAAAGATGGGGGTGAAAGGAGCGGCAACTGCTACAGTGATTGGTCAGATCAGTGCCTTTGTTTTATATATCGTGGTCTATTTGAAGAAGAACCCCGGTGTGTCGCTCCATCCTAGATATATCCGGTTTGATAAAAAACTGATCCGGCAGATATATGCAGTAGGGATCCCGTCCTCACTCATGATGATGATGCCGTCTGTCCTCGTGGGAGGATTAAATGGGATACTATCCGGTATGTCGGAAGTCTATGTGGCAGTGCTGGGAATTTATTTTAAACTTCAGACATTTATTTATATGCCGGCAAATGGGATCGTCCAGGGAATGCGTCCGATTATTGGTTATAATTATGGGGCAGGGAACATAAAAAGAGTGAAAGCGGCGATCCGCTACAGCCTTTTGGCAGCTGCGGTGCTTATGTTGGCCGGTACGATCTTATCTTTGGGATTTCCAGCTGCGATCCTAGGTATGTTCCAGGCTGACACAGCGCTTTTGAACGCCGGAACGCAGGCACTGCGGCTTATATCGCTGGGATTTTTGGTTTCCTCTGTGGGAATTATCTCATGTGGAGTCTTTGAGGCAATGGGAAAGGGAATGCAGTCGCTGCTTATTTCTCTGCTTCGTCAGCTTATTATCATTCTTCCGCTTGGTTTTGTGTTGTCTAGATTTATGGGAGCTGCCGGAATCTGGGTGAGCTTTCCGGCGGCAGAATTACTGGCTGCGCTGGCAGCATGTGTTCTTATGAAGAAGCTGGATAATGGTAAATACTTCCCATTTGGGAAAGGAGATTGATATGCGGTTTTATTTGGCCCCTCTGGAGGGGATAACAGGGTATATTTATAGAAATGCAGTACATGATTTTTTTGGAGGGATCGATAAATATTTTCTTCCTTTTATCAGTCCTAACCAGAAAGGACATTTTAGCTCCAAGGAGAAGCAGGATCTCATGCCGGCGCATAATCAAGGAATGTATGCGGTACCGCAGATACTGACGAATTCAGCAGAGGACTTCCTGCGCACAGCAAAAAAACTAGAAGAATATGGATATGAAGAGATCAACTTGAATCTAGGCTGTCCATCTCGTACAGTAGTGACAAAAGGCCGTGGAGCGGGCTTTCTTGCCGAACCAGAGAAATTAAATAGATTTTTGGAGCATATTTTTACGGCATCCAGTCTGAGGATTTCTGTGAAGACAAGGTTAGGGATGGAAGAAGCAAAGGAATTTGAGAAGATCATGGATATATATGAGCAGTATCCTATAGAGGAATTGATCATACATCCGCGAGTACAAAAAGAGTTTTATAAAAATAAGCCGGATATCGAAGCATTTAAAAAGGCGTGGACGAGAAATAAGAATAAAATCGTATATAATGGGGATGTTTTTACGGCAGAAGATGTGGTAAAATTAAAAGAAATGTTCCCAGAATTAACATGCATCATGTGTGGACGGGGCGTTCTTATGGATCCGGCGCTGCTGCGCAAGGCAAAAGGGGGAAAGCCGTTAGAGAAAGGAGAATTAAGACGGTTCCATGACCAGATTTATCAAAACTACCAATCGGTATTATCTGGAGAGAGAACGGTTCTTTTCAAAATGAAAGAACTATGGACGTATCTGGCGTTTTCTTTTACGGATCCTAAAAAATATGCGAAAAGAATTAAAAAGGCTGTACATTTTACAGAGTACGAGAGTGCAGTGGATGCACTGTTTGCGGAGCGGGAATTATGGAGATATTGATACAAATAGATGAGAATATCCTTTTGTTTATACAGGAGCACCTCAGACAGGACTGGATGAATGACTTTTGGAGTGCGGTGACGCATTTAGGGGACAGTGGCTGGATATGGATTTGCACAGGTGTTTTACTTTTGTTGTTCAAAAGGACAAGGAAAGCCGGAGCAGCTGAGTTATCTGCATTGGTGATAGGTGCGCTTATAACCAATGTCGTTCTTAAAAATGCCATAGCCAGAATACGCCCCTATGAGGTTGTGGAGGGACTGCACATATTGATCGAGAAGCAGCGGGATTTTTCCTTTCCGTCGGGACATGCTTGCGCCTCTTTTGCGGCGGCAATGGCACTATATAAAGCGCTTCCCAGAAAATATGGGATCTGCGCGCTGCTCTTGGCAGGAATGATCGCGCTGTCCAGGCTGTATGTAGGCGTACACTACCCTACAGATGTATTGGCAGGGATGCTGATCGGAATATTGGCGGGATGGACAGCTTGGAAACTGACAGAGAAAAGCAGAGAAACAATAGATAAGAGAAGAATAAAATAGAACGAATAAGAAAACCCCGGAATCTGATAAATACAATTTACAGATTCCGGGTATTCTTTTTAATGATATATCTGATCTGTTTCGTAAATGGCTTCACAAGTAAGCTGTACACCCAGCTTTTTGAAAATTTTGATGTCTACATCAGAGATCATGACAGAAGTATGCGCCTGACATCCGTTTAATTTTGGCAGTTGTCTGAGCGCCAGTCTGGCATCCTCGTTTAAAGCAGCACTGGTGGACAGGGCGATCAGAACTTCATCTGTATGGAGTCTTGGATTTTTGCTTTTTAGATAGTCTACCTTTAGCTTTTGAATAGGCTCGATGGATTCCGGCGAAATAATATGGAGCTCATGATCCAAGCCGGCAAGTTCTTTTAATACATTGAGCAATAGTGCCGCGGAGGCGCCCAGGAGATTAGTCGTCTTGCCGGTAATGATCCTGCCGTCATCTAATTCCATTGCAGCGGCAGGACCGGCAGTTTCTTTTGCGCGGTTCAAAGCAGCGCCTACCACTTTGCGGTCCTGTGTGCCGGTACCGGCTTGATTCATCAAAAGTTCAATTTTCTGTGCTTCTTCTTCCGTACTGTTTCCTTTCAGTAAGGAGTTAAGAGAGGCATAGTAACGGCGGATGATCTCCTGGCAGGAGGCTTTCCGGCAGACAGCGTCGTCGCAGATGCAGTTTCCTGCCATGTTGACGCCCATATCAGTCGGTGATTTATAAGGACTTTTTCCATAAATTTTTTCAAACATGGTATTTAATACCGGAAAGATCTCTACATCTCGGTTATAATTAACGGTTGTCTCTCCGTAAGCTTCCAGATGGAACGGATCGATCATGTTGACGTCATTCAAATCTGCAGTTGCCGCCTCATAGGCCAGATTTACCGGATGCTTAAGTGGAAGGTTCCATACAGGAAAAGTCTCAAATTTGGCATAACCGGCATGGATCCCCTGTTTGTGTTCGTGATAGAGCTGAGAAAGGCAAGTGGCCATTTTACCGCTTCCGGGTCCGGGAGCAGTTACAATGACGAGCGGACGAGTCGTCTGGATATAGTCATTTTTTCCATACCCGTCCTCGCTGACGATGAGCGGTATATTGGACGGATACCCGCTTATATTATAATGAAGGTAAACATGGATTCCAAGATTTTCCAGATGGTTTTTAAAGAGGACGGCGCCGTCCTGTCCGGAAAACTGTGTGATGACCACACTGCTCACATACAGTCCTTGTTCTTTGTAAGAGTCCATCAGGCGCAAAACATCGGAATCGTAGGTAATCCCAAGATCTCCGCGCATTTTGTTTTTATCGATGTCTTTTGCGCTGATCACGATGATGATCTCTGCCTGATCGCTTAATTGCTTTAAAAGGCGCAGTTTGCTGTCCGGAGCAAAACCAGGAAGCACACGGGCAGCGTGATAATCATCAAAAAGCTTTCCACCGAATTCCAGATATAGTTTGTTGTCAAACTGGTCGATCCGCTGACGGATATGTTCAGACTGCATCTGCAGGTATTTTTCATTATCAAAACCGATTTTCATTTTTTTATTCCCCAATCCATGACATATTTCCTAACCAGTATACTATAAAATGATGTGGTTTTACAATATTTTCATAATCTTTTTGTTGATTTATAGACAGCCTGTCTTTATAATGATAATAGTGTTGCAGTGCAGGAACAGAGGCTGTTCCTTCCTGCACGATTTGTAATTAGGAGGCATACGATGGATAATCAGAATAATCATAAAGATCCCAAGAATAACCGGCAGGGTTGGGGCGTTATTCTCGTCACGACACTGCTGGTCACTTTTATAGTAATGGGTCTGTATTCGCTGATGAAGGATAACAATCCAGAAGAGATCAGTTACGATAAATTTTTGGAACTGGTAGATGACAAAAAAGTAGAGGAAGTTATGATTGATACTTCCAAAATCTATATTACGCTGAAAGAAGACGCAAAAACAGAGAGCAGACAAAGCGGCAATACGGCAGAGGATCTGGTTGGTCAGTTGGAAGAAAGTGTAAAGGGAAATGGGACAAAACAGAAAGAACCGGATTATTATACAGGAGCGGTAAATGATGAAAGTCTGACAGAACGTCTGGAGAAAGCTGGAGTAAAATTCAGCGCCAAGATTCCGGACACACTTTCCTCCATGCTGTTTGAACTTTTTATTACTTTAGTACTGCCGATCTTGATGGTAGTTGTTCTTTTTAACTTTGTGATGCGCCGCGTGTCCAAAGGCGGCGGCATGATGGGGATTGGCAAGAGCAACGCCAAAGTATACGTGGAGAAAGAGACCGGCGTGACGTTCCAGGATGTGGCTGGACAGGATGAGGCAAAGGAATCTCTGCAGGAAGTCGTAGATTTCCTGCATAATCCAGGAAAATATACCGGCATAGGGGCTAAACTTCCAAAGGGGGCATTGTTGGTAGGGCCTCCCGGAACAGGTAAGACACTGTTGGCAAAGGCAGTGGCAGGAGAGGCAAAAGTACCGTTCTTTTCTTTGTCAGGTTCTGCATTTGTGGAAATGTACGTGGGTGTAGGAGCTTCCCGTGTGCGTGATCTGTTTAAACAGGCACAGCAGATGGCACCATGCATTGTATTTATAGACGAGATCGACGCGATCGGAAAAACAAGAGATACCATGATGGGCGGAAACGACGAAAGAGAACAGACGTTGAATCAGCTTTTGGCAGAGATGGATGGCTTTGATACCAACAAGGGACTGCTTCTTTTGGCTGCGACAAATCGTCCGGAAGTTCTAGATCCGGCGCTTTTGCGTCCGGGACGTTTTGACAGACGTATCATCGTGGATAAACCAGATCTGAAGGGCCGGATTGACGTATTGAAGGTACACGCAAAGGATGTAAAGATGGATGAGACAGTGGATCTGGAAGCAATCGCTCTTGCTACATCCGGCGCTGTTGGTTCTGATCTGGCAAATATGATCAATGAAGCGGCGATCAATGCGGTGAAGAACGGCAGACAGGTAGTAAGCCAGAAGGATCTTTTTGAAGCAGTAGAAGTCGTTCTGGTCGGAAAAGAAAAGAAAGACCGTATTATGAGCAAGGAAGAACGGCGTATCGTTTCTTATCATGAGGTCGGACACGCGCTTGTGACGGCATTGCAGAAGAATACAGAACCGGTGCAGAAAATTACGATCGTACCAAGGACAATGGGAGCGCTTGGCTATGTAATGCAGACGCCGGAGGAAGAAAAGTTCCTTAATACGAAGAAAGAACTGGAAGCCATGTTGGTTGTGGCTCTGGGCGGACGTGCTGCGGAAGAAATCGTATTTGATACGGTGACGACAGGGGCGTCCAATGATATTGAGAAAGCGACGAAGATTGCCCGGGCAATGATCACCCAGTATGGTATGTCGGAAAAGTTTGGGCTGATTGGCCTGGAATCTATCCAGAACCGTTACCTAGATGGCAGACCGGTTTTAAACTGCGGAGATGCTACTGCAGCGGAGATAGATGCAGAAGTTATGAAAATATTGAAAGCTGCATATGAGGAAGCAAAACGTTTGTTGAGAGACAATAGGGAGGCACTGGATAAAATCTCGGATTTCTTGATAGAAAAAGAGACTATCACCGGAAAAGAATTTATGGAGATCTTCCGTCAAGTGCAGGGAATCGACGAATCGGAAGAGAAGCAGGAAGAGACAGGAGAACAAAAAGAGAGAGAGCAGGAAGGCAGGATCACTATGAAGCCTGCGGAGGCCGAGGAATAGAAAGCAATCAAGATCGGCACGACGGAAACATTTATGTTAAAATACCCTTAGCTGTGGAAACGCAGCTGGGGGTATTTTTTACCCGAAGGATTAGGATTGTACGCATGGGATATACGCGATATAATAAAACAGTATGAAGGAGCATGGTAGGAAATATGGAAAATACAAATTTTAACATTGAAGAAGAATTAAAAAAACTGCCGGGAAAACCAGGCGTCTATATCATGCATGATGAAAAGGACGAGATTATCTATGTGGGGAAGGCAATCAGTCTGAAGAACCGTGTCCGTCAATACTTTCAGAGCAGTCGGAATAAGGGTGTAAAGATCGAACAGATGGTGACACATATCAGCAGATTTGAATATATAGTGACAGATTCTGAGTTGGAGGCTCTTGTATTAGAATGCAATCTGATCAAAGAATACCGTCCGAAGTATAATACGATGCTGATGGATGATAAGGCGTACCCTTTTATCAAGGTAACGGTAAATGAGGCATATCCTCGTGTCATGCTGGCAAGAAGGATGCAGAAGGATAAAGCTCGGTACTTTGGACCGTATACAAGCGCACAGGCGGTAAGAGATACGCTGGATTTGCTCCACAGGCTGTATCATGTGCGGAGCTGTAATCGAAATCTGCCAAGGGACACAGGAAAGGAGCGTCCTTGTCTCAATTATCATATCAAACAGTGCGACGCACCTTGCCAGGGATATATTTCCCAGGAAAAATACGGGGAAGCTATCAGTGAAGTCATTCATTTTTTAAATGGAAATTATGAGAGTGTGTTAAAAGAATTGGAAGAAAAAATGAACACGGCATCAGAAGAATTGGAGTTTGAAAAAGCAATCGAGTACAGAGAATTGATAAATAGTATAAAGAAAGTTTCCCAGAAACAAAAAATCACGGACAGCAGCGGGGAGGACAGAGATATTCTTGCTGTGGCTACAGAAGAAGGAGACGCAGTGGTACAGGTGTTTTTTGTCCGAGGCGGGCGGCTGATCGGAAGAGAGCACTTTTATCTGCGTATTTCAAAGGGAGAGGAACACAGAAGTATATTGGACAGCTTTATCAAACAGTATTATGCAGGGACGCCATTTATCCCAGGGGAACTAATGCTGCCGGAAGAAATAGAGGATAAGGAACTGATAGAAGAGTGGCTAAGCAAAAAGAGAGGACAAAAGCTGGTTATCCGTGTTCCAAAGAAGGGGTCAAAAGAAAAGCTGGTGGAATTGGCGGCAAACAATGCAAGACTTGTTTTGGATAAAGATAAGGAAAGATTAAAGCGTGAAGAAGGAAGAACGATTGGCGCTGTAAAAGAAATCGCGGCATGGCTGGGGCTGGATAAAATACGCCGGATGGAGGCATTTGATATATCAAATACGAATGGATTTGAGTCGGTGGGGTCCATGATCGTCTACGAAAGGGGAAAACCCAAGCGTAATGACTATAGGAAGTTCAAGATCAAAGGGATACAGGGAGCAGATGATTATGGAAGCATGCGTGAGGTGTTGACCCGCAGATTTATGCATGGACTGCAAGAAAAAAAAGAGGACATAGAGCTAGGAAAATTTACCGTATTTCCAGATCTGATATTGATGGATGGAGGTAAAGGACAAGTCAATATCGCGCTGGAAGTTCTGGAAAAACTGAATCTTACGATTCCTGTCTGCGGAATGGTAAAAGATGATCACCACAGAACGCGCGGGCTGTATTATCAGAATAAAGAAATTCCGATAGATAGATCTTCCGAAGGTTTTAAATTGATCACCAGGATCCAGGACGAAGCGCATCGGTTCGCAATTGAGTATCACCGGCAGTTAAGAGGAAAAGGGCAGGTACACTCTATATTGGATGATATTGAAGGGATCGGACCGGCAAGAAGGAAGGCTCTCATCCGTCATTATATGAGTCTGGATGCCATTCGGGCGGCCGAAAAAGAAGAACTTGCCTCTGTTCCGTCCATGAATGAAAAAGCCGCTGAATCCGTATACAATTTTTTTCACAAATGATATAATAAAAACATAATGGCGCATAAAATTGGAACAGCAGAAAGGAGAGAGTTATGGGACAAGGAATTAAGTTAAGTGAGATAGCCGAAAAAATGGATCTGAAAAATCTGACACCAGATGTGAGCTTGGCAGATAAAGAGGTACATGTACCGGATATTAACAGACCGGCTCTGCAGCTTGCAGGGTATTTTGATCATTTTGATTCGGATCGTGTGCAGATAATCGGATATGTGGAATATACATATTTACAGACATTGACACAAGAAGAAAAAAACAAGATCTATGATGAACTGCTTTCTCATCAGATCCCATGTATTGTATTCAGCAGGAATCTTGAGCCGGACGGGGAGCTTTTGAAAAAAGCGGAAAAAGCAGATACACCGATCCTGACAACATCTAAGCAGACATCAGATTTTATGGCGGAGATCATCCGCTGGATGAATGTAAAACTTGCGCCGTGCATTTCCATACATGGTGTTCTGGTTGATGTATATGGCGTAGGTGTTTTGATCATGGGAGAAAGTGGAATCGGAAAGAGTGAGGCTGCTCTAGAACTGATCAAGAGAGGACATCGTCTTGTCACAGATGACGTGGTGGAAATACGTAAGGTGAGCGATGATACATTAGTTGGCTCTGCGCCAGATATCACAAGACACTTTATTGAACTGCGCGGGATCGGGATCGTAGATGTAAAATCTATGTTTGGTGTACAAAGTGTCCGCGAAACACAGAATATCGATCTAGTCATTACGCTTGAAGACTGGAGCAGGGAGAAAGAGTATGACCGCCTAGGATTAGAAGAAAATTATACAGAATTTCTTGGGAATCGGGTCGTATGTCATAGTATCCCGATACGTCCGGGGCGTAATCTCGCGATCATTGTAGAATCTGCCGCGGTCAATCATAGACAGAAACAGATGGGATATAATGCGGCACAGGAATTATATAAGCGTGTGCAGGAAAATCTGGCAAAGAAAAGATAGGATAAGGATAGGGGACAGACATGAAGTATTGTTTTGGAGTTGATATTGGAGGAACAACAGTAAAACTAGGACTTTTGGGAGCAGAAGGGGATATCATCGACAAGTGGGAGATCATATCCCATACGGACAATGAAGGAGCAGCTGTACTGCCGGATATAGCGGATGCAATCGAAAAGAAACTTGCAGAGCATCACATAGAAAAAGAGAATGTGATCGGGATCGGTGTAGGAGTGCCTGCTCCGGTGACGGAAGACGGTATTGTAAATGGAAGTGTAAATCTAGGATGGAAGTACAAAGAAGTCAGAAAAGAACTGGAAGCATTGACGGGATTGAAAGTAAAAGTAGGAAATGACGCAAATGTAGCTGCGCTGGGCGAGATGTGGAAAGGCGGCGGCAGCGGAGAAAAAAATATGGTGATGGTGACGCTTGGAACCGGCGTGGGCGGCGGTGTGATCATCAATGGAAAAGTCCTCACCGGTGCACACGGGGCAGGAGGGGAGATTGGTCATATCTGTGTGAATTACAGTGAGACAGAAACCTGTGGATGCGGAAAACGAGGATGTCTGGAACAGTATGCTTCTGCAACGGGTATCGTGCGTCTGGCAAAACAAAAGTTAAAGAGCACGGATAAACAAACTCTATTGAAAGAGGAAAAAGTGACTGCCAAAGATGTATTTGACGCCGTCAAAGAAGGGGATGAAGTGGCAAAGGAAATCGCAATCGCGTTTGGTGAATATTTAGGATGTGGTCTGGCGAATCTGGCAGCAGTTACAGATCCTTCTGTTATCGTATTGGGCGGAGGAGTATCAAAAGCGGGAGATGTACTGCTTTCTTTTATAGAAAAGCCTTATAAGGAACATGCTTTTTTTGCTAATAAAGAGGTGCGGTTTGTTTTGGCGACGCTAGGAAATGACGCAGGCATCTGCGGCGCTGCAAAACTGATCATAGACGAGGTGTGCTGATAGAAACAGAAGAATACTATAGCAGCAATAAGTCCCTCACGGTTCATGTATATTGCCGGGAGGGACTTATTTTGTTCTGTGTCTTATAGCAGGAAACTATTGACCGGTATTGCCGCCGCCAGTGCCGCCGGTTTCACCACCGCCAGTGCCGCCGCCGGTACCACCACCAGTACCGCCATCGCCGCCGCCAGTACCGCCGCCATCACCGCCGCCAGTACCGCCGCCATCACCGCCGCCAGTACCGCCGCCATCACCGCCGCCAGTACCGCCGCCATCGCCGCCGCCATCGCCGCCGCCAGTACCGCCGCCATCGGTATCGCCACCGTCGGTACCGCCATTATTGGTATTTTCATTGTCAGTATCATCCGTGTCGGAGGTATCTTTGTCCTTATCTTTATCCTTATCCTTGTCTTTATCTTTATCTTCTTCATCTTTATGCCCGGAACAACTCTGCGTTGGAACAGTGCCGACAGCAAAATATTCTGTCAGGGCTGGGCATCCATCTACTGCCAAAAGTCCGGTTTTTGTACAGATCGTTTTCTGCTCTACAGAGGACGGCATTGTAAAATCTTTGTATTCCAGTCCTTCATGAACACGATCCATGATGTTTTTCCATAGAGTCTCATGCCAAACCTGACTGATGCCATCCATTGGTTTATTTTCGTCATATCCGCCCCATACAGAACAAGTGTAGTATGGAGTGAAAGCAGAAAGCCAGAGGTCAGTACTGTTCTCTGTTGTACCTGTCTTGCCGGCTGCCGGCATGCTGTTCAGCCTTGCCGCTGTACCAGTGCCCTTTTCAATAACATCCCGCATTGCGCTGGTTAAAAGTGCTGCGGTGGAGTCTTTGAGTACCTGGTGTGTGTCAGGTGTTGTATTGTCTAATAAAACATTCCCGTCATGATCAAGTACCTGCGTATACAGGATTGGTTTTGTATATACACCGCCATTTGCGATCGAAGCGTATGCAGCAGTCATTTCGATATTATATACACCTCTTGTGATACCACCCAGAGCAGTTGCCTGCGCAACGTCTGTCATACCAGGGAAATTTTCATTATTTCCATCTACCAGAGTCGTAAAGCCAAAGTCCAGCAGTTTATCATAACCGGTTTGTTCACCGATCGCAGTCAACGTCTCTACAGCACAGACATTGATGGAATGTTCGATAGAGTAGCGGACTGTGGACTGACCAGGATACTGATTGTCCCAGTTGTTGGCTTTGTTGCCGTCTTTATAGGTAAAAGGTCCCTTATTGTCGATCATGGTTGCAAGAGTATAACCTGCGCTGTCGATCGCGGGAGCATAGGTGGAAAGCACCTTGAAACAGGAACCAGGCTGTCTGGGCGAATCAGTGGCACGGTTGAGAGAAAGACTGGCTGTTTTTTCTCCGCGCCCGCCAACGATTGCTTTTACTTCTCCGGTATATTGATCCATCAAAACGACAGAAGCCTGCGGCTGTGGGGAAATATCGATCCGTTCGTCCACGGTATCCTCCTCCGTGATATTCAAAGTGCCTTTATATTCCGCGATTGCGCTGTGTACTTCCTCTTCAGAATAAAAGACAAGCGGATATTCACGTCCCCAGGCAGAGGCGATATAGTCTCCCAGCATTTCTTTACTGTAATTCTCCACTGTACCATCCGCCCGGTTGATCGTCAGAGCATAATCAAGACCATATTCCCATACACCGAGATAGTCGCCTACATTTGCGACCTCCTCATCACAGATTTGTTGTATAGTAGGATCTTGCGTCGCCGTGATCGTCAGGCCTCCGCTGTATAATGCGTTGTGTGCCTGTGTCTCGGTAAAACCTTTGCGTTCCATCAGATCCTGGATGACCTGTTCTGCCAGAGAGTCAGAAAAATAGGAATAGGGGGTGGCGTCGGAAGCAGGAGCAGTCTGCAAAACCCGATCATATACCGGATCTGCAAGGGCTTCATCATACTCGGCCTGTGTGATATATTTTTGTTTCAGCATCTTATTTAGAACTTCTTCCCGGCGTTTTGCATTATTCTCTGGATTTATAACTGGATCATAGTAGGTTGGATTCTGTGTGATACCGGCGATCATAGCGGATTCAGAGAGTGTCAATTCAGAAGCATCTTTGTTAAAGTAGCGTTTGGATGCAGCCTGGACACCTAGACAACTCTGACCTAGATTGATCGTGTTCATATAAGATTCCAGTATTTCATCTTTACTCATTTGTTTTTCGATTTCGACCGCAAGATACTGTTCCTGCAGTTTTCTTTCCAGACGGTCATAAAATGTCTTTTCATCCGTGAAATTAGGGAAAACATTATTTTTAATAAGCTGTTGTGTCAGCGTACTTGCCCCCTGTGAAAAATCACCGCCGGAAGTGACGCCGATAACGGCAGCTCTTAAAATACCTTGTAGATCTATCCCATTATGTTCATAAAAACGCTCGTCCTCGATAGCGACAAAAGCGTTTGCCAGATATTCCGGAACCTCGTCGATCGTTTTATAGACACGGTTAGAACCGGATTCTTTAAATTGTTCCAGCTCAGTGCCGTCTTTGGCATATACAAAGGTAGTATATCCCTGCGGTTTGATATTCGCAGGTGTAACCTTTGGCGCATTGTCTATGATCTTCTTTGCAAAGAAAGCAGTTCCGGCTACTCCGATCATACCGATCAGAAGCAGGCAGATGACGACAGCTTTAAATACCCGGACGCCGACCCGTTTCTTTTTCATTTTCTTCTTAGAAGAGATATTTTTCTTTCTCTTGGAAAGATTCTCTTTTCCGTAATTCATGAATCAAATCCTCCTTATATCTGCTCGAAAGCGATAAAACACAGACAGAGGTATCTGTCTGCGCCGATTTAGCCGCCGAAAATGATCCGGCACAAAAGAATCACTCTTATGATTATAGCAAATTTACATATCTAAATAAAGAAAAAAATAAATTCTTCACATTTCTAAGGAAATCTTAAGAAATTCTTGTAGTTTTTCAGGAGTCTGGTATAGTGTTAGTAGCAGGAAAGAAAAGAGGGCAATAGTTTGGAAAAGTATCAGACAGTATATCAAGGAGCTTCTGCGGAAATTGTCGAGAAAAAGTCCCGTTTTATCGCAGAGGTATTTCCGGTATCCTCGGAGGAAGAGGCGGCAGAGATCCTGGAAGAGGTAAAAAAGCAGTACTGGGATGCGAGACATCACTGCTGGGCATATGTAATTGGAGATACACAGGCAGCAGAGCGCTGCAGCGATGATGGAGAACCGAGCGGCACTGCCGGGAAGCCGATCCTGGAAGTCATCAGAGGACAAAAACTGTCCAATGTTCTGGTCGTGGTGACAAGGTATTTTGGGGGCACACTGCTTGGAACAGGCGGTTTGGTGCGTGCATATTCTTCTGCGTGTAAAGAGGCGCTTGCTTCTAGTACGATTATTACCAAAATAGAAGGGTTTAAACTGAAAATAAAGACAGATTATACAGGGCTTGGCAAGATCCAGTATATTTTGGGACAAAGAGGCATACCTGTCATAGAAACGGTGTATGCTGAACGGGTAGAATTATATGCACTGACAGCAAAAGAGGAAGAAAGGGTTGTATGCGCGGGGCTAATAGAAGGAACGAACGGAAAAGTACAGATCGAAAAAGTAGGTATATGTTGGTTTGCGAAAATAGAAGGAGAAATAAAGATACTTAAGGAATATTGAAAGAGAACGGGGGCGCTGCGCTATAGGTGAATGTTCATCTATGGAGCAGCGCCCCTCTATTTGGAACATATCACTTCTGATATGCTCTTTTTCTGTGTTGTTTATGCAAATTCAGGTTCGATCAGTCCAAAGGAACCGTCCTTACGTTTATATACAACATTGACTTCATCTGTCTCGGCATTGGAGAATACAAAGAAACTATGTCCCAATAACTCCATCTGTATACATGCATCTTCTGGATACATTGGCTTGATACCAAAACGTTTTGTTCTTACGATGCGTATCTCGTCGTCCTCCACGGAATCTTCTTCCGATTCAAAGAACTCCTTTTTAAAGTTGTTTCCTGCAGAAGAAGCGGTAGGATGTCCTTGACTTTTAGCAACCAGTTTGTTTTTGTATTTGCGCAGCTGGCGTTCAATGATTTCCTCTACAAGATCAATAGATACATACATATCATTGCTTGTCTGTTCAGAACGGATGATATTTCCTTTTACCGGAATCGTGACTTCAATCTTCTGCCGTTCTTTTTCTACACTGAGAGTTACAATGATTTCTGTTTCAGGAGTGAAATACCTTTCAAGTTTTCCTAATTTTTGTTCGATGACTTCCTTGAGTCCGGGAGTCACTTCAATGTTTTTACCACTGATAATAAAATTCATGCTGCTCAACTCCTTTTGTTCATATTATACAAGCAGAAAGAAAAAACTGTTTGTATTATGTAGATATTATAGCATGAAACCTGACTAATGTATAGAACGAATCACTTCGATCCGCGTGATTTTTCCATCTGTCATTTTGGCGACACGGAGACCGAAATCAGAGAAATAGGTACATGCACCAATTCCTAATTCAGTCTCATCCTCTTTTAATTTTTTTGTGATAACATCCAAAAGCGTCTCGTCATTTTCATAGGGGATATTGACATGGATCAGACGATTAATATGACGGACTTTCTGGGTGGCACGAAATATAGTCTTTTCTGATTCATCAAAAACTACAAAGAGGAATTTTCTCGTTGCAAATAAAATAGCGATGGCAATCACCCCGAGCAAACTGTTGACAGGAGAAGAATGGTCGATGATAATCTGACGGGCGATAGCAAAAAGCAGGACTTCAAAAACAGTCATAGGAGTATGCAGATACAGCATACGTATCATTTCTACTCCGATGATCAGATTAAAGCATACCGTAAGAAGATCCTCATAATTGGGATATGTGCTGAAATCGGTCAGATGATTAAAAGAGGCAAGAACCTGAAAAATCATAATGATAATGCCGCCAGCCAGCAATGCCGCGATGATATATTCCAAAACAGTAGTCAGATGTTTGAGAAATGCTTTGGCGTATTTTTTCATAAGAACCTCCTTTGCAGTTCTGTTCTATTTCAAATTGCTGCGCTTACGCAGTCTGGAATCTAATATTTTCTTGCGGATCCGCAAAGATTCCGGAGTGACTTCCAACAATTCGTCTGTATCGATAAAATCCAGCGCTTGTTCAAGACTTAGGATTTTCGGCGGAGTCAGGCGCAAGGCTTCATCGGCACTGGAAGATCGAGTATTTGTCAGGTGTTTGGTCTTGCAGACATTGAGCTCGATATCCTCAGCTTTGCCATTTTGTCCGATGACCATGCCGGCATATACTTTTTCTCCGGGACCTATAAATAATGTACCACGTTCCTGAGCACTGTACAATCCATAAGTGACAGATTCTCCTGCTTCAAAAGCAATGAGGGATCCTTGTTTGCGATACTGGATGTCGCCTTTGTAGGGGGCATATCCATCATAGACAGTGTTTAAGATACCATTTCCCTTTGTGTCGGTCATGAATTCTCCACGATATCCGATGAGACCACGTGCAGGGATGGAGAATTCTAGACGGGTATAGCCGCCGTTTGAGGTTCCCATATTCCGGAGTTCTCCCTTGCGTTGGCTTAATTTGTCTATGATAGTGCCGGTGAATTCCTCCGGGACATCTACATAAGCAAGTTCCATGGGTTCCAGTTTTTTTCCGTTTTTATCGGTTTTATATAGTACTTCCGCTTTGCTGACTGCAAATTCATAGCCTTCTCGACGCATATTTTCGATCAGGACAGAAAGATGCAGTTCTCCGCGTCCGGATACCTTGAAACTATCTGCGTTTTCTGTCTCTTCTACACGGAGGCTTACATCCGTGTTAAGCTCGCGGAACAGGCGGTCACGTATATGGCGGGAGGTGACATATTTTCCCTCTTGTCCGGCGAATGGACTGTCATTGACAATAAACTGCATAGAGATCGTAGGTTCCGATATTTTTTGGAAAGGAATTGCTTGGGGATTCTCAGGTGAACAAAGAGTATCTCCTATAGCAATGTCAGAAATACCGGATATGGCGACAATGGAACCGACGGATGCCTCTTTTACTTCTATTTTATTTAGCCCGTCGAATTCATATAGTTTGCTGATCTTCACTTTTTCTTGCTTATCTGGATCATGATGGTTGACAAGAAGCAGTTCTTGATTGACAGCAATGGTGCCGTTATCTACTTTGCCTACACCGATACGGCCCACATATTCATTATAGTCGATGGTACTGATCAATGTCTGAGTAGGCGCGTCTGGATCTCCTTCAGGAGCCGGGATATAATCGAGGATCGTTTCGAATAGAGGCTTCATGTCCTTCTCATCATCTGTTAAGTCAAGTACAGCGACACCGGATTTGGCTGAAGCGTAGACAAAAGGACAGTCTAACTGTTCATCGGAAGCATCCAGATCCATGAATAGTTCCAGGACTTCATCGATCACTTCGTCCGGACGGGCTTCTGGGCGGTCGATCTTGTTGATACAGACGATGACCGGAAGATCTAATTCGAGCGCTTTGCGCAGCACGAATTTTGTCTGCGGCATTGCTCCTTCAAATGCGTCGACAACCAGAACGACACCGTTTACCATTTTTAAGACACGTTCCACTTCACCGCCAAAATCGGCATGCCCGGGTGTATCGATGATGTTGATCTTTACGCCGTTGTAAAATACGGCGGTATTTTTGGACAGGATTGTGATTCCGCGTTCCCGTTCGATATCGTTGGAATCCATAACGCGTTCTGCCACTTCCTGGTTTTCACGAAAAACTCCGCTTTGTTTAAGTAATTCGTCGACCAGCGTTGTCTTGCCATGATCTACATGGGCGATGATTGCAATATTTCTAATATCTTCACGTTTTGTTTTCATACTTAACACTCTTTCTTTTCAAGGAATTATGGTTTATTTTTATAACTGTTTTATTCTATCATAAAATAAAAAATTTACAAGGGGATAAAAAGAGAGGCTTTTTTTGTCGAAGGGTTTTTAACAGTATCGGTTCTAAACGGGAAATTTGATTCATAGACTTAGTATTGACTCAAAAATACCAAACAGAGGAAGGGAGAACTACAAATTATGTCAGATAAGATTATTGAGAACAATCAGGTAACGATCATGGGTGAGGTGGCTTCTACATTTACATACAGCCACGAAGTTTTTGGAGAAGGATTTTATATGGTGGATGTTTTAGTCAGGAGATTGAGTAATTCCGATGACCGTATTCCACTTATGGTCTCGGAACGACTGATCGATGTGACCCAGGATTACAGAGGTTCTTTTATCATGGTTTCCGGACAGTTCCGCTCCTATAATCGTCATGAGGAACAGAAAAACCGTCTGGTATTATCTGTATTCGTAAGAGAGATCGAATTTATTGAAGAGGAACCCGATGGCGCAAAGACAAATTATATTCTTTTGGAAGGGTATATCTGCAAGAAACCGGTTTATAGGAAAACGCCGCTTGGAAGAGAAATCGCAGATCTGCTGCTTGCAGTGAACCGACCATATGGAAAATCAGATTATATACCTTGTATCTGCTGGGGAAGAAATGCGAGATATGCGTCGAATTTTGAAGTGGGAGAACATGTGCAGGTACTCGGAAGGATACAGAGCAGGGAGTATGTAAAAAAATTATCCGAAACAGAGACAGAAGTAAGGACGGCATATGAGGTGTCTGTTAGCAAGCTGGAATGTTTGAACGAAGAAGGATAGAGTATAGAGCTATTTGTGAAAAGGATATCAATGTTGAGGAACGGACTCAAATGTGGTATCCTTTTTTTGATAGTACGGATGAATGCAACTAGTGGAACACGAGGAGGAATATAATATGGTTAAAATCATTATGCATGGCTGTAACGGAAAAATGGGACGGATGATCACGGAAATTATAAAAAATGATGAGTGTGCAGCAATCGTAGCAGGAGTAGACACATATACAGAGACTGCAAATGAATACCCTGTATTTGATGATATCCGATCCTGCAATATAGAGGCGGATGTAGTCATAGATTTTTCTAACGCAAAGGCGGTGGACGCCTTGCTAGATTACTGTGTGGAGAAAAATATGCCGGTGGTATTATGTACGACCGGACTTTCAGAAGAACAGTCAGAAAAGGTGAAGAGAATATCTGAAAAAATTGCAGTTTTAAAATCTGCGAATATGTCTATGGGGATCAATCTTTTATTAAAGCTTTTAAAAGAGGCAGCACAGGTACTTTCTCCAGCAGGATATGATATAGAATTGGTGGAAAAGCATCATAATCAAAAACTGGATGCTCCCAGCGGCACTGCTTTGGCGATGGCGGACGCGATAAATGAAGCACTTGACAACACGTGTACATATGTCTATGACAGAAGTCAGGTACGCAAAAAACGAGAGAAGAAAGAAATCGGGATCTCTGCTGTGAGAGCAGGGACGATCGTAGGAGAGCATGAAGTACTCTTTGCCGGAACCGACGAAGTGATCGAGTTTAAACATACGGCATATTCACGGAGTGTGTTTGCGAAAGGCGCTGTGGAGGCCGCGAAGTATTTAAAAGGAAAAGACAGAGGCATGTATGATATGGGAGATGTGATCGCATTTTAGCGAACTTTGGAAGATGAGGAGGAAGAACTCATGAAAGAACTGGAGATGAAATATCTGGAGCGGCTGTCAGATCTGTATCCTACGATCGCGGCAGCATCCACGGAAATCATCAATCTGCAGGCGATTTTAAACCTGCCGAAAGGAACAGAGCATTTTTTGACAGACATCCATGGAGAATATGAAGCGTTTGCGCATGTGTTAAAAAACGGTTCAGGCTCTGTCAGGAGAAAAATCGATGACGTATTTGGAAATACATTGAGTTCGAGAGATAAGCAGTCGCTTGCCACACTGATCTATTATCCGAAAGCCAAGATGGAACTGGTGAAAAAGACAGAGAGCAACATGGAAGACTGGTATAAGATCAATTTATATCGTCTGATCGAAGTAAGCAAACGCGCGGCGAGCAAATATACGCGTTCTAAAGTTCGAAAGGCTCTGCCGAAAGATTTTGCTTATGTAATCGAAGAACTGATCACGGAGAAGGTAGAGTTTAATGATAAAGAGTCTTATTATAATTCGATCATTACGACTATCATCCGTATTGGCAGGGCGGAAGAATTTATAGAAGCTATTTCCAGCTTGATCCAACGTCTGGTCGTGGATCATTTACATATAGTAGGCGATATATATGACAGAGGACCGGGACCGCATATTATCATGGACAAGCTGGTTGCCTATCATTCACTTGATATCCAATGGGGGAATCACGATGTACTGTGGATGGGAGCAGCGGCGGGGCAAAGAGGATGCATTGCCAACGTAATACGTATCTGCGCCCGTTATGGAAATCTGGACATTCTGGAGGATGGATATGGGATCAACCTTCTGCCGCTCGCTACGTTTGCGCTGCGGACGTATCACGATGATCCGTGTACTTGTTTCCGGTTAAAAGGTCCGGAAAAACCAAATAAGGCGGAGATGGAGATGGATCTGCGCATGCATAAGGCGATCTCTATTATCCAGTTCAAGGTAGAGGGACAGATTATCGCGCAGCAGAAAGCGTTTCATTTGGAAAAACGTGCGCTTCTAGATAAGATAGATTACGAAAAAGGGACGGTTGTATTGGAAGGAAAAGAATATGCCTTGTTGGATACGAATTTTCCTACGATAGACCCCAAAGATCCTTATGCTTTAAGCACAGAAGAAGAGGAAATCATGGAGCGGCTGGAGCAGGCTTTTATAGGCTGCGAAAAGCTGCAGGATCATATGCGCTTCCTTCTTACAAAAGGAGGACTATATAAAGTATATAATAATAATCTGCTGTACCATGGCTGTGTGCCTCTGAATGAGGATGGCAGTATGAAGGAAGTGGAATTGTTCGGAAAGAAATATAAAGGGAAAAAGCTTTATGATGTCCTAGACAGTTATATACGGAAAGGTTTCTTTGCTTTGGACGAAAAAGAACGGCAAAATGGCAGAGATGCTATGTGGTATATTTGGCTGCATCCTGATTCTCCTTTGTTCGGCAAAAATAAGATGGCGACATTTGAAAGATATTTTCTGGAAGAAAAAGAAACACATGTAGAAAAAAAGAATCCCTATTATTTCCTTTTGGAAAATGAACAGGTCATAGATGGGATCATGGAAGAGTTTGGGTTGGATCCTAAGACAGCGCATATCGTCAACGGACATGTTCCGGTAAAGAGAAAGGACGGAGAAAGTCCGATCAAATGCAGTGGCAAGGTGATGGTCATTGACGGAGGATTTTCTAAGGCATACCAGAAAGAAACAGGAATCGCAGGCTACACGCTGATCTATAACTCCTATGGATTGCTGCTCGTGGCCCATGAACCGTTTGAGTCTACGGAGGCGGCAATCGAGAAAGAGAGCGATATCCATTCGGAAATGATGGTTGTCAAAAGAGTGTTGGAACGCCGTCTTGTAGGCGATACAGATATTGGAAAAGAATTAAAAGAACAGGTAAAGGATCTAGAATTGCTTCTGGCTGCGTATAGAAGCGGTAAAATTGTAGAAAAAATATAATGGGGATATAATGTATGAGTGAGAAAGCAGGACAGGAAATTACGATACCGGAAAATGTGGAGGCAACAGAACCTCTGAAAATCTATTTGAAAGAGATTGGACAGATTCCGCTTTTGTCAGAGGAAGAAGAACGGCTTCTGGGGCAGCGATGTGCCCAGGGAGATGAAGATGCGAAAAGAAAATTGGAGGAAGGTAATCTGCGCCTGGTCGTTTCTATTGCAAAGCATTACACGGGGAGAGGACTTTCCTTTCTGGATTTGATCCAGGAAGGAAATATAGGGCTCATGCGTGCTGTGGAAAAATATGATTCTACAAAAGAAAATAGATTTTCTACGTATGCTTCCTGGTGGATAAAAGAAGCAATCATGCGCGCGTTGGATGAACAGTCCCGGGAAATCCGCGTGCCCGTTCATGTGGCTGAAAATATGAAGAAGGTACAGAAGGTGAGAAAAGAACTTCAGCAGGAACTTGGACGTGAGCCTAGTGCGGCAGAGATCGCAGAAAAGCTGGGGGATAAGACAGAAGAATATGTAAAAGAGCTTATGACATATCTGCAGGCTCCGGTTTCGCTGGAAACACCGGTGGGAGAAGATGGAGATACGAACTTATCTGACTTGGTGGAAGATACGGCAGAGCATACGCCTGAGGAAGCAATGGATCTTTTGGTACAGAAGGAAGAAGTAGAAGAACTTTTGAGCCTGTTGAGCGAAAGAGAGCAAAAGGTCATAAAGATGCGTTTTGGACTGGAAGGCGGAAAAATCTATACTTTAGAAGAAGTAGGACAAGAACTTTGTGTGACCAGAGAGCGTGCACGGCAGATTGAGGCACACGCTATGGAAAAGCTCCGCAAAGGCGCAAAATAAAAAATTTCTCTCTCTATGTATAAACAAAGGATATTGTGCGGATATTAAAAAGGGATACAATATTTTATGGAAAGGGAGAGATTCTTATGAAAAGAATGAAGAAATTTCTGCTTCTGGCTCTCTGCGCGGGAGTGCTGAGTACAGCTACGGCATGCGGCAGTGAGAAAGACGCAGATAATGGCGCGGATCAGACAGAAGATACTGTGAATGATGCAACAACAGGAAAAGACAAAGAGGATAAATCTGACAAAGGAAACGGTATTGTCAATGATGCAGTAGATGATGTGACAGACGGTGTGGATGACGTGACAGAGGATATCACAGATGATGTAGACAAAGCCGCTGATGACATGACAGAAAACAATGGGGCAGATAAAAAAGCGGAAGAAAACAGATAGAAGGGGCATTCCCCTTCTATTTTTGTATGAAGGGAGTATAACCATACAGGAAAAAAGCAATGACGGTATGTAAGGACCATGCTATAATGTATACAGAACAAATGTGAAAGGAAGAAAGACATGAAGTTTAGACCATGTATTGATATACATAATGGAAAAGTAAAACAGATCGTGGGAGGCAGTTTAAGGGATGAAGGAAATCAGGCGGTAACGAATTTTTCAACAGAACAAAGTGCCGCATGGTATGCAAAGTTATATAAGAAAGACAACCTGAAAGGAGGACATATCATTCTGTTAAATTCCAGAGATTCTGCGTATTTTGAGGCTACAAGGCAGCAGGCGCTGTCGGCACTTTCTGTTTATCCGGGCGGCATGCAGATCGGAGGAGGAATCACAGAAGAAAATGCGGCCGATTATATAGAAGCAGGGGCGAGTCATGTGATCGTGACTTCTTATGTATTTTCAGGGGGGAAGTTCCATCAGGAGAATCTGGAAAAGCTGGTAAAAAGAATAGGGAAAGATCGTCTTGTATTAGACCTTAGCTGCAGGAAAAAAGGAGAAGAGTATTATATTGTGACAGATCGATGGCAAAAATTTACAGATGTAAAATTGTCAGAGAAAGTTTTGACAGATCTCTCCGGATTTTGTGATGAATTCTTGATCCATGCAGTAGATGTGGAAGGAAAAGCAGCCGGGTTTGACAGGAACCTGGTCAGAATCCTGAAAGAGAAAGTGCCCTGTCCGGTCACCTATGCCGGAGGGATCGGCAGGCTGGAGGAATTGAAAGAATTCGAGCGGGAAAGCGATGGGAAATTAGACTTTACGATCGGAAGCGCCCTGGATCTGTTTGGTGGGGACATCCCATATCGCACTATTGCAAACCTGTAAAGGAATTATGAACAAGTTATGAATTGGTTGAATTAGGTAATCGATAGTGATAAAATGGAGAATAGAGTAAATTTAGACAAGGAGTAAATTTCAGATTATGGGTTTAGTAGAGAAGATTTTCGGGACGCACAGTGAAAATGAATTAAAACGTATTTATCCTATCGTGGACCGGATTGAGGCACTTGAGCCGGATATGAAAACATTGTCCGATGCAGAACTGAGAGAAAAAACAAGAGAGTTTAAGCAGAGGCTGAAAAACGGAGAGACATTGGATGATATTCTGCCGGAAGCATATGCTGTTGTGCGGGAGGCAGCGGGCAGAGTATTGGGAATGAGGCATTACAGAGTACAGCTGATCGGTGGAATCATCCTGCATCAAGGGCGCATTGCAGAGATGAAGACCGGAGAAGGTAAGACCCTTGTATCTACCCTGCCGGCATATTTAAATGCACTGGAAGAAAAGGGCGTGCATATCGTTACGGTCAATGATTATCTGGCAAACCGTGACGCGCAGTGGATGGGGAAAGTACATGAATTCCTGGGACTGACCGTTGGTGTTGTATTAAATGGCATGGATAATGACGAGCGCCGTCAGGCATATAACTGCGATATTACTTATGTTACGAACAATGAGCTTGGCTTTGACTATTTGAGAGACAATATGGTGATCTATAAAGAGCAGCTTGTACAGAGAAGTCTTCATTTTGCTATTATAGACGAGGTGGATTCTGTTTTGATCGATGAGGCGAGAACACCTTTGATCATTTCAGGACAGAGCAGCAAATCAACGAAATTATATGAGGCCTGCGATATTCTGGCGCGCCAGTTGGAAAGAGGAGAAGCAAGCGGGGAATTTTCCAAGATGAACGCGATCATGGGCGAAGAGATCGAGGAAACCGGCGACTATATTGTCAATGAGAAGGAAAAAGCGATCAACCTGACAGAAGACGGTGTAAAAAAGGTAGAAAAGTTTTTCCACATTGAGAACCTTGCAGATCCGGAAAACCTGGAGATCCAACATAATATCATTCTTGCCTTACGTGCCCATAATCTGATGTTCAAAGATCAGGACTATGTTGTGACGAACGAAGGCGAGGTTATGATCGTAGATGAATTTACAGGCCGTATCATGCCGGGAAGAAGGTATTCGGACGGATTGCATCAGGCGATAGAGGCAAAGGAACATGTCAAGGTAAGGCGGGAAAGCAAGACACTGGCGACAATTACATTCCAGAATTTATTCAATAAATTTGACAAGAAAAGTGGTATGACAGGTACTGCGCTGACAGAGGAAAAGGAGTTCCGGGATATTTATGGTATGGATGTTATCGAAATCCCTACGAACATGCCTGTCCAGAGAAAGGACCTGGACGATGCTGTATTTAAGACGAAAGTGGAAAAATACAAGGCGGTTGTAGAAGCGGTCAAAGAAGCACATGCACTTGGCCAGCCGGTACTGGTCGGTACGATTACGATAGAAGTCTCTGAACTTTTGAGCAAAATGCTGAAAAAAGAAGGCATCAAACACAATGTGCTGAATGCTAAATATCATGAGTTGGAAGCCCAGATCGTAGCAGACGCAGGAATACATGGAGCTGTTACCATTGCGACTAACATGGCAGGGCGTGGTACAGATATCAAACTAGACGATGCGGCAAGAGAGGCAGGCGGACTGAAGATCATCGGTACAGAGAGACATGAATCTAGGCGTATTGACAATCAGTTAAGAGGACGTTCCGGTCGTCAGGGCGATCCGGGAGAATCCCGTTTTTATATATCACTGGAAGATGATCTGCTCAGATTGTTCGGTTCAGAGAAACTGATGGGTGTATTTAACGCGTTAGGTGTAGCAGATGGGGAGCAGATTGAGCATAAAATGCTTTCCGGAGCGATTGAAAAGGCACAGAAGAAAATAGAGAACAACAATTTTGGAATCCGTAAGAATCTGTTGGAATATGATCAGGTCATGAATGAACAAAGAGAGATCATTTACGGGGAGAGGCGCCGTGTGCTTGATGGAGAGAGCATGCGAGATACGATTTATAATATGATCACGGAGTATGCAGAAAATACAGCGGATCGGTTTGCTTCTTCTGAGGCAGATCCGGAAGACTGGGATCTGAAAGGACTGGAAATCGCTGTTCATGACATCATTCCACAGCTTGTGCTGCCTCCGGCAAAAGAACTTACGGCTATGCAGCAGAAGGAACTCAAACATCTTCTGAAAGAAAAAGCAGTGAAGGCGTACGAGGCAAAAGAGGCGGAATTCCCGGAAGCAGAGCAGATACGAGAGATAGAACGGGTCGTACTTTTAAAAGTGATCGATGCAAGATGGATGGCGCATATTGATGACATGGATCAGCTGCGTCAAGGAATAGGACTTCAGGCATATGGACAGAGAGATCCCCTTGTAGAATATAAGATGATGGGATATAATATGTTTGGCGAGATGACAGGCGCGATTGCAGAGACAACGATCCGCACGCTGTTCCATATCCGCGTTGAACAAAAGGTTGAGAGGGAGGAAGTTGCGAAAGTAACAGGCACGAATAAAGATGAAAGTTCTGTGCGGGCTCCTAAAAGAAGGGAAGAAAAGAAAATCTATCCGAATGATCCATGTCCATGCGGAAGCGGCAAAAAATATAAACAGTGCTGCGGCAGGAAGTAGAAAAACTTCTGGTAAAAGTGCAAGAAAAAGTGTGGCATTTTAACCGATGCCGCACTTTTTCAGATAATTGCGAGGAATTGTGCGGACGAGGCTGTGAAAGCAGGATGCTCGCAGAAAAAAAGAAAGAGGTGAAAAAGGTGGTTTTGTTAGAGGAGTTAAAAAACAGATTATCTGCATATGAAGAACCGCTGAAAGATTTGAGGGATTCACTTTGACTTAGCGTCAAAGAATGAGCAGATTGAAGAATTACAAAGGAAGATTGAGGAACCCGGTTTCTGGGATAAACCGGAAGAGTCACAGCAGACGATGAAACAATTAAAAGATCTGCAGGCATTTGTCGAGCAGATCGAGAAATTGTGTTCTGATTATGAGGACTTAAAAGTCTTGATCGAACTAAGTGCAGAGGAAGCGGATGAGAGTGCAGCAGAGGAAATAGAGGCAGAGTTGGAGCTGTTCGAAAGCAAGTTTGAAGAAATACGGATACGGACATTGCTGACAGGACCTTATGATAAAGACAATGCGATCGTGACTTTGCATGCCGGAGCGGGAGGAACAGAATCCTGTGATTGGGCAGGCATGCTGTACCGTATGTATGTAAGATGGGCAGAAAAAAAAGGGTTTGCCGTAGAGGTGCTGGATTATCTGGAAGGTGATGTGGCAGGCATCAAAGGTGTTACTTTTGAAGTGAAAGGTACTAATGCATACGGATATCTGCGTTCGGAAAAAGGGGTTCATCGGTTAGTGCGTATTTCTCCCTTTAATGCGGCGGGCAAAAGGCAGACGTCATTTGCCTCCTGTGATGTGATCCCGGATATTGAAGAGGACATTGACATTGAGATCAATGAAGATGATCTGAAAATAGATACGTACCGTTCCAGCGGGGCGGGAGGACAGCATATCAATAAGACATCTTCCGCGGTTCGTATCACGCATCTGCCTACCGGCATAGTGGTACAATGCCAGAATGAACGGTCACAGCATATGAATAAAGACAAGGCGATGCAGATGCTGAAATCAAAGCTGTTTTTAATGAAGCAGCAGGAACAGGCGGAAAAAATGTCAGATATTCGTGGAGAAATCAAAGAAATCGGTTTTGGAAGTCAGATACGTTCTTATGTTATGCAGCCATATACTATGGTGAAAGATCATCGGACAAATACGGAAATCAGCAATGTAAATGCAGTCATGGACGGAAGCCTGGACGCATTTATCAATGCATATCTGAGTATGAAGGATGAATAGTCTCGTGAAAGGATGAGACAAAAAGGAGAGAAGAAGGGAGAAAAAGATGGTAAATATAGCAGTATTAGGGTATGGAACAGTAGGCTCCGGCGTAATAGAAGTGATCGATACAAACGGAAAACGGATCAATCAGAGAGTCGGAGATGAAATTTATATTAAATATGTGCTGGATATCCGTGATTTCCCAGGAGATCCTATACAGGAAAAACTGGTACATGACTTTGAGGTGATCGTAAATGATCCCGAAATACAGATTGTAGTCGAAGTAATGGGTGGAATCGAGCCGGCATATACGTTTGTTAAACGTTGTCTGCTGGCAGGGAAAAGCGTGGCAACTTCCAATAAGGCATTGGTGGCAAAGCACGGCGCAGAGCTTTTGTCGATCGCCAAAGAGAAAAATATCAACTTCTTGTTTGAAGCGAGCGTAGGAGGCGGGATCCCGATCATCCGTGCGCTGAATTCGTCTATCACAGCGGATGAGATAGAAGAGATTACGGGGATTTTGAATGGAACGACGAACTATATGCTCACGAAAATGTTCTATGAGGGAGCAGACTATGAGGAAGTATTAAAAGAAGCGCAGGCGAATGGATATGCGGAGCGTAATCCGGAGGCGGATGTAGAAGGGTATGATGCATGCCGTAAGATCGCCATTCTGTCCAGCCTGATCTCGGGACATCAGGTAGACTTTGAAGATATTTATACAGAAGGGATCACAAAGATCACAAAGCAGGATATGATGTATGCAAAAGAGATGGGAATGACGATCAAACTTCTTGCTTCCAGCAGAAGAGAGAACGAACATTTACATGCGATCGTGGCGCCGTATCTTCTTCCAGCAGAGCATCCTCTGTATAGTGTAAACGGTGTATTCAACGCTGTTTTTGTACATGGAAATGTGTTGGGAGACGCGATGTTTTATGGAAGCGGCGCAGGGAAACTGCCGACTGCAAGCGCGGTAGTTGCAGATGTGGTAGACGCAGCAAAACATCTGAACAGGAATATCATGACAATGTGGGAGAGTGAGAAAGTAGAACTTTTCCCGATAGCGGAGACTGTAAAAAGATATTTTGTGCGGATCGCAGGAGATGCAGAAGCTATGAAGCCTCACCTAGAAAGCAAATTTGGTCTTATAAGACTGGTAAAAGTAAAGGAGCTGGAGGACGAATTTGGTTTTGTGACAGAGGCGATGACGGAAGGCGAGTACAGTAAGAATGCGGCAGAATTTCCAGGAATTCTCCATATGATTCGAATTGAAGAGTAAGAGGGTATATAGATATATGAAATACATAATCGTATTGTGTGATGGGATGGCAGATGAACCGATCGAGGAATTAGAAGGCAGGACGCCGCTTGAGACAGCAAAAACAGAAAATCTGGACAGACTGGCTCCGATGTCGGAACTTGGGATGGTACGTACGGTGCCCTTAGGGATGGCGCCGGGAAGCGACACGGCCAATCTATCTGTGATTGGATATGATCCAAAGACATTTTATACGGGACGTTCCCCTTTGGAAGCTTTAAGTATCGGCGTGGATATGGCTCCGCAGGATGTTTCCTTCCGCTGTAATCTCGTTACGCTGTCTGAGGAAGAAGATACGTATGAAGAGCGAAGGATACTCGACCATAGTTCTGGTGAAATCACGACACAGGAAGCCTCCCTGCTGATAGAAGCTCTTAGGGAAGGGCTGAAGGAAGACGGCTATACATTCTATGTGGGGACGAGTTATCGTCATCTGCTGATCCAGAAGAATGGAGAAGTAAAAGAACTGACGGCTCCGCATGATATCTTGACAAAGCGTATTGGCGAGTATCTGCCGGCAGATAAGACGCTGCGGAAAATGATGGAAAAAAGTTATGACATACTAAAAAATCATCCGGTTAATCAGGCACGCCGGGAAAAAGGTCTGAATCCGGCGAATTCTGCATGGTTTTGGGGAGCTGGTACGAGACCGGCACTGGTCTCTTTTGAAAAAAAGAATCATGTCAAAGGCGCAATGATCTCAGCAGTGGATTTACTCAAAGGAATTGCTGTGGGGGCAGGGATGCACAATGTCGTGGTGGAAGGTGCCAATGGAGGACTTCATACGAACTATGCCGGTAAAGCAGAGGCGGCAGTGAAAGTACTGACAGAGGATGGATATGATTTTGTCTATATCCATGTGGAAGCGCCGGATGAGATGGGACATCAGGGAAGTGTAAAAGATAAGATCAAAGCGATCGAGTATATTGACGCACAGATTATCGGACCTGTGTCCGAACGGATCAAAGAGACAGGAGAGGAGTTCCGTATGCTGGTACTGCCGGATCATCCAACACCAATCCGTCTGCGTACACATACTGGAGACCCTGTTCCGTATTTGTTATATGACAGCACGCGTCAAGTGAAAGGAGAGGAAACCTACTGCGAGAAAACAGCAGGGCAAACCGGGATCTTTCAGGAGAACGGACATGAATTGTTGGATCGTCTGTTGAAAAAGAACGCTTGAAGAGTCATGGCGGGAAAGCGCTCAGAAAAAGCAGATAAAAGATAGAAAAAAAGAAGAAAACACGGCTATGATCACGGCTGGGTTTTCTTCTTTTTTTCCTTTTCTATTGCAGAGCCTTACAGTACAAGTGATGGCGCGCTATAGGTACGGGTCGCCATTTCCTGATCCAGCAGGTATAGACTCTTTGGATCTGAACCAAAAAGTTCCATTTTTTTGACTAGATCTGCGGCATTTGTTTCTTCTTCCCCTTGTTCTTTTACAAACCAGTCTAAAAACTGCATAGTACGAAAATCTTTTTTATCGCTGGCTGCTCCGTAGATATTATGGATCAGTCCAGTTACATAACGTTCATGGTTCAGAGCCGCTTTAAGTACATCGAGGTGCTCATTTGCTTGGAATACGGGTTTGTCGATCGCCTCATAAGCAACAGAAAGATCATTATTTTGCATATATTGTACAAACAACATAGCGTGATCACGTTCTTCCTGAGCTTGTATCAGATACCAGTTGGAAAAGCCATCTAAACCGACTTCTGAGAAATAATTGGAAAATGCCAGGTACAGATAAGCAGAATAAAACTCTTTGTTTACCTGTGTATTCAATAATTCTGCAATTTGTTCATTTACCATTGTAAAAAACGCCTTCTTTCTCTATTTGATTTGTTCATCCTATATATATATGTTAAAAATATAGCATAGCCATATGGAAAAATCAATCATAGCTTATTACAGCAGAAGAAAGGTATATTTTTATACAGACAAGGGAATATATTAAAAGAGAAAAATGCTGTTAAATTTCTTCACAGCCCGTATTACATATGTCGGGTCAGCGAAGGAATGTTGTGGGAAAGGATGGAGTGTATATGGAGTATTTGCAGATTGAAAAAGTAATAGGCCGTGAGATTATTGATTCCAGAGGAAATCCGACTGTTGAAGCAGAAGTTTGGCTGATGGACGGAACTGTGGGCAGAGGCATGGCTCCAAGCGGCGCTTCTACAGGTGAGTTTGAAGCATTAGAACTAAGAGACGGAGACAAGAAACGTTTCAGGGGAAAAGGGGTCTCCAAAGCGGTAGAGAATATCAATACAGTAATATGTAAA
The DNA here is from genome assembly GCF_037890075.1 of Mediterraneibacter sp. ICN-202921. Lineage (NCBI taxonomy): Bacteria > Bacillati > Bacillota > Clostridia > Lachnospirales > Lachnospiraceae > Mediterraneibacter > Mediterraneibacter sp. ICN-202921. The sequence continues at coordinate 20,815 of NZ_JBBKBE010000009.1, read as the reverse complement.
ACATTGAAAGGAATGGACGCATCAGATATATATGCGGCAGATAGGGCCATGATAGAGGCAGATGGGACAAGAGACAAGTCAAAGTTGGGCGCCAATGCGATCCTTGCGGTATCCATCGCATGCGCAAGAGCGGCGGCTCTGTCTTTGGATATTCCTTTGTACCGTTTTTTGGGCGGAGTGAATGGAAATGATCTGCCGGTTCCTATGATGAACATACTAAATGGAGGAGCCCATGCGGCGAATACAGTGGATGTACAGGAATTTATGATCATGCCTGTGGGCGCTGTTTCATTTCGGGAGGGGCTGCGGTGGTGTACAGAAGTATTTCATGCTCTGGCAACGCTCTTGAAAGAAAAAGGACTGGCGACTTCTGTAGGAGATGAAGGAGGATTTGCCCCGGATCTTGCAAGTGATGAGGAAGCAATCCAATTGATATTAGAAGCGATAAAAACAGCGGGGTATGAACCGGGAAAAGATTTTGTTCTTGCGATGGATGCCGCTTCCAGTGAGTGGAAAGGCAAAAAAAAGGGGGAGTATGTACTTCCGAAATGCAAAAAAAAATTTACTTCGGCAGAATTGGTAGAACATTGGAAAACACTGTGTGATAAATATCCGATTTATTCCATTGAAGATGGATTGGATGAAGAAGATTGGGAAGGCTGGAAACTTCTTACAAAACAATTGGGAGATAAGGTGCAGCTTGTCGGGGATGATCTGTTTGTGACAAATACAGAGAGACTGCATAAAGGAATCTCGCAAGGATGCGCAAATTCTATTCTGATCAAATTAAACCAGATAGGAACGGTATCCGAGACATTAGAGGCAATCAAAATGGCACATAGGGCAGGTTATACAGCCATTGCTTCTCATCGTTCAGGAGAGACAGAGGATACGACGATCGCGGATCTGGCGGCGGCACTGAATATGCGTCAGATCAAGACAGGAGCTCCAAGCAGAAGTGAGAGAGTGGCAAAGTATAACCAGCTGCTGCGGATCGAGGAAGAGTTAAGAGACAGTGCAAAATATCCGGGAATGGAAGCATTTCGTATCAAAACATTGATATAGAGGCAGGAGAATCGACAGGACAAGATGTTCTGCCGATTCTTTTTTAGCTGTAAATATAGATAAGGAAATGTTGTAAGAGTACACTAATTATTTTTTACTTGCAATATACCCTTAAGGGGTATATAATGTAAACAGAGGTGATGAAAATGGAAGAGAGAAAAGAATGTTGTTGTACGCACAAAACAAAAGAGCGTTCAGAGAAGGAATATAAGGATTTGCTCAATCGTTTAAACAGGATCGAAGGACAAGTACGGGGTATCAAAAAGATGGTAGAGAATGATGTATACTGTACAGATATACTGATCCAGGTCTCTGCGGTAAACGCAGCTTTAAATAGTTTTAATAAAGTCCTTCTGGCAAATCATATCCGCACATGTGTAGCTGAAGATATACGAGAAGGAAAAGAGGAGACAATCGACGAATTGGTCGTAACATTACAGAAATTGATGAGATAGACAGGAGGAAATATATGAAGCAATATACTGTTACAGGGATGAGTTGTGCCGCATGCAGCGCAAGGGTAGAAAAAGCGGTTGCAAAAGTACCGGGGGTCTCATCTTGTTCTGTCAGCCTTTTGACCAATTCCATGGGAGTGGAAGGAGAGGCTAAGGCTTCAGATGTGATCGCTGCCGTAGAAGCAGCTGGGTATGGAGCGGCTGAAAAAGGTCTGAAGACAAAGAACGAGCAAACGGCAGGTACGGCGTCGCAGGAGGAGTTTCTGCAAGATAAAGAGACACCAAAATTAAAAAAGCGATTGATTCTATCCCTTGTCTTTTTGCTCCCGCTTATGTATATTTCTATGGGACATATGATGTGGAACTGGCCGGTTCCTGGATTTATAGAGGGCAACCATGTGGCGATGGGACTGATACAGCTCCTTTTTACAACGACTATCATGGTGATCAACCAGAAGTTTTTTATCAGTGGTTTTAAGAGTTTATGGCATAAAGCTCCGAATATGGACACACTGGTAGCACTGGGAGCAAGTGCTTCTTATGGGTACAGCCTGTATGCGCTGTTCGCTATGACAGACGCACAGATGCACGCAGATATGGGGAAAGTCATGTCTTACATGCATGAATTTTATTTTGAGTCGGCGGCAATGATCCTGACATTGATCACTGTCGGAAAGATGTTGGAGGCACGTTCTAAAGGCCGGACTACAGACGCATTGAAAAGTTTGATGAAACTGGCGCCAAAGACAGCGGTAGTGCTGCGTAATGGAGAAGAGATAAAAGTGTCTATAGAAGAAGTTGTGAAGGGGGATATCTTTGTAGTCCGCCCTGGTGAAAATATACCTGTAGATGGCATCATATTAGAGGGCAGCAGCGCCATAAATGAAGCAGCGCTGACAGGAGAGAGTATTCCGGTCGATAAAGAGCCGGGAGATGCTGTTTCAGCGGCTACTCTAAATACATCCGGTTTCATCCGCTGTGAGGCAGTACGGGTAGGGGAGGACACAACATTGTCCCAGATCATACAAATGGTCAGTGATGCTGCGGCAACAAAAGCACCGATCGCGAAAGTAGCAGATAAGGTGTCAGGAGTATTTGTTCCAGCAGTGATCATTCTTGCGGTGGTGACAATGCTGATCTGGCTTTTGGCAGGGCAGACTATTGGCTTTGCCCTTGCAAGAGGTATCTCTGTTCTGGTCATCAGTTGTCCTTGCGCATTAGGTCTTGCAACGCCGGTTGCTATTATGGTTGGAAACGGCATGGGCGCAAAACATGGAATTATGTTTAAAACAGCGGTATCTTTGGAAGAGACAGGGAAAATACAGACTGTTGCGTTGGATAAGACCGGAACGATCACAAGCGGGGAACCACGTGTCACGGATGTGCTTGCAGAAGAGGGCGTGACAGAAGAAGAGTTGTTATCCTTTGCTTACGCACTGGAGAAAAAAAGCGAACATCCTCTTGCCCTTGCGATCTTAACAGAAGCAGAAGAGAAAAATATACGGACGGCAGGCGAGGTGACGGAATTTTCTGCTGTACCTGGGAATGGACTTACTGGAAGGGTAAGCACAGAACTTCTTCATGGCGGAAATTTAAAGTTTATTATGGGAAAGGCAGAAGTTTCTGAAACTATACAAAAACAGGCAAGACTTTTGTCTAAGGAAGGAAAAACGCCTTTGTTCTTTAGCAGAAGCGGAAAACTATTGGGAGTCATCGCAGTAGCTGATGTGCTCAAAGAGGACAGCCCACAGGCGATAAAAGAACTAAAAGATATGGGAATACATGTTGTGATGCTCACTGGCGATAATGAGCAGACTGCTAGAGCAATCGGGGAGAAGGCGGGTGTTGATGAAGTAATCGCAGGCGTGCTGCCGGATGGAAAAGAAAGTGTGATCCGTGCTTTAAAGAAAAAAGGAAAAGTAGCAATGGTAGGAGACGGCATCAATGATGCGCCGGCGCTGACCAGAGCGGATATGGGAATTGCTATCGGGGCAGGAACAGATATAGCCATCGATGCGGCTGATGTCGTATTGATGAAGAGCAGACTGCGTGATGTGCCTGCAGCAATTCGGCTGAGCCGTGCCACACTGCGCAATATCCACGAAAATCTTTTTTGGGCATTTATTTATAATGTCATCGGTATACCATTGGCAGCGGGGCTCTGGATCCCGATCTTTGGCTGGCAGTTAAATCCTATGTTTGGAGCAGCGGCAATGAGTCTTTCCAGTTTCTGCGTGGTGACCAATGCACTGCGGCTGAATTGGTTTAAAATGTATGACGGTTCAAAGGATAGGAAAAGAAAACAAAAAAAATCATATAAAAAACAGGAGGAAGAAAAGATGAAAAAAACAATGCGTATTGAAGGCATGATGTGTGGACACTGTGAGGCAAGAGTAAAGAAGTGTTTAGAAGCGCTCCCGCAAGTGGAAGAAGCGGCTGTAAGCCATACAGAGGGAACCGCAGTTCTTACTTTAAATGAAGAGGTAGAGGATGCTGTCTTGAAAAAGACAGTAGAAGATCAGGATTATACAGTTACAGAAATCGCTTGATTTAGAAGGCATTTGCTGGCAATTTAGCAAAAGATTTAAAAACGGCCTGTTTTTATCTGGTTGTATTTCCCAATATGGGGTACTATATAGATAAAGACAGGTTCTTTTATGCGGGAAACTGCGTTCCTATGTAATAAATAAACAGGGATGCGTGCTCGTATGAGCATGCCATCCGGAGGGAGGATAGGGAAATGGAGTTTTTGAGTATATTTGATGTGTTGGGACCAAATATGATCGGCCCTTCCAGTTCTCATACGGCAGGCGCCGCTTCAATAGGAAGAATGGCGCGAAAGATGTTTCCGGAGCGGATCATAAGTGTAAAATTTATTTTATACGGTTCTTTTGCCAGAACGTATCAAGGACACGGAACTGATAAAGCGCTTTTAGGTGGGATCCTTGGATTTGAGACGGATGATCCACGTATACGTGAGTCCTTTCGCTGGGCACAGGAGCAGGGGATTTCCTATTCCTATACAGCAGATGAAGAGAACGTGCCGGAACATCCGAATACAGTAGATATAGTGCTCAGAGGCTGTACAGGCAAAGAAATGTGTGTGCGGGGAGAATCGACCGGGGGAGGAAAGATAAAAATCACCCGTATTAACGGTATTCATGTTGAATTTACGGGAGAATATAGCACTTTGATCGTAAAACAGGCAGACAAGCCTGGAGTAGCGGCGCATATCAGCCAATGTCTGGCAGCACGGAACGTGAATATAGCATTTATGCGGCTGTTCCGTGAAAAGAAAGGAGATATTGCGTATACAGTAGTGGAATCGGATGAGAAAATCCCGGAAAGTATACTGACAGAGATGAAACAAAATCCAGCTGTATTGGAAATTTTACTGATTCAATTGTAGGAGGTAGGGACAATGCCAGATTTCCATTCGGGAAAAGATTTGTTAAAACTGTGTGGATCGAAAAACAAAAAGATTTCCGACATAATGAGAGAAAGAGAAATAGAAAATGGGGCATGGACAGAGAAGGAAATAAAAAGAAAAATGGATAAAGTCTTATCCATTATGAAGAATGCTGCTAAAAACCCGTTATTAAAGCCAGAAAAATCTATTAGTGGATTGACTGGCGGGGAAGCAAAGAAGATTGCAGAATTTGGGAAAACGAAAGAGAGCATATGCGATCCATTTATGAATTGTGTGATCGCTTACAGTATGGCTGTACCGGAAGTCAACGCCTCTATGGGACTGATCGTGGCGGCGCCTACAGCGGGATCTTCTGGGGTGATTCCAGGAGCGCTGCTTGCGTTACAGGAGGAAAAAGACCTGTCAGATGAAGAAATAGAAAACGGTCTTTACTGTGCATCGGCGGTTGGGTATCTGTTGATGAGAAATGCCTCTGTATCGGGAGCGGAGGCGGGTTGCCAGGCAGAGATCGGTTCTGCTTCAGCTATGGCTGCCGCAGCTGTAACAGAGATGATGGGAGGGACGCCTTCTGCGTGCTTAAATGCGGCCAGTATGGCGTTAGCCAATATGCTTGGGCTTGTCTGCGATCCTGTGGCAGGCTTGGTGGAAATACCATGTCAGAATAGAAATGCCCTCGGCGCATTAAATGCAGTTACCTGTGCGCAGATCGCTTTAAGCGGTGTAGAATTTCCCATTCCATTTGATGAGATGGCAGCTGCCATGTACAGAGTGGGAAAAAATATGCCGGTGGAATTAAAAGAAACAGCTCTGGGAGGCTGCGCGGGTACTCCTACAGGGTGTTCTATAGGATGCAGTGTGTGTGAACAGACCGGTACAGAGAAAAATAGGTCTTTAAAATAGTGTTTGACTTTCATTTTGAAATACTATAAGGTAAAAATATGTTATAAAAAGGAGAGGATATATGTGGCGAGTATTAAAGATGTGGCAAAGAAAGCTCACGTAGGAGTGGGGACTGTATCTAGATTATTAAATGGGAGCGGCTATGTGTCCGTTGAAACAAGAGATAAGATTGAACGGGTCATGAAGGAATTGAATTATACCCCAAATGAACTTGCAAGGAATCTCTATCATAAAAAGACGGGGATTATTGCGGTGTTAGTACCGAATGTTTTAAATCCATTTTTTGCAGAATTTGTAGATTATGTGGAAGGTGAATTGTATCATGCCGGCTTTAAGATGATGTTGTGCAATACGGCGAAAGAAGTAAATGCTGAAATGGAATATTTAGATATGCTGAATCGGCATATTGTAGACGGTGTTATTACGGGAGTTCACTCTTTGGAGGTGGAAGAATACAAGAAGATACAAAAACCTATTGTAGCATTAGACAGATATTTAGGGGAACATATTCCTGTGGTAGCAGTGAATCATAGAAACGGAGGACGTCTGGCAGCACAGACTTTGATAAAAAACGGATGTACGAAGATTTTACATTTTAAGGGCGCGACAGAAGTGAAATCTCCTTATCATGAGAGGCATTTTGAATTTGAGCGTATAGTGCAGGAGAATCATATACAGATCTATTCCTATGAATTGGAATGGAATAGATTTGATTCTGAATATTATGTGGAAGTCGTGCAGGATGTTTTTTCGAAAAATATAGAATTTGACGGAGTATTTGCAGTAGACAGACTGGCGATTGAGTGTATGAACGAGGTGATCCGAAGAAATAGGAAAGTACCCCAGGAAGTTAAATTTGTAGCATATGATGGGACCTATATTACAGAAATGGTAGAGCCCAAAATGACAGCAGTGGTCCAGCCGATAGAAAAACTGGCAAAGGAATCTGTGAATTTGATCTGTGACTTGATCAGTGGGACATCTTATGTAAATAAACAAATTATGTTAGAGGTAGAAATGAGAAAAGGGAAAACAACAATTGTATAAGATATACGAGATATACGGCGAAATACACAAAAAGTATAAGAGAAAATCTAACATATTGTACAATGTGAGTTTGAAATAGAAAATTAGTATTGACATATACGGCAAAGAGGATATAATTAAATTGTCAAGAGAGGAAACTCTCTACTTTCTTTTCCGATATATGGAACGGGTTCCACATATCGGAAAAGAGGCTTTTTATTTTTAAAATATATGGAACCCGTTCCATATTAAACAGGAGGAAGAAAAATGGATAAAATATTCTCAAAAAAAGAGCTATATGACAGAACTCCACGGATTTACAAACGAGATGCATCTGAAGTACGTTTTCTTCTGGGAGGAATCGGAACAGGCAATTTTTCTGTAAATACAAGAGGAAAATTTCTGGACTGGGAAATTTTTAACTGGCCTGCTAAAAATACGAAATTTCCATTATCATTTTTTGCTATCCGGACAGAAAATGAAAACATGGAAAAACCAATATCTAAAATACTAGAAGCAAGGCTTTTGCCTCCTTATACAAGCTCGCATGGTTATTTGCAGGCAGAACTTGTAAATCTTCCAAGAATGGAAGATTCGGAAATGACATGCGAGTATCCGTTTGCCAATGTAAAGTTCTTCGATTCAGAATTGCCGGTGCAGGTGAGTATGGAAGCTTTTACGCCGTTTATACCGCTGAATGTAAATGATTCCAGTATTCCCGGAGCTATTATCAGATACCATGTTAAAAATACATCGAATCATCCTACAGAAGTAAGCTTGGTTGGAACCCTTCCCAATGCTTCCGGTTTTGAAGGATACGATGTTATCGAAAATTTGAAGCTGGCAGACAGTGTGAAAAATGTCTATCGTGAAACAGGAAATATCAAAGGGCTTTACTATGAACCGGAACATTTGGAAGAGAGCCATCTTAGATATGGAAACATGGCGATTATGACCACAGGGGAGAATGTGACTTATAAAACACAGTGGTTTGATGGAGAGTGGGTGGATGGGATCCAGGATTTTTGGGATGATTTTACGGAAGATGGACGATTGGAAAAAGAAACGATCTCGGACAGTGTTGGATGTGAATTTGCTCAATTCCATAATTTCAGTTTTTTAAAAAGAAGAGAAAAAATCGGCTCCATCGGTTCCTATTGTACGCTGGCTCCGCAAGAAGAGAAAACATTTGAATTTGTCATCACCTGGTATTTTCCGAATAGGGTAAAGGCATGGATTGAATTTGATGAAGATTATGAAAATTTTCAAGATGGAAAATATGGAGTTACAAGAAATTATTATGCAACGCAGTTTTCCAATGCATGGGATGCGGGAGAGTATATTTATGCGGAAATGTCCAGATTGGAAAAAGGAAGCAGAGATTTTGCTGATGCTATGTTTCATCAGACAACACTGCCCTACTATGTGATCGATGCCTTAACAGCGAATATTACAAATTTAAGAAGTAATCTTTGCTTTCGGCTGGAGGATGGGACTTTTGGAGGATTTGAAGGGATCCGTGATGATATAGGATGTGGTTACGGCAGCGTTCCCCATGTATGGAATTATGAACAGACAGTGGCTTTTCTGTTTCCAGAACTGGAACAAACAATGCGTAATGTGGAATTTTTGCAGGAAACAGATGAAAATGGCTGTATGTCTACACGGATGTTTTCTGTATTTGGGCAGAAGCGATATGAGATGGTGCCGGCATGTGACGGTCAGTTGGGCAGTATTGTGCGCATTTACCGCGATTTTAAAAATTCCGGGGACATGAATTTTTTAAAGACGATCTGGGAAAAAGCAGTGCAGGCGATGGATTACGCGATAAAACAGTGGGATACAGATGGAGATGGTGTGTTGGATGGACAGCAGAATACCACGTATGACATTGAGTTTTACGGTTTAAATCCAATGACGGACAGTATATTTCTCGCAGCTTTAAAGTGCTGTGAAGAGATGGCGGCCATCTTAGGTGATCAAGAACATGAAAAGATCTACGGGCAGCTGTATAAGAAAGGAGCACAGCTGGCAGATAAGCTTTTGTTTAATGGCGAATACTATGAACAGGTTCTGGAGGATGTGGACAGATATAAATATCAGTTTGGAAAAGGATGTCTGTCAGATCAACTGTTGGGACAGTTTCTGGCCTATATGTCAGGAATAGGAGAAGTACTGCCGAAAGACCATATGAAAACAGCTATGGAATCGGTATTTAAGTACAACTATCAAACAGACTTTTACCATACGGACAGTGTACATCGTGCGTATGCGATCAATGACGAAAAAGGTATGGTAATTGCAACATGGCCGAAAGGAGGTAGACCGAAATTTCCCTTATCATATGCAGGAGAGGTATGGACAGGTGTAGAATATTCTGTGGCAGCAAATCTGATTTATCTGGGGTGCGTAGAAGAAGGCCTGACGATCGTAAAATCTATACGCGACAGATACGACGGATACAAGCGAAATCCGTTTAGTGAAATCGAATCCGGCCATCATTATTGCAGAGCGATGGCAAGCTGGGGGATCCTGCAGGCATTGCTGGGACAAAAGAGTGATATGTATAAGAAAACACTTTCTATACATCCGGTAATGGAAGAAGACATGTCCAGTTTCTTTATCTGCGGAAATGCATGGGGAGTATACAGACAAGAAAAGAAAAATGGAAAATGGGTGAAAAAGTACGATATATTATATGGTACTTTAGATGGAATTCAATTAGATGATTAAAGGAGAAGTATTATGAAGAAAAAAACATGGGAAAAAGTAACGGCAGTTGCAGCGGCAGTACTCTTAACGGTTTCAATGGCAGGATGCGGTGCAAATGAGAAAAAAGAACAATCTGGAAATGGGGATACGATTACGATTGAATTTGCAGAACATGTAGCAAATATTGAAGAACAGGAACCCCATATGATGAAAATTATTGAAGCATTTGAAAAAGAACATCCAAATATTAAAATTGATATAACTGGAAAGGAAGTATCTGAGCACAACAAACAAATGACATTATTAGCAGATGAAAATAAATTACCGGATATTTTTTGGCTTGAACAGGCCCCGGCAAAAGAATTTGCACAAAATGGATATTTATATGATATGACGGAAGCGTTGGATGAATATGGAATTAATGAAAGTCTGTTACCAGGCTTGGTAAATTCCTGTACAGTTGATGAAAAAGATTTTGGTCTTCCAAGTGAAGTGATGATGGCAGGCTTTTTCTATAATAAAGCACTTTTTGAACAAGCAGGGATTGAAGAAGCTCCTGAGACTTATGAAGAATTTACAGAGGCTGTCAACAAATTAAATGACGCAGGCATCGTACCACTTACAGTAGGAGCACAGGATAATTACAGTATCTGGGCATTTGAGACGATGCTGGCACGTTATGGTTTCTTCGATAAACTGGAAGGATTGAACGATGGAAGCGTTTCCTGGAATAATGAAGATTTTATACATTATTTTGAAAAAGTAGAAGAAATGCGGGACAACAAGACTTTCACAGAGAATATCGCGAATATGGGATATTTTGAAGCAAAAGAGCAATTTCTTGGCGGACAGGCAGCCATGTTTAATTCTGGCGCATGGGACATTGGTGATTTTGAGGCCAGTGATATAGCCCAGAACATCGGTTTTTTCTGGGGGCCGACTTTTTCAGACAGTGAGTATCCGCAGCAAATTGGAATAAAGGCTTCCGGTGGAGTATATGTAGTTTCTGCAAAAGCGGCAGAGGATAAAGAGCTTTTGGATGCAATTATGCAGTTCTGGCAATTTTATTATGGAGAAGAAGGAACAAAAATTATCGCTGAAGATACAGCGGCGCTGCCTTGTTCCCAGTATGAAGGTGAAGTAAATGTAGAAGAACATCCGGTACTGGCAACGATGATACAGGCTCTAAATGATGATTGGGAAGCGGTTCGTGAACCTTTTAATTCTTTATCTTCTACTGTAGCCTATGGATATTTCGATGCGACATTTGGTGTTATGACAGGAGTATATACACCTGAGGAGGCGGCAGATTATGTAGAAGATCTGCACAGTGCGGAGCGATAAAAGAAAACAGATATTAGATTTATACAAAATTTGGAGGATATTATGCATTGGGTAAGTACAAAAAAAGCAAAAGCAGTTATGCTGATTCCAACATTACTTGTATATATGGTGTTTATTATTATTCCCGTATTTGTCGCAGTGTATTATAGTTTTACAGACTACAGCGGCATGGGCAAAGCAGAATTTAGAGGTTTTGATAACTATATACGGATGTTTGGAGACGAATTGTTTTTAATTGCTTTAAGAAATACATGTATTGTTCTGGTGTGCAGTCTATTGTTTCTTCTTGTGGGTTCATTTTTAACCGCTATGTTGATGAACAGAGCTTTTAGGGGAAATGCATTTTTTAAAATGGTTGTATTTGCACCTTATATAATAGCACCCATTATTATCGGTATTATATGGGGATATATTATGAATCCGCAGTATGGGCTGCTCAATAATATCCTCCGTAGTATAGGTTTGGATGCGCTGGCCATTGAATGGATCGGGGGGACAAAATGGTCTCCTCTGGCGCTTGCCATCGTATTTACCTGGCAGGTTATGGGCTTTCATGCAACCATCTTCCTCTCCGGGATAAAAACGATTCCGGCAGATATATATGAAGCCTGTGCGATGGATGGTGCAAATGCACTGCAAAGATTGTTTTATGTAACAATACCTATGTTGAAAGAGACATTTATTATCAATATTGTTTTGATTATAACCGGAGTTTTCAAAATATACGAATTGGTATATCAGATGACAGGAGGGGGACCGGCTCATCAGTCGGAACTCCTTACATCTTATATGTATTTTACTGTGTTTAGTTCGAGAAAGTATGGATATGGCATGGCCATCGCTGTTGCGATACTTGTACTTTCGATCGCAGGTTCATTTGCCTATATCAGGATCACAACGAAAAAGAAAAGGAGAGAATTATGACAGGAAAAAGAAAAACCATAAAACAAATTGCTTTTTATGTGGTTGTCGCAGCTCTGGTCTTTATCTTGCTGATTCCAATTATATGGGCGATTTTGCTTTCTTTTAAGACGAATAACGAAATCGTGAATACACCGCTATCATTTCCTACATCATGGAATTTTGAAAATTATGTAAGAGCATTAGAGACGATCGACTTTGGAAGCATGTATTTTAATACGCTGATTTTGGTACTTGTTAGTACATTTTTCAGTATTGTGATCACTTTTATGAGTTCCTTTGCTATTGCCAGACTTACTTTTAGAAAAAAGCAGACAGCGGAATATATCTATCTCTTTTTTCTGGCAGGCATAGCGATCCCGATATACGTACTGATCTTCCCCATTTACCGCATTGATTCGGCAATGGGGATACTGGGAACGAGGTTAGGGTTGATCATACCGTATGTTGCTGTCAATATTTCTTTTAATACACTATTGTTTACTGGTTTCTTAAGAGAAATTCCCGGAGAATTAGAAGAGGCTGCATTAATTGATGGATGTAATCTTTTTAAGATATGTACCAGAGTAGTCATTCCCGTTATGAAACCGACATTTGTAACGATTGTTATTTTTAACGCAGTGTATATATACAATGAATTCCCATTTGCCTCTACTTTTATACAGGACAGCAGGCTGAATACGGTCTCCTTGATGACATCTATGTTTAAAGGGCAGTATTCTATGGATTACAGTGCGATCATAGCAGCGAGTCTGCTTATTATGCTGCCAGAGCTGATCTTCTATATATTCCTGCAAAAATATATTATCAGTGGGATGACATCAGGTGCTGTAAAGGGATGACACTTTGGAATATAAAAGGCAGAAAGCACGTGTGGAGGAACGTATGTCAAGAGAATTAATGTTGGAAAATATCAGAAAGGCGCAAAAAGAAATAGAGGAGAAGAAAGAACAGGTGAAAAGGGGAGCGATGCGTCAACACTATCATTTTATGCCGCAGACAGGATGGCTCAATGATCCCAATGGTCTTATATATTTTCGGGGAAAATATCATCTTTTTTATCAATATAATCCATATTATGGCTTTTGGGATCATATTCATTGGGGGCATGCCGTCAGTGAGGACATGGTTCATTGGGAATTTCTTCCATTGGCTTTGGCTCCCAGCGAATCGTATGATGATTATGTAAGAGGAGGGTGCTTTTCAGGAAGCGCTATCGAACATGAAGGAAAGCTGTTTTTAATCTATACAGGAGCTGCCAATCATGGGAATGGAAATGAGCAGACACAATGCATTGCATACAGCGAGGATGGAATCCATTTTGAAAAATATGAGGGGAATCCTGTGCTGAAAGCTCCAAAAGGCGTACCAAGTTCTCAGTTCAGAGACCCTAAAGTGTGGAAGCATGAAGATACTTATTATATGGTATGTGGAGCCAGCAGGGAGAACAAGGCACAGGTATTGCTGTATCGTTCCAAAGATATGTTTCACTGGGAGTATGTCAATGTACTGGCAGAAAGCAGAGGAGAATGGGGCTTTATGTGGGAATGTCCGGATTTTTACCAACTGGGCGATAAATATGTATTGACAGTTTCCCCGATGGGGGCAGGCGAACATACAGCGATATATTTTGTAGGGGATTTCGAATATCATACAGGGAAATTTATTTACCATACCGTAGGAGAGATTGATTGGGGACTAGACTATTATGCGCCTCAGTCTTTTCTTACAGCAGATGGAAGAAGAGTTATGATCGGCTGGGCTAATGAATGGGAATGGATGTCTTCCTGGAAGGACTGGGGACCTACGTATAAAGAAGGCTGGTGCGGCTTCTATAGTATTCCAAGAGAAGTGCGTCTTATGGAAGATTATACTCTGCAGTTTATACCGATCGAGGAATTGCGTATGCTCAGGACAGGCGGAGAGAAAAAAGAGGAGATGGTCATCTCTCCGGACGGCAGAGAATTATCTGCCGGAGACGGGATTGCTTTTGAAATGAAAATGAAGGTGCTGCTTGAACAGACAGATGCAGAAAGCTTGGAATTGTGTCTGCGCTGTGGAAACGGAAAACAGCTGCTATGTACGTTTGATTTTAAACATGCAGAAATCGTAATAGACAGAAATCAGGCAGATGGATGGAGCAAAGGAAGTTCAAGAAGTGCATTTAAAATGAATGGAAAAAAAGAATTAGATATTCATATTTTTTCAGATAAAAGTTCAGTGGAAATATTCACAGATCAGTATCAGAACAATCATTCTAATAATATTTTTGCGCAAGATATGCAAAACCATATCCAGATTCGTACCTATGGCGGGAATGCAGTCATTAAAGAGTTTGAGGCTTATGGAATAGAGAAGATCATGTAAGAAAAATCAAATTTATGTTTTTTATAATCGATTTTTTATGGTAAAATATGATATATCAGAGCTAGAAAGGGGAAAGAGTATGTATCATATTTCAAATCTATTTAATAACGATGATGTAAAGGTATTAGATTCCAAGGGATGTTTTTCTGTTATCGAGTACCAGCGGGATCTAAGTGTGACGCCGCAGTCTGCGATCGTAGCTTATTATTGTAATGAGATGAATATCAAGAAAAGACAGGTCGTATGTGTTCTGAATCAGTCGGCTGTCGCACTGCAGGCAGGCGCTATGCAATGGATGGCAGGAGAAATCAATGTAACAACCGGCGTAAAAGGAGTAGGGGACTTCCTAGGAAAAGCTGTCCGGGGAAAAGCGACGGGCGAGTCGGCTATCAAACCGGAGTATGCCGGTACCGGTACTTTAGTATTGGAACCTACATATAAGCATATCATTTTATTGGATGTAGGAGAATGGAACGGATCTGTGGTCCTGGATGATGGTATATTCCTTGCCTGTGATGCCAGTTTAAAACATAAGGCGGTTATGCGTTCGAATATGTCATCTGCAATAGCCGGCGGCGAGGGACTTTTTAACCTGGGCATTATGGGAAATGGTATCGTATGCCTGGAAATTCCCTGCCCGAAAGAAGAATTGATAGAAGTTACGTTGAATAATGATACATTGAAAATAGACGGGAATATGGCGATCGCATGGAGCGGAAGTCTGAATTTCACAGTAGAACGTTCCGGAAAGACACTGGTGGGATCGGCAGCTTCCGGCGAGGGGTTAGTGAATGTGTATCGCGGAACAGGAAAGGTTTTGATGACACCGGTTCTTGATAATGTTGTTTAGAAAATCGGAGTATAGAAAGAAATAGACAGCAGGCAGAATCATAAAACAATCTGCCTGCTGTCTATTTCTTTCTATACAAATGTTCAATATCAGGCATTTATTTTTTCTTCAAAAGGAATATCAATATGTATTGTCGCTAAAAGTAGACATTTTTTGACAGCAGTGATATAGTCATATATTGAGATAATTAGGAAATGTTCTGCTTTTTTATCATTTCTCTTATCTGTTAGCATAGATTCGCGTCAAAAAGGAGGAAATAAATAGGAATGAAACTGCCTGGGAAAGTAACTGTATGGTTTCTTACGCTGGTTATGACATTGAGCATAATACCGCAGACTGTATTTGCTGAAGAAAAAAATACTTCACCTCTTCAATATGAAATCATACAGCAAATGAGTGAGGATAAGACGGAAGCGACTATTTCTTTAGTGTTTGCGGAGATGGAAACGGTACAGTTAGAAAAACTAAGATTACCTGACGGTATGGAAATAACGGAAGATCTGACGGCTGTGCAATATAATGTTTCCGATAACGGGGCATATGATTTTCTTGTGACGTATACCGTTGATGGTATCAGACAAGAAGAAACTATAGAAATTGAAGTGGCTGGCTTTGAAGAAAAGGGCGGGAATGAGAACAATGAGGGGACTATTCCTGCAGGCGAGGGATCAGCTGTGCCATCTGGGGAGTTAGGTTCCAAAGGAGTGGATGGACAGGAAAACGGAGAAACAGCAGGGCCAAAAGCCTTCGTCAGAGCAGGAAATTCGTGGGAAGTATCTGATAAAGCTTCCTTCGATCAGGCTGTAACAGAGATCGAGCAGGCACGAGACAAAGAAGGGCTGACAGAAGCAACGATTGTATTTACACAAGATATCAACCTGGAAGGCGCAGACCACAGCAGTTATACGACGCAGAACAATTTCGGCGGGATCCCCGGAGTGACGGTAACCTTGACCAGTAAGGGGCAGCCGGTCAAAGTCGACAATCTGGGAAAATATCTGTATAACACGCCCAAGGTGAATGCCGGAGTAAAATCAGAGACAAAGGCTTACCTGTTGGTGGGGGATTTGGTCCTGGATAAGATTCAGTTGGATACGTCGTCGAATCACACACTATTTGCACAGGGAAATTGTCTGACCTTTACAGAAAACTTTACCGCTGCGGATGAGCTTCATTTATATGGCGGCGGTATCGGTAAATATACGATTCTGGAAGATGGGGATATTGATTATAACGGCGGAAATTTTGCCGAGACGAATCTGGTGATCCGAGGTGGAAAGTTTGGAATCGTTTACGGTGGATCTCTCCATGGCAACATTGCAGGCGATACGAATATTACAGTGGCGGCGTCTCCTGACAGTTCCAAAATAGATTCACTGTACGGCGGCGGAGATGGCATGAAGTCAGACGCGTCCAATGCCATGTATGGATCTGTCGGCGGAGATACGAACGTAACGCTGTCTTCAGGGACTTTCGGCTATGTCTATGGCGGCGGCTATGCCAGCGGCAGCAATACGATCAGTACACGATACGCAGCAGTAAAGGGCGATACCCATGTTACAGTCGGTGGAAAAAGCGGACAGAAAGCGATATTCAGTCATATTTACGGCGGCGGGATTCGGTCGTCTGTGAAGAATACGAATGTGACCATCGAAGCTACCGCAGAGGGGAATCATTCCGATCCTTATGCAAGCGTTAATATTATCGGCGGCGGAAGCAGTGACATCGTACAGGGAACCATTCATGTGACGGTAAATGGCGGGAATAAACTGGGAGTTGTTTTCGCAGGCTGCGGAAATGAGAATTATAATCTTCTGCAAAAGGTGGAAAATCAGGAGCAGAAAGAATTCGCTTCCCTTGTTGAGATCAACGGCGGAATTATGGAAGAGGTGTATGGCTGCCATTTTTCAGATTTTTCACAGAATCCCTCTTTATTTGCGGGCAGTGTGAAAATCGTGATGAACGGCGGTACTGTAAACGGTATCATACTGGCTGAGAAAAAATCGACGATCCAGGGCGACAGCATCTGCGATGTGAAAAGTGGAACATTTAAAGGTACGCCGTCTATCCAAGGATACAAGCAGGGGAACGATACGACCACGACCGGAGAGACGAGAGTCAATTTTATTAACGACAAGTATGTAAAGACCTGGCAGATCGCATATGTGGATACCATTTATGTGGATAACAGCAAAGACGCGGTCATACGTGATTAGGATAGTGCTCCGGCGATTTCAAATGTGAAAAACATGCAGATCGAACAGGGTACTTTAGGCATTACCGGAACGAATGAGATTTCAGGAAACCTGACAGTCAACGGAACCCTTGCGCTGACAAGAACGGATCACCCGGACAATAAAGACGAAAAAGGCACGGTAGGAACCTTAAGCGCAGGAGGAACCTTTACAGGCACAGGAAAATTAAGACCGATCAAGACAAATGTTTCTTATTTTTTGAGCAATTCCAACCCGGTGGAAGGGGAGGAATATGTATATGCGAAAGATAAGATAAATTCCACGGCAAAGCTGACGTTAGAGCCGGAACATTTCGGATTATACGTGGCGCACGATACAACCGACAGTGCAAAAGACATTTGGAAGATCGCAAAAGATCCAAATGCCGGCAATGTCACGGTAACCTTTGAAAAGAACGGCGGAGATACAGAGGCGGATCCGGCTTCTTTGGAATGTAAAAAGGGAGAGGCTTTGGGACAATTGCCGAAGGCTCCTGCCAGAGAAGGATATCAATTTGTCGGATGGAATACACAGCAGGACGGAAAAGGGACGCCTTTTGATGAAAATATGGTTGTGAACAGTGATATGACTGTCTATGCACAGTGGACGCCGTTGGAGTACGAAGTGGATTACGAATTTGTGCCGTTAGATTCTACGGGAACACTTCCGAAAAAGGTAATGCAGCAGCTCCCAAGTAAAGAAAAAGTGAAATATAAAGAGACGGCATGTCCATCAAAAACACAATTTGACGAAGTGGCAGCGGATACCGGGAAATGGGTATTCAAGGGATGGACACCGGAAAAGATAGAAGCTGTGACAAGTGATGTGAAGTTTACCGGAACGTGGGAATTTGTTTCTGAAGCAGGCACACCGGGAGTTCCAAATGGGACAGACGATCCAACAAATAAGAAGCATCCTGAAGATACAGGAAGTGTAAAAACAGGAGATCAAACAAATCTAACACTTTGGGGCACACTGCTTCTTGTGTCAGGGATTGGCATATTTGGCGCATATAGGAGAAGAAAACTAGATCGGTTATAATTTCAGAAAAAACAGACAGCAGGCAGAATCGAAAAAATACATTCTACCTGCTGTTTTTTTATTCATCCTCTGTTGTGTCTTTTGTCTTTCCTTTTACATGCAGTCCTAATTTATCTGGAGACCGCCATATAAATAATGCTCCCAGACCTGCGATGATATAGAGCAGGGTCACTAAGATAGCAGAGTTTTCCTGCAGAGCCCATACGACCAGTACGATAGAAGCAAGGACAGCAATAAGTTCCAGTGTGGAGAAAAAGCGTTTCTCACGTCGCTCTTTGTACTGCAGAACCCGTTCTTCATGGCTGTTTTCCAGATAAGATGTAATATGTTCTTCCGTGATCCGGCATGCTACCTGGTCTGCAGGGGTAAAGGCATGCAGATTTTCCAGAATTTCTTTGTACACAGTTTCATAGATATGTGTATCTATTTCTGAATTTTTTGTTTCTTTGTCGACTTTATTTGAAGCTGCAGCAACAGAGGAAGCAGAAGAGGCAGTGTCTTTTTGCATATCTGCATATTCTGCTGTATTCGGTGCAGATTCAGATTGTGGAGATGTAGCTTCATTTATTGTGTTTTCTTGTTCCATCTTTTGTACCTCCCAGATATTCTTGTAAAATCTTTTGATAAACTTATCATAGCAGTTATTTGCGTAAGAAGAAAGAAAAAAGTTTAAATTTAAGAATTCTTTATATGATTATGACAAGAGAAGTCTTTCTATCTAAGACATAGAGAAAGATCTGCCATTAAAAGAAAGAGATGCCGACTGCATAAAGTACGTCAGCCTCTCTTTTTTATTACTATAATATATACCATAATACCCACAGTATCCTATATTGCATATCATAAAACAGGCAGGTTTTCCTTTAAGCGTGCATAAAGGATTGCAATTTGTGAAAAATACTATACAATGAAGTTGAATCATATCCTACTAAAACGATAGGGGATTGATGGAGAGGAGGAAATACAGATGATCAATATACAAAAAGCGGCAATTATAGGGTGCGGGTTTGTAGGCGCATCTATTGCATATGCACTTATGCAGAAAGGGACGTTTTCGGAAATCGTTTTATTGGATGCAAATGAGAAAAAGGCAGAGGGAGAGGCAATGGACATTAGCCATGGACTGCCCTTTGCTCATGCAATGGATATTTACGCAGGAAGATATGAAGATATACGAGATGCTTCCGTGATCATTATCACAGCAGGGGCAAACCAGAGGCCGGGAGAGACGAGACTAGACTTGGTGCAAAAAAATGCAGGAATCATGAAATCTGTTATCAGAGAAATCAAAAGGGTCAGATGTGAAGGGATACTGCTCATTGTATCAAATCCTGTAGATATTTTGACTTATGTGGCTTTGAAAGAATCCGGCTTTCCTCCGGCAAGAGTGATCGGATCGGGAACGGTCCTGGATACTGCACGGCTGAAATATATTTTAAGTGAGAAGTTAAAAGTGGACAGCCGAAATGTACATGCTTTTATCATAGGAGAACATGGAGACAGCGAGCTTCCTGTTTGGAGTTGTGCAAATATTTATGGGATCGGACTGGAAGATTTTGCAAAAATGAAAGGCTATAAAAGTTTTACATCAGAAATGGAAGAAATCTATCATGCGGTGCGGGACAGTGCTTATGAGATCATTGAAAGAAAAGGAGCCACTTATTATGGGATAGGAATGGCTGCGGTGAGGATAGCAGAGGCTATCGTACGTGACAGCCATGCAGTTGTTCCTGTATCGGTGCTGTTGAATGGAGAATATGGTCTTTCAGATCTGTGTTTGAGTATTCCGGCAATCGTGGGAAGCGAAGGGGCTGAACAGGTGCTGGAGATTGATTTTAATGAAGAAGAAAATGAAAAGCTGAAAAAATCTGCGGAAGAATTAAAGACAGTTTTGTATACTATTCAATAAAAAGTTTTTAAAGAAAAAGATAAGCTGGATAAGACGGCAGACAGGGATATCTGCTGGCTTGTCCAGCTTTTTTCTATTCCATAGTTTTGTCTTTAATATGCCGTTTGATCGCTTCAAAGCTTTCGGCGCTTATCACGTGTTCGATACGGCATGCGTCATTAGCTGCTGTATCGCTGGCTACTCCAAGTTGTTCAAGCCAGGAAGAAAGCAGCGTATGGCGTTCATAGATACGTTCAGCAATTTCTTTTCCTGCTTCGGTCAATGTGATATAACCTTCCGGAGATACGACGATATATTTATTTTCCCGCAGCTTTTTCATAGCTACGCTGACGCTGGATTTTTTAAAACCAAGCTCTGCTGCAATGTCAACAGAACGGACAACAGGATGCGTGTTGTTTAGTATTAAGATCGTTTCTAAATAGTTTTCAACAGATTCATTTATATTCATTCCTATTCATATACCTCGATTTCCCGTGATTTCTGTACAATTTTCCAAGACAGCAGTCCTGAATTTTCTGTACAGTACAATACTTCATATAGTAGGTAGTATAGCATATCCAC
>NZ_JBBKBE010000008.1:0-101474 GCF_037890075.1 Mediterraneibacter sp. ICN-202921 | reverse complement strand
TGTATTTACCGTATTCAAAAGATATTATGCTGTGCTAATATTTTATTGAAGTTTTCTCGCTTATCTAAAAGAACACATTTAACAATATAACATATTTATTTAAATTTCTCAACAATATTTCTGCCAAGTTTTTTTCACTAATTTTTTCTTTTTTTAGGTCATGCATGATCATAGTTTAAACAAGTACATAGCCACAATCCCACTTCCATTTTCATTAAATCGATTCCAAAAGAATTGAAAAACATTCATTGTCTGTAAGACTTTCCATAACCCCTATAATTTGCAGCCTTATCTCTGCCATGACTTCTCATTCCCTTGGCACGGTTCCGCTTGATCCTGAAGCAGCATTTTCTCTTGTAAGATGCAAAAAAGAATATCTTGACTTTTACTACTTCAAATATAAAGCGGTAAACAGGCATTAACACAAACATGTACTCATAGTAACTGCCCGTAAATTTGTGCGATTGGTTTTTGCACTGCTCAAATACAATCGTCTATATTGTCCGGCAAGATAAATTCGTCTACTTGCTGATCAGCTACGCCCTGCTTATTTTAAAAAAACATGGTCGACAGAGCTTAGGCAGGTACTTTTTATTTTCGTGAAACATAGCAGAAAATATGTGTTTTTATTATCCATTTTCATTTTACATCACACCACTGGACTATGATTATTCAACAAAATTCTATACTATTTTCATTATTATACATTTACAAATTGTTAAATACAAGAAAATATGATACTATGCAGACAAATAAACAGATGTTTTCAATCACGGAAATGCTATTTTATAGTTAAAAATAGAGTATTCTTTAAAAACATAAAGGAGATGAAAGACATATCATGAAAGATCCTATAACAATCTCTGACGCAAAACAAGAATTAAAAATAGCTGAAAGGCAAAATCCCGGACTATGGATTGCCCATTCTTATCATGTAGGAGCGGCAGCAAAGTATATTGCCGAAGCGTGCAAAACGCTAGATGTGGAAAAAGCTTATATTTGCGGCATTTTGCATGATATAGGACGAAGAAATGGCAAATCTGCTTTAAAGCATGCCATAGACGGATATGAATATGCTATGTCCAAAGGATGGAATAGTGTGGCAAGGATATGTCTTACTCACTCATTTCCGGTCAAAGACATCACAACAGATATATCGAAAGCAGATATCAATGAAAAACAATACCAATTTATGAAGCGCTATTTAGAAGAAACAGAGTATGACGATTATGACAAATTGATCATACTTTGTGATTCTCTTGCTGATGCACAAGGTTTTTGTATTTTGGAAAAAAGATTTGTAGATACGACATGTCGATATGGTATATATCCATTTACGATAGACCGTTGGAAGCAGACATACCAATATAAAGAATATTTTGAAAAAATGCTAGGAGCGTCTGTATATACACTTTTACCGGATATAGACAAATGTATTTATAGCTAAGATACCTTTAAGATGTATACCCATCCGTATATCTCGTGATACATTCCTTTCAGGCAGTGTAGCACGTCAAGGTATATTTTATAAAAAAAGAGGCACAAGCGATTGGGAAATACTTCCTCTGCATTCTCGTCTGTACCTCTTTTATCAAAATTATTTACTTAATAAAAAACTGAAGTTTATCTTTCAAAATTTCTGCCATTATGTCATACCCAAATACATTAGGATGAAGACCTTCCAAACTCAATTCTTTTCTTAGAGAATATCCATCTTCATTTAAAAAGGCCGGATAATAGTCTGCAAAAACAACACCATATTTCTGCGCCTTTTTTTTCAGTTCCTGGTTATACAAATATGCATATTTTTGTCTGTCACGTTCGTGGTTTGTCCATTCCATACAAGTAGGCAAAATAGAGCAAAGCACTGCAGATATTTGTTCTTCTACAGAAATCTTTAATATTTTTTCTATATTTATCAAAGCTTCTTGTAGAATATTTTCTAATCTTTTCCCTTCTTGCTGCTTCCAATAATCAAACTCCAAATCCCAAGAGTCATTAATTCCTGCCATTATAACTACTATTTTAGGTTTTAGTTGAACTACATCTGCCCTAAATCGATGAAGAAGAGATGAAGTTCTGTCGCCTCCAATTCCCCGGTTTATGATCCGAAGTGGGTACTCTTGGAAATAGGCGGATAATTCCCACATTTGTATAATAGAATCTCCAATAAACACCATGTCCACTTTACATTCTTTTTGTATAAGTGTTTGATTTTTACAATCAAATTCCATTCTTCTTTCATCAGCCCTCATAACTTGTGAAAGATACCCTGGCTTTATCCATGGTTTCATTTGTAATATATTTTTTTGAATGCTCATGCTCTATCTTTCCCATATAAACTTATTTCGGCAGATTCCCATGACAGGCATCCCATGATTTTTCTCGCATACCGTACTCATACCGCCAATTGTAAAATGTGCTTCTTCCGGAACATCCTCTGCCTGAAGTTTAATAAAAATTTGATTCCATCCTTTTACAAATTTTGTAACTTTATAATTTGACAAATCTCCCAAAGCGCCGCCATTTCCCAGATTTGCCCTAAGCGGTGTTTTCTGAGTTGTAGTGTGGATCCATTTCCCGTTTAAATATAGTTTCATATATCCATTGTTCGGAACTCCCAATACAACATCTTTCTCTTCTTCAGAGTAGATATGATGCAGGGCATAGATCACTCCCTTCTCTTTGAAGCGTGTTCCCAACTGTAAATCATTTCCTGTATTCCATTGTTCGGTAAAGCCACAAGGCGGTCTGACAAACCACTCTTCCTCATTTATACCACAATCATCTTCTATGTTTTTTCCTGGATAGAGTTCAGAAATCATCCATCGATTTCCACCTAATAAGACAATAGGAATTGCCGGGATAGCAGGTTCTTCCTCTATTTGCACTTTTAGCCAGCAAAGATTAGATTCTTGAATCTTCAAATTATCTGCCTGGATCTTACAACCGATTTCTTTTTTGCCTTCTGCTTTGATTTTAAATATTTCGTCCACCGGCTCATATAAGCTAAAACCATCTGGCACTTCTAAAGCTACATGCAATACTTTTTCAACTAAATGTGGATTTTCAAATTTTACACCTATTTCTGAAATCCGGTTTCCTAAAATTGCAGCATCATCCTTGTACTTCACTGTTATATTAATTGTTCCATATGAATAGGATATACTGTCTGCCTCGTATTCTTCCAGAAATGAAAGTTTTGGCATCGGAAGTTGTATATTAGAGCTCATATCATCATTATCCGAAAAAATAATTTTAGATCCCCAATACCGGAGCACTCGTTCTGCTTCTGCACAGACCTCTTCCGTCAGTTCATGTATATTAGTAGGGGCAGTCA
Source organism: Mediterraneibacter sp. ICN-202921 (assembly GCF_037890075.1). NCBI lineage: Bacteria > Bacillati > Bacillota > Clostridia > Lachnospirales > Lachnospiraceae > Mediterraneibacter > Mediterraneibacter sp. ICN-202921. Next base: position 98,134 of record NZ_JBBKBE010000008.1, on the reverse strand, counting down.
AATTTCTGATTCCGCCGGTGGTCATATTTGTTGCGATATCATATCCCAATGGTTCTATCCATTTTTCTGGTAAAGAGGAGGCGCCTCCTATGATTCCAAGTATTGCTCCTAAAGTTGCAGCTGTACAATCTGTGTCCCATCCACAATTGACTGCCTTACATATAGAATCGCCAAAATCTTCTCCGTATAGCCAGCCTATAGTCTGAAATGCAAGATTTAAAGGAGAGTACTGCGCTACTGGATTATAAAATGTGTCTACCAGATTATTTCGATTATCTTCATACTTCATACCCGCATGATAATTTTCAATACATTTTTTTACACATTGATATGTTAAAGAAGAAGATGGAATTGCTGCCAATGCCATATCCAAAAGAGAAAACTTATTTCCATTTATAAAAGCATACGATTCTAACACTGCATTAAATATTTCTCCATAAACAGATTCTCCTCCTCCATGGTCTACGATGGCATCTTGATAGGCATACCACGCCGCCACTTCCGGACATCCCGGTGCAATACACGCCCACAATTCTGATCGAATAGGACTTCCCATACAATCTTTAAAGGAATTATTATGCCATCCGCATACAGGAGGCAGCAATCCTTTTTGCATATTTTCTTTACTAAGTCCATACTCATCAAAATTATAAGCAACACAGTCTTTCCAAGCTTCTGTCAAATCTATTGCTGTAATCCCCGGTCCTTTTTTCTGCAGCTGCTGCAGCCAGATTAACTGCAGCTCTAAATCGTCATTAGGGATCCCTCCTTCTGGAAGATACGGATACCAGTTTATATGAAACATCTTCTTTTCACCAAATTTTCCTTCCAAAGGTTCCCCTAATGTTCCACCTGCATTTTTGCCTAACCAGCATCCCATAACTTTATCCCGAAAACATTCCCGGTTAATTTTTATTTGTTTCATATGCCTTTCCTTCTTCCAACATTCTTTTTAATGCATTTGTATAGAATTCTACTCTTTCTGGATTTAACTGAGCATCAAAAGGATATTTTTCTATAAACGAAGTCTGTAAAAGCCCTTCCTTATATATTTCCATTTCACGTATTGTTTCACCTAAAAGTTGTGATGCTGTTTTTCCATCCAATAAAATGTCTTCTTCATTTCTTTCTGTCACGTATCTGCCAAAACAATACCCTCTTGCTGTAAGTCTAAACCCGCGTACATACCAACGCATAAATGCAAAGTGCTCTTTCATCTTCTCATAGGCGGTTTCTGTCAGCCCCATATTTTCTTTTTCAACCAGATCTGCCAACTTTTCACATGCCAGATATGCGTCTTCTTTATCAGATACAATTTTAGCAATATTTTCTTTTGTCATCTCTAATGCATCTTTTTTCTCCGGATCCCATTCACTTAAACTATGATGTGTACCTCCGATAAAGGTAAATTGCTCTGGTGTCAGATGCATACAACTATCGTTTGAAAATAAACATCCATTTACAAAATTGGTCTTTTCGACGATTGGCCATGTCTCATCCATAATTTCTTTAATTTTTTTGACACATTTCTTTACTTCTCCGGGATTTAATGTATCACTGATCAAATGCTCTCCTTGCAGCCACCGCAGATAAATTTCTTCTTCCTGAATATTTTCATTCTCCGCATATGCCGCAATTGCATACAAATTCACCATATTTAAATTATCAAAACATGTCCAGTCCTGAACACCTTCCCAGTCTGTTCTTGCCAAGAAGCCACTTACTTTATGTTCTTTTCCATATTTCAGCCTGCGTTTGATATCTGAAAGCATTGCCGATGGCTGTGCACCCCAGCCAAAAAACTGACCATTCACATCATACTCTGTAATCTGCGGATGATCACCTACCTTTCCCATTAATGGATTGTCCGGGAAAGTTGGATAAAAATCATGGGGTGTATTTTTTAAAGATAATACGATTTCTTCCGGCATATCGATAAATGCTTTCTGGAATCTGTCTTGTTCTGCCTTTGTATAGATAAAATCTCGGATAATTAATTTCTTTCCTGCTTCTTTAAAAGGTTTATACATTGCCATGATCATGTTTTTATACCATTCTACTGGATCCAGATTCCGGCATCTTTCACATCCACATGCAAACGTATTACTTATCGCAAGCCTCGCTTCACCTGTACCGATAGAACAAACGATACCCGCCAGATCCGGCAAAGCAAGAAAGAGCTCTTTATATTTATATGGTAAAAATTCTTCATACCAAAAGGGATTGCTTGGACAAATTGTTCCATCTTCTTGCATAAGTTCTTTTTTATATTTCAAAACAAAATCAGAAAACCATAACTCTTTATTTTCAAAATAAATATCCACACCTGCTTCTTTTGCTTCTCGAATTACATGATTTATATAATCTCTTCTATTTAAATTCAAATTTTCACGCAGTGCATGATTTAGAATAGGATGATCTACTTCTAAAAAAGCATCATAATAACTTTTTGGATTACCGCTTCCTCCCAAAAACTTTGCCGGAAAAACAATTTTATCTTCTATTCCAGGTTCGTGAAAAACCATTGCGTTCATATTGTTGCGCACCATAAAATCCAAGCGTTTTCTTATTTCATCTAAATTCCATATTTGTGTAAAATCATGAATCTCCATTGCGCGAAAAGTATAAGTTTCCATTTATTAATTTTCTCCTTTTTCTATATAATTTTTTTCTATATAATATACATTCAGCCTTTTAAACCAGAAGATGCAATCCCTTCTACAAAATATTTTTGCAGACAGAAGAACATGATCACCAGCGGGATGATCGAAACACATGCCATAGACATAATTTCATTCCAGTTTGTAGATGCCGCAACATCCAATCCCATTCTCAATGCCAGTGAAAGAGGATATTTTGATACACTGTTTATGTAAATCAATGGATTCATAAAATCATTCCATGTCCAGATTGTCTGAAAAATACAAATAGATATCATAGACGGCTTCAATATAGGAAGAAGGATCTTTGTCAATATTTGAAAAGAATTACATCCGTCAATCTTAGCTGCTTCATCCAACTCTTTGGGTATTCCTCTTAAAAATTGTACTTCCTGATAGATGAAAAATGGATAGCAGGCAAATAGTGCAGGCATCCAGAATGGCATATAACTGTCCAACCACCCAAAATCTCGAAACAGAAGATATCTTGGAATAATAAGAACCGCATTTGGAACCATTAAAGTGGATAACATAATTCCAAATAAAAGTTTATTTCCTTTAAAAGAGAATCTGGCAAAGCCATACGCAACCACTGTACACGAAATAACAGTAAATAAAACCGTAGGTACTACCAACAAAAATGTATTTATAAAAAAATCTGTAAATGTATATTGTCCGGAAGATTCCCAACCTTTTATAAAACCAGACCAATCAAAATGTTCCGGTAATAAATTCGTTGCAAGATTAATTTCTTCATTTGTTTTAAATGATGCGAAAAACATCCATACCAGCGGATAAATCATACATATTCCGATTACTGTTATCAGTATAAAGGAGAACCAACGCATATATTTTTTCTTTTTCATCTTATTTGCCTCCTTCATCACCATAAAATACCCAATATCTTGAAGTAAAGAAAATAAAACCACTTAAACAAAGCAGCAATATAAACAACAACCAAGATTCTGCACTTGCATATCCAAGATCTGATTTCACAAAAGCATCCTCATATATTTTCAGCGCCATAATATTTGTTGATTTCAAAGGTCCCCCACCTGTTACTACATATGCCGAGGTATAGTTTTGCAATGCATTGATTGTCTGCATCACAATATTAAACAACATGACAGGACTGATCATTGGAAGGGTTACTTTAAAAAATACTTTCACTTTTCCTGCCCCATCTATCTGTGCGGCTTCATATAATTCTCTTGGAACTTGTTTTAATGCCGCAAAGAATAAAACCATAGAAGAGCCAAACTGCCAAATATCGATCAACCCGATTGTAAATAAAGCATATTTGGGGTCTCCCAGCCAATTAATATCTGTTCCCAACAGATTATTAATAATGCCGGTTTTCATAAACATAACTCGCCACAGGGCTGAAATTGCTACGCTTCCGCCAAGTATGGAAGGAAGATAATACATAGTCCTAAAGATCCGTATTCCTTTTATCTTCATACTCAATATCATAGCTACAATCAAAGCAAATATTAATTTTGCAGGAACTACCATTAGGATATATTTAACTGTGACCCACAGAGAATTAAATAAATCTACATCTGCGGTAAACATTCTTATGTAATTTTCAATTCCTATAAATTGGTATTCCCCTCCTAATTTAATATCAGTCAGGGAATATCGAAAAGAATTTACCAGAGGAATTAATTGAAACATAAAAAAACCTATCACCCATGGACATATATACAAGTATCCTTTTACCTCTCCAAGTTTCTTTCTTTTCATATCTTCCCACTTTCCAGAGGGTTGACAAGTACGTCAACCCTCCTAGTTACTTTTATTATTTTTGTAAACGTTCTAATGTTTCTTCGAGAAGACTCATTGTATCATTTGTTATACTTTCTACGTCTCCCTGTCCATATGCAATTTTTTCTACACCATCCTGCAAAATCTCTACAACTTCTGTCGGCGTATAAAGATTCTGATGTATTGTTCCTGTTTCTCCAGCTTTTTCAATTGCTGATACTAATACCGGATCTGCATACCCTTCTTCTTCGCAAATCTGCCGTCCTTTTTCTGTAGCAGGCAGAGAACGACATGTCTTTAATGTCTTGATCGCTGTCTCATTATTATAAAAATAATTCAAAAAGTCTGCCGCTACTTCCGGATGTTCACATTTTGAAGAAATTGCTAACATCTGCGGAGGTACATATAAAATCCCAGATTCTTTAGCATCTTCAAATTCCGGCATATCTAAAGCTATTGCCGTATCCTGAAAGTCATAATACCCATCAAATATGTTAGATGTTGCACCATAAACTAATGCCAATTCGTGATTAATCCATTTTGGATTTGTATTCAATTTTAACGCATACGGAGCGCTGTCTGCCGCCGGTTCTATGACATTATTTCTATACATATCGTCGATCAATGAAAATGCCTTTTTAAGATCCTCTTTCGTAAAATTCATTTTCATTGTATCTTTATTAATTAAATCTTCTCCTGTGATCTGTGCCATGATAGAACCTAATAGTTCTTTTCCAAGTGTTTCAATATCAATATTGAATAAATAGTAGTTTTCATTTGTTTCATGAAGTGTTTTTCCCGCTTCAATAAAATCATCCCATGTTTTAATAGTTTCTGCATCCATTCCTGCTTCATCAAGAAGTTGTGTATTTGTCAGCCAGATTCCACCATTAATTCCTGTTGGAAGGGCGATCATTTTACCATCATAATAGGAAAAATTTTGGATAAACTCTTGATTAAAATCCGATGTATCCAAAATATCTGCATAATCTTCCAAGTTTACAAATACATCACCAATTTCCATTAGATCCGAAACTGTATTTGCATTATATTGAATGATATCTGCAGCAGTTTCTCCTGAAAGCTGTGTTGTCAGTTTTTCAAAATAGCCATCATATCCCCCATACTCAGCTTCAATCTTTACATTCGGATGTTCTGTTTCATATTGTTCGATCACATCCAAAGTAGCCTGATGTCTTACGTCATCTCCCCACCACATAAAACGTAAGGTGATCTGCTCGTCCGAACTTTCTGTGTTTTGTCCAGCTGTTTTATTTTCCTGCTCTGTTTTTCCGCAGCCGGTAAAAACTGCTGCCGATGTAACAAACATAGCTGCTGATAATAAAACTGCTAAATACTTCTTTTTCATAAATCTGTTCCTCCTTTTTTTTATACTTTAAAATTAGCACACTCTTATTTTTTATCCTAGATACGTTTCTTGACTTTTATTCTGACATTATGATATGATTTTTTACATAAGTATCAATTATTAATATTTTCACTCTTTTTATAACCTAAAGTGAGGAACTCTTATGTTAAATTTAGTTATAGTAGAAGACGAATCCAATATCCGCGAATGTCTTATTCATCTATTTCCATGGGATTCTCTTGGAATACAGGTAACAGCCAGTTTCTCCAATGGGCAGGATGCTTTTCATTATTTATCTGTTGAGCATGCGGATATTCTTTTAACGGATATACGGCTTCCAAATATTTCCGGTCTGGACTTGATCCGTATGCTTCGCGAAAATAAAAATCCGATCGAAATTGTCATTCTTACAGGATATAAACATTTTGACTATGCGCAACAGGCCATTCGTTATCAAGTACATGATTTTCTGCTAAAACCTATCAAATATGAAGAACTGACAACAACAATGCTGCATATTAAAGAAATGCTGGAAAAATCATCTGATGCTATTCCTCAAAGCATACAAAATAATGATGACTCTTATCATAAAAAAATCATCTCTATGGCAAAAGATTATGTCCAGAAAAATTTAAATGAAGCTTCCCTCGAAAATACGGCTCTCCATGTCCATTTGAGTCCCGGATATTTTTCAAAATTGTTTCATAAGATAACCTTAGTAACCTTTTCTGATTATTTGATTCAGTGTAAAATGGAACGTGCTGCAGAATTATTGCAGAATATTGATTTTAAGATGTATGAGATTTCTTTGATGGTAGGATATGATAATCCCAAAAATTTTACTCGTGCTTTTAAACAATATTTTAACGTGACACCACGAGAATATAGAAATCACAATATCAAAGAATAAAGAGGTTTGTACTGCTTTATGAAACAAAAATATTTCATTCATAAATTTATTCGATATTTTTTTATTTTTTCTGTGCCTGTTATTATTATGGGAATTTTTCTTACTATCTATTCTTTTTTTCAGATCCGTCAGGATTCGAATACGCAGGCACAAAGTACCTTTCGAATAAGCAGTCAGCTCATGGAAGAAATTCTTACAAAAGGGGATGATGTAGCAGATTTAATGAACACAAATAGTTCTATCTCCATGTCTATGTATCGTATTCTTAACCAAAATTCTATGGATTATAAAGAAAATATTACAAAAAATATCATGTTTTATATTTTTGAAAATTTAAAATCCAGCTCTTCCTATGTAGATTCTGTATATGTATATTTTCCAAATGAAGAAGACTACTTTTTCCAGACAAATAGAAAATTAACCTCTATCAGTCATTCTGCCGATAAACAGTGGCTGGAAGATTTTAAAACACATACAAAAGAAGAAGATAAGTGGATTACTTTACGTACCGCTCAGAATTATCATTTTGAAGACGCTCATAAGGTCGTGACTATTTATAGGAGGATTCAATATTATGACGGCGTTTTAGTCATTAATTTAAATCCAGCTGTTTTGTCAAATCTTCTGTCTTCTCTTGAAAATTATCCTAATGAATCTGTCTTTGTAACGGATTCAAATGGAATGATTTTATTTTCTAATGAAAATGCAAAACAATTAAACTTTAAAGAAGATCAAGGACTTCATGAACAATTGTCTCTATCTTTATCCAATGAGGGCCATTATCTTTCTTCCGTTAAATATGATGATCATACTTATACTGCAACTGAATTTACCTATCCGGATTATAATCTTCACTTTTTATCACTTGTTCCTTCACACGACATTTATCGTCTTATGTATAATATTTTTTATTGTGTTATGGTCGGTATTATAATCGCTGCAATACTATGTCTGATACTAAGTCTTTACCTGACTCAAAAAAATTTTCATCAAATAGAACTTCTTATGGATATTTTGTGGAAAGCTGAAAAAGGAAAACTTCCGCTTGATGACAATGGTGGACTTATTGACGCAAAAAAACTAGATGAATATAATCTGATTCTAAATCGTGTAATTCTCACTTTTGTTAAAAATAACACATTAACAATGCAAGTAAAAGAATATCAGCTAAAGAAAACACTCAGTGAACTTAAAGCTCTGCAGCTTCAGATTAATCCTCACTTTTTCTTTAATACTTTGCAGTCAATCGATATGGAAATTATAAAAAACGAAGGCTATCAGGCATCAGCCAGCAAATTAATACATGCACTTTCAGATATACTGCGCTATGCACTGGAAGATTCCAGAACTCCTGTTTCTTTGAAAGATGAAATACAGTCCTGTAAAGAATATATAGAAATACAAAAATTTCATAATCCTGGACAAATTGTACTTTTATGGGACTATGATGAATCTTTATTGCAGTATTCTGTAATCCGTCTTCTATTTCAGCCTCTCCTTGAAAACAGTATACACTATAGTCTTCAATCTCCTCATGATACTTTAGTGATACGTATTAAAATTTATGATGCCGGAGATTCTTTAAGATTTCATATCTTAGACAATGGGATAGGTATTGAAAAAGAGCGCTTGGAACAGATCCGTATTTCTCTAGAGTCTTCAGAAGAACAAGAGCACCATATAGGAATCAAAAATACACATAAACGTTTAATTCTTACGTATCCTGATAATGCAGGATTATCCATCATCAGCCATATAGGACAAGGTACTTGTATTAGCTTTTCTATTCCTAAAAAGCAGAAATAAAATAGATAAAAGGGATATAAAATTATTGCAGGGATACATTAAAAATTAATGTATCCCTGCAGCCATATTGTACCTTTAAACCTTCTTCCTATTTCCGGTTCTCCCATCACCTCTGCGGCGGGTACACAAATATCAAACTGTAATTCATTTACATCTAGTTTCATCTGATATATTCTTTCTTTTGTCAGTATATTTTCACGTTCCCTTACAGCAAGTATTTCTCCCATTATAGAATATAGATCACATTCAACTCCATAGGGCATAAAATACGTATCTACAATCGAAAAAATATCTTCGCTTATCAACCTTTTTGACACTTTAGAATAAATATCCATATCATCCAATGTCAGAGTCTCTATAGCTGTCTGATCTCCACTTCTCGCTGCATTTAATAATTTTTTTCTGTTTTGTGATGCTTCTTGCTCATTTTTTATCTGCTTTTCATCTTTTCTGACAGGAAATAATATTTTTCCGGAAAGTGCCAGCCCTGCAAATGTAACGGAAGTTTCTAGACCGGACAGAAAACCAATCTGTTTCTCTTTCATATACTCTACACCATTTTGCAGAGTAAATATCAGGCTGATCCCAACTTTTGGATCCTCACATACTCCGATGTATTGCTCTCTTTCTATTCTCTTTTCTACAGCGATTTCTGCATAAGTTGTAACTCCGCTTCCTTCAAAATATGGAAAATAATAGCTCATGTCAAAATTTTCTTGTTCATCCAATTCTCCACAAAGTGTAATTCCCATATTCTGCCCATACTCTTTCTGATATTCACAGAAATCTTCTGAAGTATGATAGGAAACAATCATCTGATGTGTAAAATTTTCTTCTGCTTGTTTTAAAATTTCTTTTAATTCTTTTCTGGTCTGAAGATTTCCAAAACCGATTGCTTTTAAATATTGGTGCATTGTGTTCTCCAATTTAGACTATTTTTTTGGCACGATTTTTTCACAGCCTCCCATATATGGGCGGAGCGCTTCTGGTATTCTCACACTGCCATCAGCTTGAAGATTATTTTCCAAAAATGCGATCAACATTCTCGGAGGTGCTACTACTGTATTATTTAATGTATGCGCAAAATATTTTCCATTTTCTCCTTTTACTCTGATTCCCAGTCTTCTTGCCTGTGCATCTCCTAAATTTGAACAGCTGCCTACTTCAAAATATTTTTTCTGTCTTGGAGACCAGGCTTCTACATCCACAGATTTCACCTTCAAATCAGCCAGATCTCCTGAACAACATTCCAGAGTACGCACAGGAATGTCTAAAGAGCGGAAAAGATCTACTGTATTTTGCCATAATTTATCATACCACTGCATACTATCTTCCGGTTTACATACTACGATCATTTCCTGTTTTTCAAATTGATGGATCCTATATACGCCTCGTTCTTCTATACCGTGCGCGCCTTTTTCTTTTCTGAAACATGGAGAATAGCTCGTCAATGTCTGCGGAAGTTCCTCTTCTGTCAGCATAGTATCAATAAATTTTCCGATCATGGAATGTTCGCTTGTTCCGATCAGATATAGATCTTCTCCTTCGATTTTATACATCATGGCATCCATTTCTGCAAAACTCATGACGCCTGTCACAACATTACTGCGGATCATGAAAGGTGGCACACAATACGTAAAACCTCTGTTTATCATAAAATCTCTCGCATATGCTATGACTGAGGAATGCAGCCTTGCAATATCCCCCATCAGATAATAGAAACCATTTCCTGCAACTCTTCTTGCACTATCTAAATCAATTCCCTGAAAAGCTTCCATGATCTCTGTATGATAAGGGATTTCAAATTCAGGAACTACCGGTTCTCCAAATCTTTCCACTTCCACATTCTCACTATCATCTTTACCAATCGGAACAGATGGATCGATAATATTTGGAATCGTCATCATAATTTTCTTAATCTTTTCTTCTACTTCTTTTTCTTCTGCAGACAATTTTTCCATTCTGTCGGCATTTTCTGTAACTTGTTTTTTAAGTTCTTCTGCTTCTTCTTTTTTTCCCTGTGCCATCATAGCGCCGATACTTTTGGAGATTTTATTCTTTTCTGCTCGCAGAGATTCTACTTCCTGCTTTATTTCTCTATTTTTTTTGTCCAATTCTAAAACTTCATCTACTAATGGAAGTTTTTCATCCTGAAACTTATTTTTGATATTTTCTTTTACTCTATCCGGATTTGTTCTTACAAATTTAATATCTAACATATTCTTCTTTTCCTCTCCCTTTTTTTATTTCTTTAATCTCATCTTGTTATTTTTTACTTTACTGCTTGATTGTTTTATTTTTCCATGTCTTTAAGATCATATGCTTCCTGATAAATTGCTTTTTCGAGTGATTCTCTTTCTTCCTCTGCAAGTTCTATATAACTTTCCCCTTTTACAATTTCTTTAATATACGTATAACAGCCTCCCCTGCTATGCATAGCATTTAAGATCCATCCATTATTATTTTGATCCAACATTGTCAATGCAAAACTCAAATCTCCCCCCATTTCATGAAATGCATCATATTTTACAATACCGATCTTTTGATAATTGTTTTCTATCTTTTTATAAATATCTTTGATGTTGTCACGGTTTTCTTTCGCCATTTTTGAAATCTCTTCTAGCATATCAAATCTTTCAAATATACTATCTTCCAGATTTTTTCCGTCTTTTCCTTTCATAAAAGATGAATAACTTGCCTTTAGTCGATTATATTTCATATTGGCACTTATCAGTAATATAAACAATATAATTTGTATAAAAAATAATATTACAAAAATATAGAATGGATCAATGCCTATATTTTCTAAAATTTTGCTTTCCATATTCATCAGGTCTCCTTATTAATTTTCAATGTACGTAAATTCTTTTTATCTTATTCTCCCCGAAATTTTTATTTATTTTGGATCGTCATAATTAAATCGTAAATTCTTTCTAATTCTTCTTCTGAATAATATTCTATCTCTATTTTTCCTTTTCCATTTGCTTTTGGAGTCACGCTTACCTTTGTACCAATGACGTTTTTCATATGTTCTTCAATATTTTCATATACAAACGTATGTTCTTTTTTTTCTTTTTTTACTTCCTTTTTTGGATTTTTTATCTCTTTGACAAGTTTTTCTGTTTCCCTTACGCTTAACTTTTCATCAAATATTTTATTTGCGAGAATAAACTGCTGTTCTTCATCATCAATAGCAAGCAGTGCTCTTGCATGACCTGTACTTATCATATCATCGACGATCATTTGCTGTACTCGACTGCTTAATTTTAAAAGTCTCATGGAATTTGTAACTGCAGTTCTGCTTTTAGAAACTCTCTCCGCAACTTCATCTTGTTTCAGATTAAATTCTTCTAGAAGTTTCTTATATGCCATTGCTTCTTCTATTGGATTTAAGTTTTCTCTCTGTATATTCTCTATCAAAGAGATTTCAACTATTTCTTGTTCTGTATATTCTTTTATCAGGACAGGGACTTCTTTTAAACCAGCTAATTTTGCTGCTCTCCATCTTCTCTCTCCTGCAATGATCTCATAATAATCTTTCTTTTTCTGAACAAGTAATGGCTGTAAAACACCAAATTGTTTTATAGAATCAGCCAATTCTAAAAGCGCGTCTTCATCAAAATCTTTTCTTGGTTGATCTCGGTTCGGTTCTACTAAATTAATTTTAACCTTTACTTCTCCACTGCTATTTTCTTCCTTTGTATCATTGTTTTTATCAATGGATACGTTAGATTTATTTTTAATTTCTGTCTTTGAAGGTATAAGACTATCTAATCCTTTCCCAAGTCCGTTTCTCTTCACTGCCATTGTTTATTCCTCCCCTTTATGAATCACTTCCTCTGCGAGCATCATATAACTTTCAGCCCCTGTCGATTTTGCATCATATAGATTTATAGGCATTCCATAACTTGGTGCTTCTGCAAGTCTAATATTTCTTGGGATAATTGTTTTATAAATATTTTGTTCTAAATTATCTTTTACATTTTCTACAACTTGCAGTGATAAATTTGTTCTGGCATCATACATTGTAAATACCACTCCTTCTATTTTCAAAGAAGGATTTAATCTTTCCTGAACCAGTTCAATAGTATGTATAAGCTGGCTAAGTCCCTCCAACGCATAGTATTCACATTGTATAGGTACTAAAACCGAATCTGCTGTTGTCATTGCATTGATTGTAAGCATGCTCAATGCCGGAGGACAATCAATAATAACAAAGTCATAATTATCTCTTATTTTATCCACTTCTTTTTTAATTATAAACTCTTTGTTTTCTACACCAATCAATTCTATTTCAGCTGCTGATAAATCAATATTTGAAGGAAGTACATCTAGATTTTCTAAAACATCTTTACATACGCAATTTTCTACTCCGACATTTCCTATAATCAAATCATATATACTATTTTCAACTTCATTTTTATCTACACTTAATCCACTTGTCATATTTCCTTGTGGATCCATATCAAGTGCTAAAACTTTTTTTCCTAAGCTTGCCAAAGAAGCGGAAAGATTAATTGCTGTTGTTGTTTTTCCTACACCGCCTTTTTGATTGGCTATTGCAATAATTCTGCTCATTTTTGTACTCCTTTCTGATGAATACTTTATTATTATATCACCTTTTAATTTTATTATCTATAATAATGTTTCACGTGAAACATCTTTTTTGAAACTATTATTAAATACGAGTTTCGATTTGCATATTTTCACTAATTATTATAACATATAAAATCATTTATTTAATGTTTCACGTGAAACATTTATTTTCAATAATTAAATACAATCAAAACCAACTATTTCTAAAAAAGTACCAAAACATATTACAATTATTTCTATTAATATATTTTCTTAATTTCAAATTTTATTTACTAATACCAGGCATAAATTTAAAATAATTTAGGGTTTATTTGCAAGAAAGAGTGTAGTATAATTAAAAATATAATTGAAAGCAGGTGATACATTGAATTTTAAAAAGAAGGTAGCTGTTTTTACAGCATTAACAGGCAGCACTTTAGGAATCATGCATATAATAAATAGACTAGTGTATTATATTTCTACTGTAGATAATTTGTTAGATTCTGATAAATACAACTATTATGATTGGCGTTTTGGAAAAATAGCTTACAAAAATCAAGGAACAGGATCTCCTATTCTATTAATACATGATTTAACCGTAGGAAGTTCTTCTTATGAATGGTCTAAAATAACAGAAACACTTTCAAAAACAAATACAGTTTATACCATTGATCTACTTGGATGTGGTTGTTCAGATAAACCAAATTTAACTTATACTAATTTTCTTTATGTACAAATGATAAATGATTTTATCAAACATGTCATTGGAGAAAAAACAGATGTAGTAGTATCTGGCCTTTCAAGTTCATTTGTAATTATGGCATGTGCAAATGATCCTACTAATATAAACCGTGTTATATCAGTAAATCCAGAAAATCTTGTCTCCCTTGCCAAAATCCCAACTAAGCGGACAAAACTTATGAAACATTTAATATCTGCTCCTATACTTGGAACTTTTATTTATAATATTGCTGTAAACAAAAAGACGATTGGACAAGATTTCTATTCTTCATACTATTATAACCAAAATTTAATTGATGAAAAAAGTATTATGACCTATTTTGAATCTTCTCATAAAAAGAATACCCATTCAAAATATCTCTATGCCAGTCAAAAAGGCAGATACACTAACTCTAATATACTTTATTGTTTACACAAACTTACTAATAGTATTTTTATTATTATAGGAAATTCTAATCCTGAATATGGATTAATAGCTAATCAATACCAGAACCAATTACCTTCCATAGAAATTATAGGAATCAACAAAACAAAACATCTTCCTCATATGGAAAGACCAGATGAATTTATAGAACAAATAAAAATATTATTTTCAGAAGAAAAGTAAAATAGAAATTTACCGAAGCAACAAGCAGTACAAAAAGAACAGTCTACACCCTGTGTCATGTTTGCATGTAAACAGGGTGTGAGCTGTTCCTTTTCATTCAGCGATAGCCGATAGCGAAATGAAGCGTAAGCAGAATTGAACTAACACTGCGGAAGAACATAAGCTTATATTCAAAACAGAAAAAACTATAGAAGGTACACAAAGAAACACTGTGTCAGAACACAGGGCAGGCCCGCTTATCTGACACAGTGTTTCTTTGTTGTCTCTTTCAATCAGAAGTTTCGCTCCACTATCAGAAGGAAATAAATACTTCTGTTTGGAAATCCGCAGCAGCGTGAAGTCATATTTACAATGGTTCTTTTGTTGGTAATCCTGCTTTTCTTGGATACTTTTTAGGTGTATTTTTATTTTTTTGTATTTTAATAAAAGATCTCCCAATTTCTGATTCCGGTATCTGAAATTTTATACTATCACATATTTTTCCGCCTAAAATGTGTACAGCCTTTTCTGCCTGTTTTATCTCTTCATCAGCAGTACTGCTTTTGTAAGAAATAAATATACCCCCCACCCGTATGAATGGTATACAATATTCACTTAATGTAGATAAATTTGCAACTGCACGTGAAACACATAGATCAAACTTCTCTCTATATACTTCCTGTTTCGCAAAGTCTTCTGCTCTGCCATGTATAGCAGTAATATTCTTTAATTCCAATTTCTTTATGACTTCATTTAAGAATTTTACTCTCTTATTTAAGGAATCCAAAAGAACCACCTGCATATCCGGAAAAGCTATTTTTAACGGAATTCCCGGAAAACCGGCGCCTGTTCCTATATCAATCAGGGATGTATATTTTGTCATGTCGAGAACCTTCACTACTGCAAGACTGTCAATAAAATGCTTTTCATACACTTCCTCATATTCTGTAATGCCTGTCAGGTTCATAATCTTATTCCATTCTACAAGCAATTCATAATAATCTCGGAACTGTTTTCTCTGCGTATCATCTAAATCTATTTTTAAATGTTTTAATTGTATATCAAATTTTTCTGCCATATAATTTATCATCCTATTTATCTGTTTTGTTATATATACCTTCCAGATATACTAAAAGAACAGAAATATCTGCCGGTGAGACACCAGATATTCTTGATGCCTGCCCTATTGATTCCGGACGAAGCTGGCTTAATTTCTGCTTTGCTTCAATACGAAGGCTCTGGATCATATCATAATTTATATCTTGCGGTATTTTCTTTTTTTCCAATTTTTTAAATTGTTCAACCTGTCTTTTTTGTCTCTTTATATATCCGTCATACTTAATATTAATTTCAACTTGCTCTGTTACATCCGCCGGAAGTTCTTTTCTTTCTTTATCTATAGGTTTAAGACTTTCATAAGATAGCTCCGGACGTCTTATCAAATCTGCCAGTGTAGTACCAGAAGTAAGAAATGTGCTTCCATAAGAAGAAAGTAAATTTTGCACCTCTCCAGATGTTCCAATATTTGTATGCTCTGCCCTTTTTATTTCTTCTTCTATCAACTGCTCTTTTTTTAATAAATTTTGATAGCGTGTTTCATCAATCAAACCTATTTCGTATCCCCTTTTTGTCAAACGAAGATCGGCATTATCTTGTCTCAACAAAAGACGGTATTCTGCCCTGGATGTCATCATCCTATAGGGTTCATGACTTTCCTTTGTAACCAAATCATCTATGAGGACTCCTATATATCCTTCTGAACGATCGATCACGATTCCTTCTTTTCCCTGCAGCTTTCTTGCCGCATTGATACCTGCGATCAGTCCCTGTGCCGCTGCCTCCTCATATCCTGAACTTCCATTAAACTGTCCGCCGCTGAAAAGACCTTCTACCTCTTTAAATTCCAGTGTACTTTTTAATTGTCTTGCATCAATACAATCATATTCTATCGCATAGGCATTTCTTACGATTTTAACATTCTCAAGCCCCGGAACACTTCTATACATAGCATATTGCACATCTTCTGGCAATGAACTAGACATTCCTCCTACGTACATTTCTGTTGTATTTAATCCCTCCGGTTCTATAAATACCTGATGTCTGTTTTTATCAGCAAATTTTACAACCTTATCTTCAATAGACGGACAGTATCTTGGTCCTGTTCCTTCTATCATTCCAGAAAATAAAGGGGATCTGTCCAGATTTTCCCTTATGATCTCATGCGTTTTTTCATTTGTATAAGTCAGCCAGCAGGAAACTTGTTCAATCTGCACATCATCTGCATTTGTTGTAAATGAAAAGGGAACAATCCTTTCGTCGCCTTTTTGTTCTTCCATTTTGCTGAAATCAATTGTATTCCTATCGATCCTTGCAGGTGTTCCTGTTTTAAAACGATACATTTTAATCCCAAGTGATTTCAAACTATCTGTCAGATAATTTGCGCTTTGCAGTCCATTTGGGCCTGTAGGAGTGCTTACCTCTCCATATATACATCTCGCTTTTAAATAAGTTCCTGTACAAAGTATTACCGCAGAACAACGGTAAATAGCTCCTGAATAGGTCTGTATCCCTGTTATTTTTCCATTCTCAGTTAAAATATCTGTTACTTCCATTTGTTTAATATCCAGATTTTTCTGATTTTGCAGAACTTTTCTCATTTCTTTTGTATATTCTGCCTTATCTGCCTGTGCACGAAGTGAATGGACTGCCGGACCCTTTGAGCGATTTAACATTTTAGACTGGATAAATGTCCGGTCGATCACCTTTCCCATTTCTCCTCCTAGTGCATCTATTTCTCTGACAAGATGTCCTTTGGAACTTCCTCCGATATTGGGATTACAAGGCATTAAGGCAATACTGTCTACACTGACAGTAAACATGATCGTCTTAAAACCAAGTCTTGCTGTGGCAAGCGCAGCTTCACATCCCGCATGTCCTGCTCCTACTACAACTACATCATACACATCTTTATTTTCCCATACAGAATTTACTGAATATTTCATTGACCAAATCTTCTCCTATTGTTTCTCCTGTAATACTTCCTAATATCTCATATGCATCCATTAAATCTATAGAATAGAAATCCTCCGGCATTTGATTATTTATACTCTCTGTCACCTTTTCCAGACTGTTTACCGCTTCTTTTAAAGCCTCCTTTTGCCTTAGATTTGTTATATAGATTTCATCATTAAAAGAAATATTTCCCCTTAAAAACATTCTTTTTAAAGTTTCTTCAAATTCTCTGATACCTTGTTCTTTTTTTGCAGATATGTCGATCATAGGAATGTTATTTTCTTTCTTTTTCTCATCTGTTTTATAAACAGATGAAACTTCTTCTATTTTTTGTTCTATATCCTCTTTTGTAATAACAGTATCTAAATCTGACTTATTTAACAAAATAATTGCTTTTTTATTATACACAAGATTTAATATCTTTTCATCATTTTCATCCAGATTTCTAGAAGCATCTACTACATAAATAATAAGATCTGCAGCTTTTATATATTCCTTTGCCTTTTCTACACCCATTTTTTCAATGATATCTTCTGTTTCTCTAATCCCTGCAGTATCGATCATATTCAAATTTAATCCCTGCAAGTGTATCTGTTCCTCTAAAATATCTCTTGTCGTACCTTCTATATCTGTTACGATAGCACGTTCTCTTCCTGACAGTACATTTAAAAGAGAGGATTTTCCTGCATTTGGTTTTCCTACAATTACAGTTTGTATTCCTTCTTTCAGGATTCTTCCATCATCTGCGGAAGAAATTAGTTTTTTTAGTTCTTTTTTTATTTTCTCTATTGTATTTTGTAATTTTTCACCATACCCATCCACGCTGATATGTTCCGGATCGTCTAAGGCGGTCTCTATAAAAGCTGTATGGTATAAGATTTCTTTCCTGATTTCTTCTATCTTTCTTCTTACACTTCCTTTTAGCTGACTAACAGAACTTTTCAGGGCATACTCATTTTGAGACTGTATCACATCGATAACTGCCTCCGCCTGGGATAGATCTATTTTTCCATTTAAAAAGGCTCTTTTTGTAAATTCTCCAGGCTCTGCTGCTCTTGCCCCATTTTCTAATACAGTTTCCAGAACTTTTTGTAGAACAAAAGTACCTCCGTGACAATTAATCTCTACTATATCTTCTCCTGTAAATGTTTTTGGAGCTTTCATAACGCTGACAAGAACTTCATCCACATTTTCATTGTCTTTTTGGATAAACCCATAGTGGATCGTATGACTGTCTGCTTCTGATAATATTTCTTTTCCTTTATAAATTCTATCTATCACTTCAAATGCTTCATTTCCACTAATCCTGACGATTCCGATTCCCGCAT
Organism: Mediterraneibacter sp. ICN-202921; assembly: GCF_037890075.1. Lineage (NCBI taxonomy): Bacteria > Bacillati > Bacillota > Clostridia > Lachnospirales > Lachnospiraceae > Mediterraneibacter > Mediterraneibacter sp. ICN-202921. The sequence continues at coordinate 79,380 of NZ_JBBKBE010000008.1, read as the reverse complement.
TCGTCATTCCTGTAGATATTGCGGCAATTGTATCTTTCTTCATCTTTCACCTCAATAACAAAAAGAGACGCTTTTTATCTTCACGAAAGTTTCCGTGAAGCGTAAAACGTCTCTTTCGCTTCTATAATCTTCCTATTTCTTTAATGTAACAACTACTTTTCTGTAAGGTTCTTCCCCTTCACTATGTGTCGTAACATATGGATCTGCCTGTAAAGCAGCGTGGATGATTCTTCTTTCATATGGATTCATAGGTTCGAGAGATACTGCTCTGCGTGTTCTTTTCACCTTATGCGCAATATTCTTTGCCAGATTCTTCAGAGTTTCTTCTCTTCTTGCACGATAATTTTCTGTATCTAATTTAACACGCACATATCCTTCCTGATGTTTATTTGCCACACGATTTGCAAGATATTGCAGCGCATCCAATGTCTGTCCTCTTTTGCCGATCAAAATTCCCATGTGTTTTCCATTCATCTCAATGCTTAAAGCACCGTCTTCATCTACTTTAGAAGTGATTTCTACTTCCATATCCATAGCAGACAAAGTATCCTTTAAGAAATCTTCTACGGCTTTGATTGCTTCATCCGTTACTTCAGCAAGATCCTCTTTTTGTTTTACAGAAGTTTCTTCCTGTTTTTCAACAACTTTTTCTTCTGTTTTTTCTGCAGGTGCAATTTTTTCAGCCTGTTTTGGCTTTTCCTTTTTTATCTCGGGTTTCTTAACAGGTTCTTCTTTTATGATCTCTGGTTTTGGTTCTGGCTTTCTTCTTGCTTCAATTACTGCCTGTTTCATTCCAATTCCCAGAAAACCGGCGCTTCCCTTTTCAATCACTTCATATTCCAGTCGGTCACTTGTTACACCCAACTGAATCAATGCTTCTGTTATTGCATCATCGACAGTCTTTGCTGATACTCTGATACTCCCGTTCATCCCTGCTCCTTCCCGCGATAACTATTTATCACTATCTTCTTTCTTCGTTTTTTCTTTGCTTATGCCGTCATTGCCATTATATCTGCTTACCAGATTTGCCTTAGCTGCAAGACTTCCCGGTTTTGCATTCTTACTATATTCTGCGGCTTTTTTTAACTTTTCTTCTTTTTCGGAATCAGACATATTTGATTTTTTCTTCGCTGTCACGTTTCTTGTACTTTGTGTTGCCATTCGATTTATTTCCTGAGCAGAAGTACCTTTTTTCTCACGCTTCTTAGCTGCCTTTTTCTGATTCTCTTCAATCAATTCTTCCACTGTTTTCTTGCTTAAATACTTATTAATCGCAAGCTGCTGTACACATCTTACCAGAGCACTTGCTGCCCAATACAAACCAAGACCTGCAGGAAGAGTAAATCCAAATACAACAGAAATCAGCGGCATTGTATAGATCATTGTTTTCATAGAACCCGCCATCGGATTATCTCCATTATCCTGCATTGCCGGCTGCGGCTGTAATTTTACACTGATAAACTGTGTAAGTCCTGCCATCAAAGGAATGATAACAGCCATAATGATCCCTATGATAGAAAAATCATGGAATGCTGACATTAACATAGTCAAAGGCTGCTCTCCAATATTGATCCCAAGGAAAGTATTTAAATGACCTACCTGACTGACCGTATCATTTACGATCTCACTTAGAGAAGGCATTTTATCAACTAATGTATTCCATGTAGAATCCTGAAATTTATAAAGCGCATTGACAATGGTATCCACTTTCGAATAATCATAAGATTTTGGACTCATAAGAACCGGACTTGCTTCTCCTATTTTTTCCATGATCTTCTGGAAACCATCTGTCGCCATAATCTGATTTACAACAGGCATATAAACATCTTTTACGCCTTGTACATATTTTGGTATATTAGAAACTACCGGGTACAAAGCAAACAAGATCGGCATCTGTATTAACATCGGAAGACATCCTCCTGTTGGAGAAGTTCCGTATTTTTCATATATGATCTGCATTTCTTCCTGCTGTTTTAACATGGAAGCCTGATCTCTTTTTCCTGCATATTTTTTTTGTATTTTTCTTATATCAGGCTGCATAACAGCAGACATCTTAGACCATTTCTGTTGTTTGATCGTAAGAGGAATCATTAATGTGTAAATAATGATCGTAAATATAATGATACAAATACCGATATTTTGAATACCAATCGCATTCATCACATTATAGATTCCATTCATCAGTTTACCCAACAGCCAGGCAATCTGCTTGATAATCGGCCAGTCTCCGTAACCGACAGCTAAAATCCCATACATCTTTTATCCTCCTTAAGGTACCGGGTCATACCCTCCTTTTGCAAATGGATTGCAGCGCAGTATTCTCCAAACAGTCAAAGCGCCCCCTTTGATTGCTCCGTATTTCTCGATTGCTTCAATCCCATACTGTGAACAAGTTGGTATATAAATACAATGATACTGCCTTTTTAATCCGGATAAATACTTTTGATAAAACCGGATCAACGCGATCAAAATCCGTTTCATCTTCTACTGCACTCCTTTATGTTTGTCCGATCAGACATATATCTCATGAAGTTTTCCAAGGTGGATCAGTGCACTCAAAATTTCCTGATATGTTCTTTCTTTTGCACTTACTCTGGCTATAATGACAATATCATATCCACTTTGGAAATGTTCTTCCGATAGTCTATAACTTTCTCTGATCAATCTTGTGATATGATGTCTTATGACACTATTTCCTACTTTCTTGCTGACAGAAATTCCTACTCTATTTTTTCCAGTTTCACTTTTTAAAATATACATAACAAGATATTTATTCGCATAAGATTTTCCTTGTCTGTAAACTGTCTGGAAATCTTTATTCTTCTTTAAAGATTCGGAAAATTTCATTTATCTCCTCATTCCATCTGCATTTTAAATAAATAGAAGAAAAGGCCACATATATGCGGCCTACGCTGACAACTGTTTTCTTCCTTTTGCTCTTCTGGCAGCTAAAACTTTTCTTCCGCCTGGTGTGCTCATTCTCGCTCTAAAACCGTGAACTTTAGCTCTTGATCTTTTCTTAGGCTGAAATGTCATTTTCATTATCCATACACCTCCCTTTACTTGATATACTTTATAATAAAGTATCAACAATATTATCTCATTATACAAAAAGACACTGCTCTTAATTATAGAAAAAAAACAGCCATAAGTCAAGCAATTCGGAATATTTTTTTATCCACTTTATCCACACAATGTGAATAACTTGTGGATAACCACAAAATAATCTGTAGATAACTTTTCTTTTTATCCCAAACATGTCTCAATTCTCTGTATATTCTATGTTCATAAACTTATACACATAGATTTTCCGTTGCTTATACCTCTTTTTTGATGTAAAATGTAATAGAGAGATTCTGCCTTTATATCTCTCTATTATATTGATTAGGAGTTATTATCCATGAATATTGTAGAAAAAAATTGGGAGCAGATCCTGAATAAAATGAAATTAGAATATTGCTCTTCAAATATTTCATATAATACCTGGATTGCCCCGCTTACTGTATATGAAGTAACAGAAGATACAGTCTACATACTGGTAAAATTAAGAGCAAGTCTGGAACATATAGAAGATAAATACAGACTTCCTTTCCGCGTGTGTATCGGTGAAGTAACAGGAATTGAATATGAAGTTGCTTTTGTCACAGAAGATGAAACTGTCATCAGAGAAAAAAAACAATCCTCTGTAAAGAAACAAAAATCAAATGCTATTTTTGAACAGGCAAATTTAAATCCCAAATACACATTCGATACGTTTGTTGTCGGAAGCAATAATAATTTTGCTCATGCAGCTTCTTTAGCTGTCGCAGAATCGCCAGGCGAAATTTACAATCCACTTTTTATATATGGAGGAGTAGGGCTTGGAAAAACCCATCTAATGCACTCTATTGCTCATTTTATATTAGAAAATGATTCTTCTAAAAAGGTTCTTTATGTAACAAGTGAAACATTTACAAATGAGCTGATCGATGCTTTAAAAATTGGAAAAAACGGAAACGAGTTGGCAATGACCACATTTCGTGAAAAATATAGAAATAATGACGTACTTCTGATCGATGATATTCAATTTATCATAGGAAAAGAAAGTACACAGGAAGAATTTTTTCATACCTTTAATCATCTTCATGTATCAGGAAAACAGATCATCATTTCCAGCGACAAGCCTCCAAAAGATATCGAGACACTGGAAGCACGTCTTAGGACAAGATTTGAATGGGGACTGATCGCAGATATCTCCTCTCCTGATTATGAAACAAGAATGGCCATCTTAAGAAAAAAAGAAGAATTAGATGGACTGGAGCGTTATCATATTCCCGATGAAGTCATGCAATATATAGCAAATAATATCAAATCTAATATCAGGGAACTTGAAGGTTCTTTAAATAAACTGATAGCTCTTGCTAATCTTGAAAACCGAGCTATTGATATTCCACTTGCTGCAGAAGCATTAAAGGATATTATTTCTCCGGACAGAAATCGGGTCGTTACTCCGGAACTGATCATTGACATTGTATCTGACCATTTTAATATTCCTGTTTCTGAACTAAAAGGAAAAAAACGAAATGCAGAAATCGTCCTTCCCAGACAGATCATCATGTATCTATGCCGTAAAATGACGGAGACTCCCTTAAAGTCCATTGGGATCATCCTTGGCGGCAGAGATCATGCTTCTATCAGTCATGGAGTAGATAAAATTGAAGCCGCTCTTAAGAACGATGAAGCTCTTAATAATACAGTCAATATTATAAAGAAAAAAATCAATCCAATATAAGCAAAATACATCCTTGTGAATAACTATGTAAAAAACATGTGGATGAATGTGTGAAAAACATTTTTTATTTTTTTTAACGATTTTTTATTCTCATTTTATCCAACCCTTATACATTGTCTTTCTACATAGTTATCAAAATGGACAACCCTTTATTTTTTAAGGCTTTGAAGCACTTATTAACATATTCACAGTCCCTATTAAGAAGAATACGGAATTGATATATATATTTATATCTAAAAAAGAACCTGGATTTTTATCCCCACACTTACTTTATAGACAGATAAACTTTTCTTAGATATATAAAAGCATGGAAGTCGAAAGGAGTTATGTATATGAAAATTGTTTGTACAAAATCAAATTTGGTAAAAGGAGTCAGCATTGTATCTAAAGCAGTGCCTTCAAAAACTACAATGCCTATTCTGGAATGTATTTTAATAGATGCATCCACAGAAGAAATTAAATTAACAGCAAATGATATGGAATTGGGCATCGAAACTAGAATTGAAGGTGAGATCATTGAAAGAGGGATCATAGCATTAAATGCAAAAATTTTCTCTGAAATTGTAAGAAAACTTCCAGATAATGATGTTGTGATCGAGACAGAATCAGATAGTCAGGCTTTGATCACATGTGAAAAAGCAAAATTTAACATTGCAGCACAATCGGGAGATGATTTTTCCTATCTTCCTGTTATTGAAAAAGATGATTTTATTACAGTTACAGAATTTACACTCAAAGAAGTTATCCGGCAGACGATTTTTTCTATTGCTGATAATGATACAAATAAAATGATGACAGGAGAGCTTTTTGAGATTGAGGACAATATGCTGAAAGTAGTGTCTCTTGACGGGCACAGAATCTCTATTCGTAAAATTGAACTAAAAGATTCTTATGCTTCTAAAAAAGTGATCGTACCTGGAAAAACTTTGCAGGAGATCAGTAAAATTATTGGTGGAGAAGCAGAGGCAGAGGTAGATATTTCATTTACGAAGAATCACATTGTGTTTGAATTTGATAAAACAGTGGTGGTTTCCCGCCTTATCGAGGGAGAATATTTCAAGATCGATCAGATGCTTTCTAGTGATTACGAGACAAAAGTAAAGATCAATAAACGTGAATTATTGGATTGTATCGACAGAGCTACGCTTTTGATCAAAGAAGGGGATAAGAAGCCGATCATCATAGACATCAGAGAGGAGTCTATGGAACTGAAAATAAAATCACAGATAGGTTCTATGGATGAAGAAATTTTTATAACAAAAGAAGGAAAGGATTTGTTGATCGGATTTAATCCTAAATTTTTGATAGATGCATTAAGAGTCATAGAAGATGAAGAAGTGGAATTGTATTTTATGAATGCAAAAGCTCCGTGTTTTATAAAAGATGAGGCACAGAGTTATATTTATTTGATACTTCCTGTAAATTTCAGTGCAGTAGCATAAATGAAACCATTTATAAAAACACAACGAAATGTTGTGTATATGAGAAGATTTGGAGAAAGAAGAAAGTGGATAGTATAAAATTACGTCAAAATGATGAATTTATCAAGTTAGGTCAGGCTTTGAAGGCGGCAGGTCTGGTTGGATCTGGTGTGGAAGCAAAAGAAGTGATTCAGGATGGTCTGGTAACAGTCAATCAGGAAGTAGAGATGAGGCGTGGAAGAAAGCTCTATGATGGAGATATTGCTGCTTTTGACGGCAAGGAAATAAAAATTGAAAAATAGGGTAAAAAAGTGTAAAATAGGTAAGTAATAATGGAGAAAGTATGGTAATCAAATCTTTAAAGCTGAAAAATTATAGGAATTATGATTTATTAGATTTGACCTTTGATCCAAAGACGAACATTTTGTATGGAGATAATGCACAGGGAAAAACAAATATTCTGGAAGGCCTTTATTTGACTGGAACAACCAAATCTCACAGAGGAACAAAAGACAGAGATCTTATAAGATTTGGAGAAGAAGAGTCCCATCTTGAGACTATCGTCAACAAGCATGGGACTGATTTTCAGATAGATATGCATTTGAAAAAGAATAGTCCAAAAGGAATTGCTATTAATAAAATTCCAATCAGAAGGGCAAGTGAATTATTTGGAATCATACATTTTGTATTTTTTTCTCCTGAAGATTTGAATATCATTAAAGAAGGTCCTTCTGGCAGACGAAGATTTATGGATCTGGAATTGTCACAGCTTGACAAATTATATCTGAGTAACCTGTCTAATTATAATCGGATCATCAATCAAAGAAATTCCTTATTGAAAGAATTATATAAACAGGAAAGTTTGATGGAAACTTTGGATATCTGGGATCTTCAGTTAGTGGAATACGGAAACAAAATAATAGAGAGACGAGAAAAATTTATACAACAGGTAAATAAAATTATTTCGGATATTCATTTTAAATTGACAGGCGGGAAGGAAAAAATTTTCATTACATATGAAAAGAGTATTGGAAATCTTTCCTTGGAGCAGTCGCTTAAAAAGAACAGGGAAAGAGATATACGAATGAAAAGTACATCTTCCGGACCACACAGAGATGATCTGTGTTTTACGGCAGGAGATATTGACATAAGAAAATTCGGGTCTCAGGGACAACAGAGAACGGCAGCTCTCTCTTTAAAACTTTCAGAAATAGAGCTTGTAAAAAAGTTGATCAATGATACACCGATTTTATTATTAGATGATGTATTGTCTGAGTTGGACAAACATAGGCAAAACTATCTATTGGATAGTATCCATGATATACAGACAGTCATTACATGTACTGGATTGGATGAATTTGTGAATCATCGTTTTTCAATTAATAAAATATTTCATGTGAAAAATGGAAAAGTAGCGAATGAAAATTAGGAGGTTTTTAAATGGGTGCAACAGGTACAGAATTTGATGCTGAATATGGAGCAGATCAGATTCAGATATTAGAAGGATTAGAAGCGGTAAGGAAAAGACCGGGTATGTACATCGGAAGCACTTCTTCGAGAGGTCTCCATCATCTGGTATATGAAATTGTAGATAATGCGGTAGATGAGGCTTTAGCAGGATATTGTGATACTATAGTTGTCAGTATCAATGCGGATAATTCCATTACAGTTATAGATAATGGGCGTGGAATTCCGGTAGGAATCAATCATAAAGCAGGACTTCCAGCAGTAGAAGTTGTATTTACGATCCTCCATGCAGGTGGAAAATTTGGCGGCGGGGGATATAAGGTTTCGGGAGGGCTCCATGGAGTTGGAGCATCTGTCGTAAACGCGCTTTCTGAATGGTTGGAAGTAGAAATCTGCAATGAAGGAAAAATATATAAACAACGTTATGAACGAGGCAAAGTAGCCTTTAAATTAAAAGTAGTCGGCGATTGCGAAGCAGAAAAAACAGGAACGAAAGTAACATTTCTGCCGGATAAGGAAATTTTTGAAGAAACAATCTTTGATTATGACATATTAAAGCAGCGCTTTAGAGAAATGGCTTTCTTAACAAAAGGATTAAAAATTGTTTTAAGAGATGAAAGAGAAGAAGATCCAAAGGAAAAAACATTCCATTATGAAGGCGGCATCAAAGAATTTGTTACTTATCTAAACAAAAGCAAAACGCCTCTTTATGAGCAGATCATCTACTGTGAAGGGATGAAAGATAATGTATTTGTAGAAGTTGCTATGCAGCATAATGATTCTTACAGCGATAACACATATGGTTTTGTAAATAATATTACAACACCGGAGGGGGGAACCCATATTGTAGGATTTAGAAATGCATTGACAAAGACTTTTAATGATTACGCCAGAAAAAATAAACTTTTAAAGGATAATGAACCGAATCTTTCAGGTGAAGATATAAGAGAAGGCCTGACTGCGATCATCAGTGTTAAAATTGAAGATCCACAGTTTGAAGGGCAGACAAAACAGAAACTTGGAAATAGCGAGGCAAGAGGAGCTGTAGATAATATTGTAAGTACCCAGCTTGAAATTTTTCTTGAACAAAATCCAAGTGTAGCAAAGCTGACGATTGAAAAATCTGTAATGGCACAAAGAGCCAGAGAAGCGGCAAGAAAAGCAAGAGATCTGACAAGAAGAAAATCTGCTTTAGAAGGTATGTCGCTTCCGGGAAAACTGGCAGATTGTTCAGACAAAGACCCTGTAAATTGTGAAATTTATATTGTCGAGGGAGATTCTGCGGGCGGTTCTGCTAAAACAGCAAGAGATCGGGCGACACAGGCAATCCTTCCGCTGCGTGGAAAAATTTTAAATGTAGAAAAAGCACGTTTAGATAAGATTTATGCAAATGCCGAGATTAAAGCAATGATCACCGCCTTTGGTACAGGGATCCATGAAGATTTTGATATTTCAAAATTAAGATATCATAAAATTATCATCATGACAGATGCCGATGTGGATGGGGCTCATATCAGTACTTTATTATTAACCTTTTTATATCGGTTTATGCCTGATCTTATCAAAGAAGGGTATGTATATCTGGCACAGCCGCCTCTTTATAAATTAGAAAAAAATAAAAAGGTTTGGTATGCATATAGTGATGAAGAATTAAACAAGATTCTGACAGAAGTGGGAAGAGACGGAAATAATAAAATTCAGAGATATAAAGGTCTGGGTGAGATGGATGCAGAGCAGCTTTGGGATACGACAATGGATCCGGAACATAGAATACTGCTTCGTGTAACAATGGATGAAGAAACATCTTCCGAACTTGATTTGACTTTTACTACCTTAATGGGAGATAAAGTAGAACCAAGAAGAGAATTCATAGAAGAAAATGCAAAATACGTCCAGAATCTGGATATATAGCAGATTTTAGGAGTCGGTAGTATGCAAAAGTAAGTGATAAAGGAGAAAAAAATGGAAGATAATATTTTTGACAAGGTTCATGAAGTCGATTTAAAAAAGACAATGGAGACTTCTTATATCGACTATGCCATGAGTGTAATTGCTGCTCGTGCGCTTCCCGATGTCAGAGATGGATTAAAACCGGTACAGAGAAGAATTTTGTATTCAATGATAGAGTTGAATAATGGTCCTGATAAACCGCATCGTAAATGTGCTCGTATTGTCGGTGATACAATGGGTAAATATCACCCACATGGGGATAGCTCTATTTATGGTGCTTTGGTTAATCTTGCGCAGGAGTGGTCCACTAGGTATCCACTTGTAGACGGACATGGAAATTTTGGCTCTGTGGATGGAGACGGAGCTGCGGCAATGCGTTATACAGAGGCAAGGCTTAGCAAAATATCTATGGAAATGACTGCGGATATTAATAAAGATACAGTAGATTTTGCGCCTAACTTTGATGAAACAGAAAAAGAACCTGTCGTTCTTCCATCAAGATTTCCAAATCTTCTTGTAAATGGAACATCAGGAATAGCAGTAGGAATGGCAACGAATATTCCTCCTCATAATCTGCGGGAGGTGATAGCCGCAGTAGTAAAGATCATTGATGATCAGATAGATGAAAATGGGGAGACTACGATTGAGGATATATTAAAAATTGTAAAAGGACCTGATTTCCCTACAGGAGCAGAGATATTAGGAACAAGAGGAATTGAAGAGGCATATCGCACAGGAAGAGGAAAAATAAGAGTACGCGCTGTCACGAATATTGAACCAATGAAAAATGGAAAAAACAGGATCATTGTGACAGAATTGCCATATATGGTAAATAAAGCGAGATTGATTGAAAAAATTGCTGAATTAGTCAGAGATAAGAGAATAGATGGAATTACAGATCTAAGTGATCAGTCAAGTCGTGAGGGTATGCGTATTTGTATTGAACTGCGAAGAGATGTAAATCCAAATGTTATATTAAATCAGTTGTATAAGCATACACAGCTTCAGGATACATTTGGCGTGATCATGCTGGCTTTGGTAAATAATGAACCAAGGATCATGAATATCCTGGATATGCTGAAATATTATCTGGAACATCAGGAAAATGTTGTTACCAGAAGAACGAAATATGAACTGAATAAAGCTGAAGAAAGAGCTCATATTTTACAGGGATTATTAATTGCTTTAGATCATATTGACGAAGTTATAAAGATCATCAGAGGATCTAAAACCGTTCAAATTGCAAAAGAAGAATTAATGGAAAGATTCGAACTGACAGATGTACAGGCACAGGCGATTGTAGATATGCGTTTGCGTGCGCTGACAGGTTTAGAACGGGAAAAGCTGGAAGCAGAATATGAAGAATTGATGAAAAAAATCGGAGAATTGAAAGCAATTCTTGCAGACAGAAAGATACTTCTTGGCGTCATCAAAAAGGAAATTTTGATTATTTCTGAAAAATATGGAGATGAAAGAAGAACTCATATAGGATATGATGAATTTGATATTTCCATGGAAGATCTCATTCCTAGAGAGAATGTAGTCATTACAATGACAAAATTGGGATATATCAAAAGAATGACGATGGATACCTTTAAGAGCCAGAATAGAGGCGGAAAAGGAATCAAAGGTATGCAGACTCTGGAGGATGATTATATCGAAGAGCTGTTTATAACAACAAGTCATCATTATATTATGTTCTTTACAAACACAGGAAGAGTTTACAGACTGAAGGCATATGAGATACCGGAAGCCGGCAGGACTGCAAGAGGAACAGCGATTATCAATCTGCTTCAGTTGATGCCGGATGAAAAGATCACAGCTGTTATTCCTATTTCAGAATATGAAGATGGAAAGTATTTGTTTATGGCAACAGAAAAAGGTCTTGTAAAGAAAACACCTATTATTGACTATGCAAATGTCAGAAAAACCGGTCTTGCGGCTATCACATTACGTGAAGATGACAAGTTGATAGAAGTAAAAGTAACAGATAACGAACAAGATATTATACTTGTTACAAAATATGGTCAGTGTATCCGCTTTAATGAACAGGACGTACGTTCTACAGGAAGAACATCTATGGGTGTGCGTGGAATGAATTTATCTGACAATGATGTTGTTATCGGCATGCAGATGAGCAGTCAGGGAAAATACCTCCTTATCATTTCTGAAAAGGGTATGGGAAAACGTACGGATATAGATGAATTTACAAGACAAAACCGTGGTGGAAAAGGTGTGAAATGTTATAAGATCACTGAGAAGACCGGAAATGTGATCGGTATGAAGGCGGTAGATGAAGATAATGAAATTATGATCATCAATACGGAAGGTATTATAATAAGAATGAAGTGTTCTGATATTTCTGTATATGGAAGAATAACTTCAGGAGTGAAATTAATTAATTTACCAGAAAATGAAACAGTTGCAAGTACAGCAAAAGTAAGGAAAGCTTCTGCAGAAATAGATGGTGAACAAGTAGAAATCTCTGGAGAAGATGAAGAAAAATAAAATTTATTAAGAAATAAAAAAGAGTACTAGATTATTTTTAAATTTAATCTAGTACTCTTTTTTATGGAAATCTTTCCATTTCTTATAAAATAAAGGTTTAAGAATATAGCTTTTTATACATTTTATTCATATATAGTCTTTTCTCTTTATAAAGAGAAGCATTCATTTTGTCAGGGACATAAAGGACAGATTTTTCTTCTTTTTTTACAGCGTTAAGAGCAGATTGATAATCAGTATAATATCCTAGTCCAACTAAGGCATTGATCAGTCCGCCAAGAGAAGTTTGTTCAGGATTTTTACTTTTTATTAATTCTTTTTGATATACATCTGCCTGTATTTGATTAAAAGCTGAAAAATTAGTCAGTCCTCCGCTTATATGTATTTTATTTGTATATCCTACATAATTTTCCAGAACATCAATATTATTTGCAGTTTCCATAGCAATAGATTCTAATATAGATCTTGCCATGTCTTGTCGGGTAGTTCTCAATGTCAGATTAAGAAAACAACCTGAAGCATCTGCATTCCAATCGGGCGTACCGCGGCCCTGGAAATAAGGAAGAACAGTACAGCCGTTGGAGCCTGGGACAGATTGCAATATATCCTGGTTAATGAGATCATAATCAGTGGTATCCACATAAAATTGATTTTTAAACCAGTCATATAAAGAACAACAAGAAAGAATACTGGATTCCAGTACATATTTTCCTTTTTCTGCATGAGCGCCGCATATTACATTATCTTCTAAATTATCGGGTACCTTATCACTATAAGCAAGAAGAAATGCTCCAGTGCCTGTTGTAAGTTCCATATCACCTGTTTTTATGATGCCGAGTCCGAGTGCGGCACATTGCTGATCCCCTCCCGCGCTTATGAGTGGAGTTCCCTGCATAATTCCGGTTGCATGAAAGAAGTCTTCAGTAGTAGTACCTAATACTTCACCGGGAGAAATCAAATCGCATAACTTGCCCTTTTCGATTTCAAAAAGTTTAAGAAGCTCATCATCCCATTGTCTTGTTCTTATATTCATCAAAGAAGAACGGCTTCCATATGTGTGATCCGTTTTGAATTCACCAGTCATCAGTAAAGCAAAATAGTCCGCGACAGTAAGAATTTTATAAGCAGATGCATATATTTCAGGTTGGTTTCGTTTTATCCAGGTCATTTTACTACCTGAAAATACATCATTGATCCGGGCTCCTGTTTTTTCAGAAATTAATTTTTCTGCATGTTTTAATTCATTTCCAATGGAAGTATTTCTCTTATCCATCCACATAATTGCCTGTGACAGAGGAACGGCATTTTTGTCAACAGGAATAACAGTGGAACGTTGACTCGTAAGGGAAAGTCCATCTATATGTATATGATGTTCATTTGTCCATTCAGAAAGATTCTTTCCAATTGCATAGAGATCACATTTCCATTCTTTAGGATCCTTTTCAGCAAAGGTTTCATTGATATACTGCACTTGATAGCGAATTTGGTGCATATGTAAGATTTTTCCACTGTTATTATAGAGAATACCTCTTATACTGGATGTTCCTACATCGATAACGGCTATATTCATGATGTTCCTCCTAAATTATATCTTTAAGATAATGATGAGATAAGTAGTTTTGTGAAAAAGTAAAAAGTTATTTTAACTTATTATTAATTTATCATATTTGTTCATAAAAAAACAATAATAATCGTAAAATAATATTTATTTTAGGGATAATAAATATTTTAATGTAAAAAAATTATATATAATGCACAAAAAATGAAAAATATATGATTGAATTAGAACATATAATATATATTTTAATAGATGAAATATAGCATTTAGAAGAAAATAAGTTTTGATATAATTTGGAATATAATTTTTTGAATTATAGGATAATTGTACAATTTGTAATTTGTTTTTTTGTATGGTTTAACTAAAATAAAATTTGTTATTGATTTTTTTAGACACGTAGTATAACATAGTGCTCAGAAAGAAATTTATATAAAATGTTTTAAGGATTGTAACTCTCTGAGGCATTACCTTTTAGTAAAGGATATGCAGAGGGTTTTTTTATTTATAAAGGAGAATAGTATGTTTAAATTTTTAAAAAAGAAAAAGACTCAAATCGTATCTCCAGTATGTGGAAAATGTATTCCAATCACAGAGGTACCTGATGCAGTTTTTTCTGAAAAAATATTAGGAGATGGATTTGCAGTAATTCCATCGGGAGACATAATTGTATCTCCGGCGGATGGAGAAATTATTACTCTGGCGGATACAAAACATGCAGTAGGAATTAAAACAAAAGATGATATAAATATACTTTTGCATGTAGGGCTAGACACAGTAAAATTAAAAGGAACAGGTTTTCATTGTTTTGTGAAACAAGGAGAAAAAGTGAAGGCGGGAACGCCTCTTATACATGTAGATCATGCAGAAATAGAAAAAAGAAATATAAATCTTACGACAGTTGTCGTATTTACAGAAGGTTATGACGGTGCAGTAAAATTAAACTGCTGTGAAAAAAAAGTAAAAGCCGGAGAAGTATTAATTTCCTGAGAAGGAGGAGTTTCATGAGAATTACAAAAAAGATTAACAATAATGTAGCAGTTGGTCTTGACAGTAATGGAAATGAAATAGTGGTGTTTGGCAAAGGAATTGGATTTCCTGAAATGCCGTATGAATTAAAAGATCTTTCAAAGATAGACAGAACTTATTATAATATCGATCACAAATATTATAAACTTTTAAATGAAGTTTCTGAAGAAGTATTTTTCTTTGTTAATAAATTGTTGGATATAGCAAAGAAAGAAATAGATGGAGATTTAAATCCAAATCTTGTTTTTGTTCTTTCAGATCATATTAATTTTGCAATTATCAGAAACAGAAAAAATATGGATATACCTCTTCCATATTCATACGAATTAGAATATGAATATCCTAAGCTGACAAAAATAGCAGCCTGGTTTGTAAAAAAAATAAATGAAAGAATGCATACAACTTTGGAAAAGGGAGAGATAACTAGTATTACCATGCATTTTTTAAATGCATTGGAAGGAGAAAGAATAAAAGAAAATATTCGAGCTGAATCTGATTATATTGCCAGTATTATCAAGAATATTACTAGTATTATAGAAAATTTTTATGATATGAATATAGATAAACGAAGTTTTTATTATTTTCGTTTTAAGAACCATATAAAATTTTTTGTACAAAGGCAGAGAATAGAAGAAAATATTCTGGATGGAGGAGATGAATTATTCGAAGAAATAAAACGAACTTATCCAAAGGTATTTGAATGTGTAATGAAAGTGGATACATATCTGGCAGAAGAATTTAGGAAACATTGCTCGAAAAAGGAATTGTTATATTTAATGCTTCATATTCAACAATTATATACAAAAGAGGATTGTAACCGAAAGGGCATTACCCCGAAAAAATAGCTTGGCTGTTTTTTTGGGGTTTTCTGTTAAAATGAAACATGCTTGCGCGCGGCATGGTTTATATAAAAAGCAAAAAGAAAAGGAGGAAGGGGAATGAATAAAGAGAAAAGGATTGCTGAACAAGTATTGAAACTTGTCGGAGGAAAAGAAAATATAAGTCATGTTTTTCATTGTATGACAAGACTGAGGTTTAATTTAAAAGATAATGGGCTGGCCAACTTAGAAAAAATAAAAGAAGTAGAAGGTGTTTATGGGGTACAGATAGCAGAGGGAGAGATACAAGTTATTATTGGAGCAGGCGTAAATTCTGTATATAATGCTGTTTTAGATCTGACTGGTCTGGAAGAAACCGAAAGTATAAATGAAAATTTAGACAGCATATTGATAGAGAATAAACAAAAGAAAAATATAAAATGGTTCATTAATGGTATCTTTAGTATATTTTCTTCTTGTTTGTCGCCGCTTGTGCCATTATTTGTTGTAATAGGCATTTTTAATATGATCGCTGTATTGATTGGTCCTCAGTTTTTAAATTTGGTAGGGGAAGAATCAGATATCTATAGAAATTTCTATTGGGTCGGACAGACAATTCTTTATTTTTTGCCTGTATTGGTTGGATATACGGCATCGCGAAAATTTGGCTCTAATACATTAATTACAATGGTGATTGCCTGTATGTTGATATATCCAAATTTTGTAAGCCTTGTTGGCGAAGGAGCTTCCTATACGGTTTATGGAATTCCTGCCGCTGCAATAGAATATAGTAGTTCATTGATTCCTATAATTTTGATTGCATGGATACAAAAATATATTGAAAAGTTTCTTAATAAACATATACCTGATGTAATAAAAGTTATCTTAATTCCATGTGGAACGATCGCGATCATGCTGCCTTTAAGTTTTTGTATTTTAGGGCCAATAGGGAATTATTTGGGAGTAGGTCTTGGAAATTTGATTTTCGGATTATATGATATAGCAGGTCCTTTGGAAACAATGCTATTTGGTGCGTTTTGTGTGATTTTGACGGGAACAGGTATCGCACGGCCCATTTTCTTTATTGCAATGACAACACTATTTGCGGCGGGGCAGGAAAGTGCAGTTATGCCGATTGCAATGGTAGTAAATAATTTTATTGTAATGGGACTTGATTTAGGATACATAATCAAAACAAAATCTGCGAAAAAGAAACAATTTGGTATTACGTGTTTTATTTCCTCTATCTTGGGAGGTGTAAGTGAACCATCGATTTTTGGAATTATTTTCAACAACAAAAGAGCGATGCTTACAACCATTATTTCGGGGGCAGTATCAGGTCTTTATCTTGGCATTATGAATGTAACTTATTATTCATTTGGTCCAAGTAATATTTTAGGAGTAGTTGGTTTCTTTGGAGGAACACAGATGAATTTTATTCATGGATGCATTGCTGCCGGGATTGGTTTCATTGCGGCTCTTATAGTAATGTTGTTAATTTATCGTGATGAAAAAAGTGAATAAATAAAAAATATATGGAGGTATGAAAAATGAAAGAGAGAAATATGATTTTAGCAAATATTGGTTCAGGATCTTCTTATCTGCCAGATATAGCAGAAATGCTGATTGAAAGAAGAGATAAAATGCCAATAAAGGAATGGAGATTAATGGATATTGATGAATATCGACTTAACTGCACAGGTAAGTATGTACAGAAAATGTTTGAAGATGCAAATATGCCAACAAAGATAGTATTGACAAATAATTTAGAAGAAGCTGTACAAAACTGTGATTTTGTTATTTGTACAATTCGTCCTGGAAAATCAGATGCTAGGAACTTGGATGAGACAATCCCTTTTAAACACGGACTGATAGGGCAAGAAACAACAGCTCCCGGTGGAATGATAATGGGATTTAAGAGTATTCCGCCTATTTTGGAAATTGCTAGAGCAATTGAAGAGTATGCAAAAAAATCGTGTTATCTGATAAATCTTGCGAATCCGTCTGGTATGATTGCAGAGGCGTTAAATCGTTATTCTAATATTAAATATGCTGGATTATGTAATGGGCCTACTGTTATTCGTACAGCAATGAAAGAAATTTATGGACAGGAAAATTCGGAGGATGTATTTGTAGAGGTTATAGGATTAAACCATTTGATCTGGTGTAAAGTTTTTGTGAAAGGAGAAGATGTAACAGATGAAGCATTTGAAAAACTGTTAGAATGGTCGGCAGAAAATATTCCCGCACTACGAAAGGAATTTGTAGAACCTGCATTAGAAAAATTTATTGGCTATATTCCAATGGGACCATATCTTGAATTTTATTATGATTTTCCAAACAGTTTTAAAGACTTGCAGGATTATTCGGGAAATCATTGGGCATCCATGCTGGCACATGTACAAAAACATGTAGGCAATGTGCTGGATGATTTAGTAATGCCTGAGCATGCGACCAGAGCAGAGTGTGTAAAAATTGTAGAAAAACGTACATTTGAATTATATGAGAAATTAGATCCCAGAGCTTATCCGTTAGCTGCAAATACCCGAGGAGGAAAAGGATATGGAGAAGCTGGAATTACATTGATCAATGCTATTTGGAACAATACAAATGAAATATTCAGCCCGGATGTGGCAAGTATGGGATGTATTCAGGAATTTGATCCAAACTGCGTATGCACGACAACTTCTTTAGTAAATGCCGCCGGAATTCATCCTATATGTTTTCCAAAACTTCCAGGCCATATGATGAGTAAAATATATGCTGCTAAAGAGTATGAAAAATTGGCGGTAGAAGCGGCAGTTACAGGAAGTTACCATGCAGCTTTGGAAGCTTTGGTTGCAAATCCTCTGGTAAATTCTTACTATAATGCAAAAAGTGCATTAAATGAATTGCTTATTTTAGAAAAGGAATATCTTCCGCAGTTTAAAGATGTAATTGAAGCATTAGAAAAAGGACAAGAGCCATTAAATTAGTTTTTAAAATATAGAGCATAATGAAGACAGACATGGAATAAGATATATTATAAATTTGAAAAGAGGTTATCATAAATGGAAAACAGACTTATTTCTGCTGTAGTAAATTTCCTTGTACGTGCAGTGATTGGCATGGCATTGATTTTTTTCATTAATCAGTTTGTTCTTCCGGATGAAAATTCAATGAATGTAGGATTGAATACACTCTCTTTTTTGACAACTGGAAGCCTTGGTATTCCTGGTGTCTGTCTTCTTTATGGTATTTTATTTTATCAGACTTTGTAAGTATTTCACAAAATCCTGCAAATTTTAATTTACGTCTGGACAAAGAAAAAATAGACGTTTATAATTCGATTTACACACCAGAGATCAATCTGGTTTTCCATTTACTTAATAGTTTATTGTAAATGGTCTGCGGAATGGATATATACATATCTGTTCGTCATATATTCTATTCAAGCTGCAGGTTCGCAGCAAATTTTTCAGTTTTTATTTATACAGAGGGGATAAAACTAAATAAGAAAGGAGGATGGCGGTGTATTCAGGTCATTTTGTAATATGTGACCCTGACAAAGAGTATTCTGAAAATCTGATGAAGTTTATATCTGAAATGGAAAAAATAGATCTGCAATTTCAGATTTTTCATGAAGAAGAAAGCCTTATGTCTTTTTCTAAACGCAAGCCTATTGATATTCTTTTGATAGCAGAGGAGTATGATCAAGACGGCAAATTTGAAAAAATTACAGAAAATAAATTTGTGCTGACTAAAAATGAGCAGGATAAGAGAAACGATCAAAAAAGAATCTATAGATATCAGTCTGCGGAGAACATCATAAAAATTTTATTTGAAGATGCAGAACAAGATAAAAAGGATAACAAAGATATTTTATCAATAAGGAAAAAACAAGATACAGACAGAATAATAAGGAGAAAAGGTCTGATAGGTATCTACTCGCCTGTGCACAGAATCGGGAAAACGAAGTTTGCGATCCAGCTGGGGATAAAATCAGCAAAGTATGTTCCAACGCTTTATTTAAATCTAGAAGAGTATCCTGCAAGTGGATTGTATTATCCAGATCAAAAAGAGAAAAATATCGGTGATTTATTATTTTATGCAGGACAGAATACAGAAAATTTAGGGTTTCGCATTAATACGATTGCAGGACAAATAGAAAATTTAGATTATATTATGCCAATACCGATCCTACAAGATTTAAGACAAGTAAAAGTCGATGAATGGCTAAATCTGTTTGAACAGATATTAAAAAAATGTATTTATGAAACAATTATATTAGATTTGAGTGATAGTGTGGATGGATTATATACAATTCTACAAAATTGTTCTGTCATATATACACATTATGCAGAGGAACCAACTTCAGAGGAAAAAGTAAGACAGTATGAACAAAATATCAAACGTATGGGGATGGAAGCAATATTAGAACATACGATACGCAAAAAGGTTACAAGAAGGAATAAAAATCTTACAACAGACAGAAAAGAAGGCATGAAAAATGATTAACACGGAATGGATATATGCAAAAATGATGCTTCAGATGGATATGTCGAAAGAGATACAGGATGAAGAACTGGAACGGATGATTCAAGAGGTATTGGAAGAGGTTGGGAAACAAGAATATATTCCGCTTAATGAAAAAATACAGATCAGCCGTGAATTATTTAATGCATTTCGCAGACTGGATATTTTACAGGAATTAATTGAAGATGACACAATCACAGAAATCATGGTAAATGGCACAGAAAATATATTTTTTGAAAAAGAAGGAAAGATATTTCGTTCGGATAAAAGATTTTTTTCTTTAGAAAAACTGCAGGATGTCATTCAGCAGATCGTATCTGGAACAAACCGTTATGTAAATGAATCTTCCCCTATCGTAGATACAAGACTGGAGGATGGATCGCGTGTCAATGTAGTATTAAAACCGGTAGCTTTGAATGGACCGATCATGACGATCCGGAAATTTCCGAAAGAGGCGATAACCATAAAACAGCTGATACAATTTGGAAGTATTACAAAAGAAGCTGCTGAATTTTTAAAGATACTTGTAGAAGCAAAATATAATATTTTTGTCAGTGGAGGTACTGGTGCGGGAAAAACGACATTTTTAAATGCTTTATCAGATTTTATACCAAAAGAAGAACGAATCATCACAATCGAGGATAATGCAGAACTCCAGATAAAAGGAGTGGATAATCTAGTACGCTTAGAGGCGAGAAATGCAAATTTGGAAGGTGATGGAGCAGTTACGATCCGTGATTTGATCAAATCTGCTCTTAGAATGAGGCCGGATAGAATTATCGTAGGTGAAGTTAGAGGAGAAGAAACAGTAGATATGATCTCATCAGCAATGTTAAACGGACACAGTGGTTCTATGTCAACAGGACATGCCAATAATCCTGCGGATATGTTGAAACGTTTGGAGACAATGATGCTGATGGGGATCGAATTGCCCTTTGTGGCAATTCAAAGACAGATTGCTTCTGCGTTGGATATTATCATTCATTTGGGAAGATTGCGGGACAAAAGCAGAAAAGTATTGGAGATAGCAGAAGTGATGGAATACGAGCAAGGAGATATTAAACTAAGAACATTATATGAATTTCAAGAGGAGGGAATGAAAAATGGGAAAATTCAAGGCAGGCTTATGAAGGCAGAGGAACTTAAATATACAGAAAAACTGCTGGCTGCAGGATATAAAAGGAATTGAGTATGCTGCTGGGATCGGAAAAGGAATCCTCATTTTTTCAGGAATTTCTTATGCATTTTATGAATCATGGAAAGCTTTTTTTCTTTTACTGCCTATTTTTATATTTTATATGAAAGATTGGACAGAGTCATACATTCATAAAAAAGAATTAGAATTTAGAAATCAGTTCAAAGACAGTATACAAATAATGGCGGCGACATTAAAAGCCGGATATTCTGTAGAAAATGCAATCCGTGAGACGTATGAAGATTTAAAAGTTCTATATAAAAAAGACAGTCGTATTTTAAAAGAATATGAACAGATGATATATAAATTAAATATAAATAGAACAGCTGAACAAGTATTAGAAGAATTTTCTGAAAATGTAAAACAGGAGGATGTTCGGAATTTTATTACCGTATTTTCCGCGGCAAAAAGAAGCGGAGGCGATAGTATATCCATTATATACAATTCCATAAAAATAATCAGTGAAAAAATAGAAACAGAAAAAGAAATTCAGACATTATTGGCTTCTAAAAAAATGGAGTTTAGAATCATGTGTTTTATCCCATTTTGTATCATATGCTATTTGAAATTGACATTTGGAGAATTTTTATCTGTTTTATATGGGAATACGGCAGGGGGTTTTGTCATGAGTGTATGTTTGTTCTTTTATATGATTGCTTATCAGATGGGAAAAAGAATTATACAGATAGAGGTTTGATCATTGAAAAGAGAAAAAAAGAAAAAGTCTGTCCATATAAAAGTTTGCTTTATCGTTTTTATGTCATTCGTGGTTTCGGGATGTATTTGGTTTACAGATAATAGAAAATCATTAGAAAAAGATGAAAAGGGAGAGGTAATCCTGCAGAGAAATGATCATGGTGAGGGCGATAAAAAAGAGTCATTGAATTTTCAGACAGACGGTATAAATGAGACGATAGAAATTACTGTAGAAGAAAAAGAATATGATGAAGAACAGTTAAAGAAAGTTTTTGAGCAGGCACAAAAAAAACTAGAGACTTATATATTAGGAGAAAATGAAAGTCTTTCGGAAGTACGTTCTGATTTAAATCTAATTACAGAAATTCCAGAAAACAATATCAAAGTATCTTGGGAACTTGATGATTATTCTATCATGGATGTACAGGGAAATCTTAAAGCAGAAAACGTAAGTGATGAAGGGACACTGCTGGGACTTAAGGCATTATTGACATATAAAGAAGAAAGTAGACTTTATGAATTTTACGTACATGTTTTTCCACCTAAAAGAACAAAAGAACAAAAAACAGCAGATAAGATAAAAACTTTAATATATGACGCAGATAAAGAAACAAAAGAAAAAGAATACTTGGTTTTACCTAAGGAAATAGAAGGAAAAGAAATTAAGTGGAGCTATCCTTTGAATTACAGAGCAGTAGCAATTTTAATTTTAAGTCTGCTGATGGCAGTACTTTTCTATTTTGCTGAAAAACAAAAGATCGTCAAAGAACAAAAAAAGAAAAAAATGGAACTGCAAATAGATTATCCTCAAATTATCAACAGTCTGGTTCTGTATATGGGCGCAGGAATGACAATACGGGCAGCATGGTTCAAAACCGTAGAGGAATATAAGAATGACAGAGAAAAAATAGGAAAAAGAGCAGCTTATGAAGAAATGATACATGCAATGTATGAAATGCAGAGAGGAAAGACAGAAAGAGAATGTTATGAAGACTTTGGAAGCAGATGTGATACCTCTTCCTATAGGAAACTTTCCGCAATACTTTCACAGAATCTCCAAAAAGGTTCAAAGGGACTAACAGAAATTTTAAAAATAGAAGCGGCAGATGCATTTGAGGAACGTAAAAATCTGGCACGAAAATCAGGGGAAGAAGCGGGGACCAAACTATTAATTCCTATGTTTATCATGCTGGCAATTGTGATGGCGATCATGATAGTACCTGCATTCTTTTCTATTCAAATTTCATAAAGGGGAAGTATCAAGGCAGTTATAAATGAAAGGAGAGAGTATAGAATGAAAAAAATAAAGAAAAAGATAGATGCTATGCTGATCAAGCGTAAATGTGTGTCTGGTGTGACGGTAATAGAAATGGTATTAATTTTAGTCAAAAATTATACTCCCTAATTTTAGTGGATAACTGGTGTATTAAGTATTGATTTTTAGGAAAAAAGAACGATAAACACATGGAAAGGTGGAAAATGTGTATGAGGTATATGGGAATAGATAACAAAGAAGTGGTCTTGATTCGATACTATAATGTTTTATTTTATTTGACATTTAGAAGTCAGTTGGATGAATATAAGAAGAATATCCTAATTAATCGGATTGATTCTGGAGAAGTATTGTTGATGAAAGACATTTACATATGGTGTGAACAACATCAGATACCAGTTGATATGAAATTTATATATCGTAAGGATTTTCCGGTAACAGCAAATTTGTGGAATTTATATTCTTTTCTTCGATTTCGTTTGGGATTAAGAAGATTAAAAAAAGAGACAGTTTTAGGGTGATTCGCCCTTTGTAAAATGTTACAGAAAATAGCAAATGTATTTGAAAAGAAAAGTCATAGACTTATACACATGAAAGCTATGACTTTTCTTCTTTTCCTTCGATGAGATATTCATAGGAAACATGGAAAATCTCAGTGAGTGCTTTTAATTCGATATCTGTGACGTAACGTTTATTGGTCTCAATTCTGGTAATTACATTTTTATCTATATCATACCCATTGAGCTGAAGTTGATAGGCTAAAAAGCGTTGTGACATATTATGCTGGCGGCGGAGTTCAATAAGTCTTTGGCTGATCAGATTTTTCTCCCCAGTTGATGTTTTCGGTTTTGGCATATCTCTAATCCCTTCTGCAAATAGTGGGGCAGATTTGTCTCACTTTTTGCACTTTTTTATTGATTTTACATGGGATTAGGAATACAATCGGTTGTAAAAGTGAGACAAAAAATATACCAAAATAGAATAATCAAATCAATTAAAAAAAGGAGAGAATAAGAAAGTACGGTATTACAAAAGAATTTAAGAGGTGGATACTTTTCCGGTTTAGAGAAGCCCGGAAAAGAATGCGTTGATATCCGTATGAAAAATCTTGGCAAGGGCAACAAGTTCGGATACCTTGATGTTCATGCGGTTGGTTTCCAGCTTGGCATAGGTACTTTTGGACATGGAGATACCCATCAGGTTTAATTTTGCAATGACTTGGTCTTGCGTAAGTTTATTTTGATAACGGATGGCTTGGATATTTTTGCCGATATCCATGTCTGGTCTGATCTTCTGCATGATAGAATCCTCTCATTTCTCAATGTTTCGTAATAAAGAAACTTTATATTGATTTTACTGATTTCACTTTTTATAATGTTTCGTAATAAGGAATTATTTGTGCAAAGGGGAAGGATTATGCATCAGAGAGATATAGAACGGTTTGCTTTCCTGTTTTTATGCGGAAAGCGTGACAGGGCAATCCTGCTGGGAAAAGAAAAAATGACATTTTCTGATTTGGAAAGGCTGACTTATGTTACCGATTTCCTTGGTCTGACAAGATGGAATCTGGATATCTGGAATCATTATGGAGAGCAGTTCCAAGAACACTTTCAAAGACTGGAACAGATATATGATGAAACCTGCAGCATCGTTTCTTGTGATAAAACCGAAATTGATTTATATTTGCAGGATAGATGGATACAGGAATTTTGTAACAATGTACCAGATAGAAAGATCCGGAAGGAACTAAAAGAATTAGTCAAAAAGATCTATAAGGAAAAGGGAATGGAAATCCCGGAAGAGACAGGCATCATTTAGATGTCTGTCTTTTCTTTTGGAAGGGAGGTGATAGCAAACGTGAGTATCAGTATTCATGAGTTATTGGCAGTAGCCAGGGAGTCGGAGGGTGTGAAGGCAGTACAGGGTGATGCCATGCTATGTGAAAAACGGTTTGCACCGGACACCCGGTATATGGTGGAGTTTTTGGTGTTGAAGCAGACGGAGCAGTTTGGGAAAGTGGGAATATATCATCGTTACTTTTTAACAAAGAAAGCATATTACGAAATGGTGGAGTTACAGAACCAAGGAATCCTTCGTTTTCAAAGACAGGCGCTTGTTTTGGAAGGAACACTGCATTATCTTCCAGTCCAAACATTTTTTCAAGACTAGAAGTAGGAAGAAAAACAGGCTGGAAAGAAAAGAATGCCTGCCGGGGCGCGCCTTTGGGGGCAAGGGCTCTTTCACCGGAAATTTAACATAGAATAGAAAAGAAGGGAGTGGTAAGTGATGATTATCGGAATCGACCATGGATATTACGCCATTAAAACAAAGCAGGTGTGTTTCCCCACAGGGATCATCCGGTATGAGTATGAACCCTATACCATGCAGAATGTCCTCCAGTACCGGGGAGAATATTATGTGTGTGGGACTGGGAGACAGACCTTGGTAAAGGACAAGACTGCCAACGACAATTATTATCTTTTGACGCTGGCAGCACTGGCACAGGAGATTCGAAAGCGAAAGGGGGAAAGGACAGCGAAAGTTGTTCTTGCAGCCGGGCTTCCCCTTACCGGATTTGGAAGGGAAAAACAGAAATTCAAGGAGTATCTGTTTCGGAAGGAACAGCCAATCCGTTTCTTATATGAAGGGGAACGCTATGAGATCCAGATTGAGGATGTAAAACTGTTCCCCCAGGGATATTCAGCCCTGGCTCTTTATCCAGAGTATTTAAAAGATGAGCCTTCTGTGCTTCTTGTTGATATCGGAGGCTGGACGGTGGACTTGATGCGGCTTGATAATGCTGTTCCTAACGCAGCTACCTGTAGAAGCCTGGAACTGGGTGTCATCCGTTGTATGGATGAGATCAGGGAACAGGTAAGGAGAAATACAGGGCTGTCGGTAACGGAGACGCAGATCGAGCGTGTCTTACATGGAAAACCCAGCAGCATGCCTGCGGAAGTGGTGTCTTTGATTGAGAGGCAGGGCAGGCTTTATATTGAAAAAATCCTGTCTGCGATCACCGAGGCAGGCTTTGACCTGCGGGCAGTCCCTTCCGTTTTCATGGGAGGCGGTGCTGCTATTTTTAAACACCGTGTAAGCGAGCAGGACCGCCTGTGTCGCCCAATTTACCTGACGGACGTCCATGCCAACGCTGCCGGATATGAACGGATTGTGGGGCAGATGAGGACGCTGTGAGCCGCCCGGTCTTTTCCTTCCGCCCAAACCTTAAGAACCCGGAACATGAAAAAGCGTGGCAGCTTTTGATGGAAATTCCGACAGGGCAGAGGAACCAGTATCTGGTGGATGTGATCCTGGAACAAGAAGAGAGGGAAACTTTAAAAAGACTCATTCAGGAGGCTGTCCGGGAAGCGTTAAAATGTGGCGATGTGGAACGGATGCCAGCACAGGAAAAGGAAGAAATTCCCGGTCAGATGCTGGATTTTTTATTTCAGATGGAGCAGGAGTAAAGGGGGTGAGGCCTATGGGCAAGGAAAGTATGGCATTGTTGGATATGCTTTGGTTTTGCATACATTTGACATGGATTCTTTAGTGGGTATTGTGAATAGCTTTCTTTCAAATTTTGGAGTATGTTGTGTATAACAAAACGAAAGGGGAAAACGCTTATGGCAGAGATGAAGAACATATGCGGAAAGATCCCGGTGGAATTACATGAGAAGGTACGAGCCGAGATCGAAGAAAAGGAAACGAGTACACAGATATTTATCCGACAGGTGATCGAAGAACACTTTAACAGGTTGGAAGGCAAAGGAGAAGAAAGCATGGAAAAAAGAACATTAGCAGTACAGGTAACAGAGGAATTATTCCAGAGAGTCAAATGGGCAGTCACAAAGGAAGGCATCAAACAGAAAGATTTTATCATCCGCATCATCGAAAAAGCGGTGGAAGAGGTAGAAGCCAAATGGAAGGAACTGGAACAGCCGGAAGAAATCGAAGAAACAGATAATCTGGAAGAAGCGGAAGATCCTAGTGAAGAAGAGGTGGTGGAAGCCGCAGAGGAAGAGACGGATGCAGAAACTTCTGAGGATGCAGAGGAAGAAGAGATTCCAGAATCAGAAGAAGAAACTGAAGAGATCGCATAATGCCAAACAAATAGAACTATAAAACCAGCAGGCAGTGTGGGAGAAAAACCATGCCGCCTGTTTTTTTATTCAGCAAAGGAGGTTGATAGCCGCAACCATTCGATTTTTTGATTTATTCAGCGGGATCGGGGGATTCCGGGAAGGGTTAAGACGTGCAGGCGGTTTTACCTGTGTGGGACACTGCGAGGTGGATGCTTATGCGGATAAGAA
Source organism: Mediterraneibacter sp. ICN-202921 (assembly GCF_037890075.1). Taxonomy (NCBI): domain Bacteria; kingdom Bacillati; phylum Bacillota; class Clostridia; order Lachnospirales; family Lachnospiraceae; genus Mediterraneibacter; species Mediterraneibacter sp. ICN-202921. The sequence goes on along the minus strand of NZ_JBBKBE010000008.1, from coordinate 51,875 downwards.
CTACCGATTGCTGTTCGACACAGAAGGGGAGTGGTTTTGCAATGACGCAAGAACAATCGAAACTGAACGAATGCCGGACTTTGATCTTTTGTGTGCAGGATTTCCTTGCCAGGCATTCTCTATCGCCGGAAAGCGGGAAGGATTTGCGGATGCCAGAGGAACTCTGTTCTTCGAGATTGCCAGACTGGTTGCAGACAAGCGACCTGCGTATTTCATCCTTGAAAATGTTCCCGGACTGCTTTCGCATGACAAAGGCAGGACGTTTCACACCATCCTCAGTACGTTATCTGAGCTGGGGTACGGTGTGGAATGGAAAGTGCTTAACAGCAAGGATTTTGGAGTCCCCCAATCCAGAAAACGGGTGTATCTTGTCGGATATCTTGATCGAAGATGTGCCGGAAAAATATTACCTTTCCCAGCAGCAAATGGAACGTCTCTTGTACAAATCCAAACAGGAAGGCAAGGGGAACGGATCTACAACGCCGAAGGATTAAGCTGTACCCTGACTTCCGGAGCCGGAGGCGTGGGTGGTAAGACAGGGTTATATGAAGTAGGTGTTCCCATCAAGGAGAATACCAAGCAGGGATATAAGATGGCGTATCCGGGAGACAGCATTGACTTAGGATATGCAGACATGAATACCAGAAGAGGGCGTGTGGGGCATCAGATTGCCCATACCCTTACCACAGGGATTCAGCAGGGAACGCTTCATTTTGTGGATCTGTCTCCTCCGCCTCTTGTCACAGAGCAGTGCAGGTGTCTGAATACCAGACAGTCCGGCATCCATAATCATAAAGGGGAATGCTCCGGTGTCTTAAAAGAAGAAGGCGCCAGGGCAGTGCTGACTCCGGGTAGGGAAGAAACCCGGCAGAATGGCCGGAGGATGAAGGGGCCGGAAGAGCCGATGTTCACCATTACTGCCACAGACCGGCATGGAGTTGCCTATCGGGGCAGAATCCGGAGGCTGGTGCCGAGGGAGTGTCTGCGGCTGCAGGGGTTTTATGACTGGCAGATTGACCGCATAGAACAGGATACTTCGGACAGCCAGCTTTATAAACAGGCTGGAAATGGAGTGACCGTCAACGTGATCGAAGCCATCGGAACGCTTCTTCGGCAGGCAGATGCAGAGATCCGGGCAGAGGATGAAAAGACAAAGAGGTAAGGCAGCATGGCAATTGGAATTCAGGATCAGTATTTTGGTACAGAGATTGAGATGACAGGGATCACCAGGCAGAGGGCTGCGGAGAAAGTGGCAGAGCTGTTTGGAACAAGGGCGGTTTGCAATGGCGGATATTATGGCGTCTGGTCGGTGACAGATCAGGAAGGAAAGAAATGGAAGTTCATGTATGATGGGAGCATCTATACGGAACGAAGGGAGCGTGGACGCATGGTTCCTGCCGAAAGAGAATATAGCACCGAAATGGTCAGTCCGAAACTTTCCTATGGAGAAATGGGAAAACTGCAGGAAGTGGTGCGGTGTCTCAGACATCATGGGGCGAAGGTAAATGCATCCTGCGGGCAGCATGTGCATGTAGACGCTTCCAATCACACCCCAAGAAGCCTCAAAAATGCCATGACCATTATGTATTCCAAAGAGGACATCCTGTTTAAGGCATTGAGGGTACAGACATCAAGGGAACAGGAGTATTGCCAGAAGGTGCGTCCCATTGTGTTAGAAAAGATCCGCCGGATGCCAAACAGCACCATTTCCATGGAACAGTTGAAACGGGTATGGTATGGGGGCAGGGATAGAAGCCATGATCATTATGACAGTACCCGGTACTATGCGTTGAACCTTCATGCAGTGTTTTCCAAAGGAACTTTGGAGTGGAGATGTTTTGAGAGTACCCTCCATGCAGGAAAAGTGCGGGCAAATATCACTTTGGCTCTTGCCATCTCTGCCCAGGCCATCAATCAGAAATGCACCCAGATGCGGAAAACGGAGATCACGGAGAATCCGGCATTTACCTTCCGTACCTTTTTATTGCGGCTGGGACTCATTGGACCGGAATATAAGAATGTCCGGGAACATCTGCTTGCCAATCTGGAGGGTGACAGAGCATGGAGATATGACCGCAGTACCTATGAATGTTTGAATCGAAATCATCGGGCAGAGGATGCCCGTTAGGAGGTAAGAGATGAAAGAAACCTATTATTTTGCCTATGGCAGCAACATGAACTTAGACCAGATGGCGTACCGCTGTCCGGCAGCTTCCGTAGTGGAGAATGTCAAGCTGGAAGGATACCGCCTGACCTTTTGTGGCAGGGGGAAAGGAAGCGGTGTTGCCACCATTTTGCCGGAAGAGGGCAGCCAGGTGGAAGGGGTGCTTTGGAAGATCACACCGGAGTGTGAAAAAAGCCTGGATTTATATGAAGGGTATCCCCACCTGTATGGGAAGGAGCCTGTTCTTGTTCAGGGAAAGGATGGTGTGAAACGGGAAGTCATGGCATATACCATGAATGCACTCTATAAGGATCAGCCTGCCATCCCCTCGGATCTTTATTTTATGGGAATCGTGGAAGGCTGCCATCAGAATGGGATTTCCAGCCGATCTGTGACCGATGCGCTAAAGCGTACCAGACAGGAAGTGGGAAAGCAAAAAGCCAGTCACAAGAAAACAGAAGTCAGTAGATAACAAAGCCGCAGGGGAAAGCCTCTGCGGTATTTTTAACGAAAAAAGGAGAATGCAATGAAGAACAGGAATATCAAAACAAGACTTGCAGCCTTTGGGCTCGCACTGCTCATGGGGCTTAGTCCGCTTGGGAACTTAGCGGATGTCCATGCGGCAGAAACAAAAAATCCGTCAGAGCCAGTGACGGAGAGCGCAGAAATATCTAAAACGGAACAGACAGAGAAAGTTTCAGAAGCTGCGAAACATTTGGTAACAGCAGAAGACATCACGAAAGATATTTCCGACAAGGATTTTATGGCAGAGACTTGCATGGAGGGCATCCATTACGATCAGGAAAAAGAAGATGTTACAATAGAGCGTATCGAAGCGGAAGATGGAGGGAACTACCACCCTGACCAGGCAGGAACCTATATTGCAACCTACTGGGTTGTGCCAAAGGATGCGCGTGACAGCTATTCTGTGAGCAGAAAGATCATCTTGACGGATACGGAAGGGCAGGCGCATACAGAAGAAAATGGCGGTCAGAAACAGAAGGAGGATACGAATTCTGAAGAAGATTCGGAGACGCCTGTGCAGGAGATCCCGGATGTGGAAGTGACGGTATCCGGGGAAGATGCAGATGCACAGGCAGCAAGGGAACTGGAAGAAAAGATTGAGGATGGGGAAGTGATGATGCTTTCCGGTGCGGAAAATACTTTCCGAGCAAGGGAAACCGTACATCTGGAAAAAGGAGAGACCATCTACTATCCAAGTTATATTGGAAATTACCTGACCTGCTGGTTTACGGTCAATGGAAAGATTGCTTACTGTCTGGAATCCCATCGTGCTTCACCCCCCAGTGGTGACTATGTGGCACAGGTACTGGATAGCAATAAGAACTTGCAGAAGGTGCTGTATTATGGTTATGGCGGTGCCGGGGATATTACAGGCAGTTACCTGTCCGGGAAAAGTGCGGAAGAGAAATATGTATATACCCACATCGCAGCCAGCTATGCCTATGCAGGTGAGGCAGGATTTACAGGATGTAAGTATGAAGATCTGGTAAACGCAGGCGTGATCGCCTATATTGACCACCTATTTGCTATGGAAGAGCCGCCGAAGGGGGAAATCTCCCTTTCCAAGACTTCTGTAAAAGCAGTCCGAAATGGAAATGTACAGAAAACACCGGATATCACATTGTCCGGGGATCACCGAAACTACATTTCAGTCAATGTACCAAAAAACATCACCATTTATAACAAGACAAAGGGAACTTCCGCAGAGAATGGTGCGCTGAAGATCTATGGCGGGGATACCTTTTATCTGACTGCCCCAATGCTTCATACCGGAAAATATTCCTCCGGGGAGCTGCATGGTTCTGTAGGGGAAACCTGGAGAACACTGGTATTATCCACAGGAAACAGCAATCAGGACATTGGAGTCTTTGAATCGGAGAAAGCCAATCCGGTAAGCTTTACGGTAGACTGGCTGGAGATGACAAGAATCGAGCTTTTAAAACAGGATGCGGATACCAAGAATCCTTTAGACGGTGCAGTGTATGGCATTTATACAGACAGCAAGTGTGAGCATCTTTTGATGGAAATGCCAGTCACCGGGGAAGAGGGAAAAGCAGTCAGTGATTATTTTGAGGCAGCCATCAAAACAGTATATGTGAAAGAGATCAAGGCTCCAGACAAGTATGCACAGAGTGATGTGATCCATAAGGTAGATGTGGAAGCCGGAAAGACGGTCACCATCTCAGCAACCGATGAGAGGGTGAAAGGTGCTGTCCATATCCAAAAGATCGATAAGGAGACACAGGCTTTTCTTCCCCAGGGAGATAGTTCCCTTGCCGGGGCTGTGTATGGTCTGTATGCCAGAGAGGATATCGTCCACCCGGATGGAAAGACGGGGGTTCTGTTCAAAAAAGACAGCCTCATCGCACAGGGCGTGATCAAGGAGGATGGTACCTTAGATTTTTCCGAATTGTATCTGGGAAAAATGTATGTGAAAGAGATCACTCCGCCGGAAGGTTATACGGTAGATCCAACAGAGTATGAGGTGGACCTTGCTTACGAAGGACAGGAAGTGGCAGAGGTAACCAGGGACCTGACGGTACAGGAACAGGTGAAAAAGCAGGCGTTCCAGCTGATCAAGATCAGCGAAGATGGAGACCAGACAGAAACAGACCTTGTGGAAGGGGCAGGTTTTCAGGTGTATCTGGTCAGCAGCCTTTCCAAAGTAGAGAGTGGGGAATTACAGCCATCCAATGGGGATCAGTTTACTGCGGAAGATTTCCGAGGTTATGATTTCAGTAAGGAAGAGGTGGCAGTGACCTATGTGGATGGCAAGGCTATCCCGGTACCGGAGCTTATTACAGATAAAAAAGGATATGCCCTCAGTCCGGAGCTTCCGTATGGTCTTTATGTGGTAGAGGAAAGCACCGTACCGGAGAACTTGAAAGCCATCGATCCGTTTTTGGTGAAGGTTGATGAGGACAGCAGAGAACCGATGGTATGGCGTGTGTTCGATGACCGTCCGTTTGAGTTTTTGTTAAAAATCGTGAAAAAGGATGCACAGACAGGCAATCCGGTTTTAAAAGCAGGCGCTTCCTATAAAATCTTTGACATGGAAAAAGAGGAATATGTAGAGCAGACGGTATTCTATCCGAAGAAAGAGACCATCAGCGTTTTTAAGACCAATGAGGAAGGCTATCTGGTAACACCGGAAGAATTGAAATGTTCTACTTACCGGATTGAAGAAGTGAAAGCACCGGAAGGGTTTGTAAGACAGGGATATGAGAGTTCCTTGTATGAAGGGGAAAAAATAATTTCTCCATTGGAAGTGACCGGAAAAGGCAGTTACAAAGAGAACCCGAAAAAGGGGATCGTGATCACGGTTTCTTCCGATACCGCCCATCAGATCGATCCGGATACCGGGGCAGTCATCGTGGAAGTCGAGCAGCCAAACGATGAGCAGGTGGGAAGCCTGACACTGACCAAAACTGGAGAACAGCCAGTGGAAGTGAAGGGGGATTCCCTGCTTGCAAAGGCAAAGAGACTGGCAGGAAAGATCAAAGATGCAGTAACCGGAGAGGATACCGATATCGGAGTGTTCCATGATTTTGTCTATGAAGAATCCGGTGTGGAAGGGGCAGCCTTTGAACTGTATGCCAAGGACACCATTTATTCTCCGGACGGAGCAAAGGATGAGCAGGGCAATCCGGTCATCCGTTATGAAAAAGACGATCTGGTGACAACTTTAGTGACTGATACAGAAGGAAAGGCAGTGGTAAATAATCTTCCATTGGGTTCTTATTATATGAAAGAAACCATAGCAGGCGACCATTTCGTATTGAACCCGGAACAGAAAGAATTTACCCTAACCGCAGAGGATGATACTCAGGCAGTGGTTTATGAAGGGGTTGCTTATAAAAATGAGCGACAGAAGATTTCCATTTCTGTAGAAAAGAAGGATGCAGTCACAGAAGAGAAGCTGGAAGGCGTGATCTTTGGATTGTATGCAAAAGAAGATATCCTCTCCCAGCAGGGTGAGGTTCTTGTAGAAAAGGATACTCTGCTGGAGAAGAAAGCAACGGATGAGAAGGGACAGCTTACCTTTGACAGCGACCTCTATCATGGGAAATATTATGTGAAAGAGGAAGTGAGAAAGCCGGGGTATCTTCCGAATGAGGAAATCTGGGAGATCGATGCCTCTTACACAGACCAGAACCTTGCAGAAATCAAGCTGACAAAAGAAGTGGAAAATCAGCCAACGAAAAGCCAGTTTACAAAAACCGATGCCACAACTGGGGAAGAACTGGAAGGGGCGAAGCTTCAGATCATCGACCAGGATGGCAACATCGTGGAAGAGTGGATCAGCACAAAAGAACCGCACGTAGTTTATGGACTGCCGGAGGGAACGTATACGCTCCATGAAGAGCTGCCGCCTTATGCAGAAGGGTATGTGTCTGCGGAAGATATTGAGTTTGAGATAAAGGAAGATGGCAGTGTGACCAAAGTGGAGATGAAGGATACCTATTCCAAAGTGGAAATCTCCAAAACAGACCTCACCACTGGAAAGGAACTGGAAGGAGCCAAGCTTCAGATCTTAAATAAGGATGGTGAAGTTTTGGAAGAGTGGGTAACAGATGGGAAACCGCATCTGGTAGAGAAACTTCCGGTAGGGGAAGAACTGATCCTGCGTGAGATCACAGCGCCGGAAGGCTATGAGATCGCAGAAGATGTGAAGTTTACACTGGAAGATACCATGGAAGTCCAGAAGGTGGAAATGAAGGATGCAAGGACACCGGAAACTCCGGGTGTACCGCAGACAGGAGATGACCACTGGAAACCAATCCTTCTGTTTGCACTTTTAGGTGTATCAGCAGCCGGACTTATGGCAACTATGCTCTATAAGAAGAGACATAAAAAAGCAGATGAAGCGAAAAAAGAAGAATAAGCTGTGGATGCTGCAGGCAGTCTTGTGTGCTGTCTGTATCCTCAGTGCGGCACTAATTTATCATGATTATGTGGCGATTCCCAGGCAGAACCGAGAACTGGTGGAAGAGTTAAAAACCTGCTTCCCGGAGGACATCCCTCCGGGCGGGGGCTCTCCAGGAGAGAAAGAGGAACAGGCTGGAAGAGAACCGGAAGTGTCTGCCGTTGACCTTCGATCCCTCCAGCGCCAGTATCCGGATGTTCGGGGCTGGCTTACGATCCCAGAAGTTGGGATCGATTATCCGGTCATGCAGAGCAGCCGGGAAGAGCCGGAGTATTATCTGCGGAGGGATTACCGGGGAAACTACGACATCAATGGAAGTTTGTTCCTCCAGGCAGACTGTATTTTGGGAGAATCAAAGAATCTGACTATCTACGGTCACAACATGAACAGTGGGGCGATGTTCGGGAATCTGGACCGGTACGTTGCCTATGATTACTGGAAAGCACATCCCAGGGTGTTCTTTCAGACGCCGGAAGGCATGGAAGAGTACCGGATAGCGGCAGTATTGAAAGCTGATGTGTCCATGTTTGACTTCCAGCAGGCATCTTTTCACAGTCCGAAGGAATTGGAGGCTTATGCAGCACAGGCGAAAGCGCTGTCGCTGTTTGAAACAGGGATAACTGGTGCAGGTTGTGAGACAACCCTGACGCTGGTAACCTGTTCTTATGAGTGGAAGGAGGCCCGGAACATCCTTGTGGCAGTAAAAGCAGAACCTGAAAGGTGAAAAGTGTTCAAAGATGGGTACTTTCTTCAGCTCTCTGGATGTATCATGGTGTACTCTGGATCACTCTCCTGCCGGAAGTGTTCAAAAGTACCCGAAAAGTGCAGAATGTGAGACAAGGTGGAAACTGGGAAGTGGCGATACGGAACAAAAAGTGTTCGAAGTTAAGGGATGTGCAACAGGTCGTGGCATCTTGTAGTATTGGGAAGTGTTCAAAGGCAGGTGCTTTTCCAGCTCTTTGGTGGCTTTCTGGAACCGTATATTCCGGGGAGTGTTTGAAAGTACCCGAAAAGTGCAGTGTGTGACTGCGAGGGATAGTAAAAAGTGTTTCTAGTTACAAAAGATGAAATGGAGCATGACACAGTGTAAAGCAGGGAGAGTGTTCAAGGATAAGAGAGCTTGTGACTATCTAAAGAGAGCTGAAGTTTATTTAAAATTACATTATTTATCAAATAAAAAGAAACCAGGCAGGATATGTTCCCGTAAAAAGGAAGGTATCCTGCCTTTTTTGCATGAAAGAGAGGAAATTCATATGAGAAAATTTTATACAGCAGAAGCAGTAACAGAAGGACACCCAGACAAAGTGTGCGACCAGATCGCAGATGCGATTTTAGATATGTGTCTGAAAAATGATGCAGATTCCAAGGTGGCTTGTGAAGTGCTTGCCACGAAGGGAACTGTCATTGTGGCAGGAGAGATTACCAGCACCTATGAACCGGATGTGTTTGGTGTGATCCAGAAAGTATTGTCTGAAGTGGGATATTCCAGCGAAGGGGTTGCCATGGATACGTTTGTCCATCAGCAGAGTCCGGACATTGCCAATGCGGTTAGGGAATCCAAAGAAAAAAGGGAAGGGGTGTCTGACAATCAAATGGATTGGTTTCAAGGTGCCGGGGATCAGGGCGTCATGATCGGATATGCCTGTGATGAGACGCCGCAGCTTATGCCTATGCCTGTGGTGCTTGCAAATAGGATTGTCCGGGAACTGTCTGCCTGTAGAAGAAGCAGCTATATTGAAGGAATCTGCCCGGATGGGAAAGCACAGGTGACGGTAGAGTATGAAGATGGGAAGCCTGTCCGTCTGGATAGTGTGGTTGTATCCTGTCAGCATACGGAAGATAAGAATCTGAAGAAACTGGAAGCAGAGATCCGAAAAAAAGTGCTTCTTCCGGCACTTCGTCTTCTTCCACCGGATGAAGATACAAAGATCCTTATCAATCCATCCGGACGTTTTGTCTGCGGAGGCATGGATGCAGATACGGGACTGACTGGGAGAAAACTGATGGTAGACAGTTATGGCAGCATGGTTCCCCATGGAGGCGGGGCATTTTCCGGGAAGGATTGTTCAAAAGTGGACCGTTCTGGGGCATATATGGCAAGGTATATTGCCAAAAATATGGTCGCAGCCGGACTTGCCAGCAGGTGTCAGGTTTCCCTTGCCTATGCCATAGGTGTTGCCCAGCCTGTTATGGTTCAGGTAGATACGTTTGGCACAGGAAAAGTGTGTGCGGATGACTGTCTGGAAATGGCGATCCCCCTGGTGTTTGGGCTGACACCAAAGCAGATCGTAGATACGCTTCGCCTTACCCGTCCGATTTTCCGGCAGACAGCAGCCTTTGGACATTTTGGAAGAAAGGAACTGCCATGGGAACGCACCGATAAGGCAGAACGGCTCCGTAATGCGGTGATCTGATGGCTTGGGTCACAGAAGAAGAATACCAGGCAGCCAAGCAGGTGCGGGCATATGAGTATTTGCAGACATACCAACCGGGAAGGCTGAAAAAGACAAGGACAAGAAACGAATGGCAGCTTCAGGACCATGACAGTTTTAAGATCAATGAGATCACCAGTAAATGGCATTGGAAATCCAGGGATATCGGTGGAATGTCTGCCCTTCGGTTTTTGATGCAGGTAGACGGCATGGGATATACGGAAGCCGTAAAGATCTTGTGTGAGCAGAAGCCTGTGTATGTTCCCAGAGCAGAACCAGCGCCTAAAAAGAAGCCCTTTGCCCTGCCCCTGCCCAATGACAGTTTTTACCGGGTGCGGAGATATTTGAACCAAAGGGGAATCCGGGATGAGGTACTGGATTACTGTGTGCAGCTCGGAATCCTGTATGAGAGCGCCCCCTACCATAACGCTGTTTTTGTTGGCATGGATGAACAGGGACATGCAAGGTATGCGTTCCTGCGGGGAATCTATGACAACCGGGGAAAGAGTTTCCGGATGGAACAGGAAGGCAGTGAAAAACAATACAGCTTTTGTGTTCCGCCTCTTGGGAAAAGCTGCCGGGTGGCAGTATATGAAGCCTGTATTGACGCCCTGGCTCATATGACACTGGAAGGGAATGCGGATAAATACCGCCTGTCTTTGGGCGGTGTCGCTGCACCGAAGGAAGGGACCAGGCAGAACGTCAGAAAGATGAAAATACCGGATGCATTGGAACATTTTCTAAAAGAACATCCGGAGGTGACAGAGATAGAGATCTGCACCGATCATGATTTTGCCGGACGATGGGCGTGTGCTCAGTTAAAAGAGCAGTACGAAAAAGAATATGCTGTTTTCTGCAACCTGCCCCCAATAGAGGGTGCTGATTATGGGGACCTGGCAAAGCAGGCGTGGGAAAAACAGCAGAAACAGCGAAGAGAACGTGGGAGGTGAAGCGAATGGAAGATACCATAAAAATAGAATTGTTGACACCACTGACAGGGAATTTCACATCCAGAGAATTGGAAAGGCAGTGGGAAGAGGGGGAATACGAGTACGATGTTTATGAGGGACTGCCATTGGAAGGAGCAGACTTGTCACAGTATGAATCGGAGATCAAAGAAGCAATCGAAAAATATAATGCCATTGGAAATGAGGAAGGAAAGCCCTGCAATTTAATGGATTATTTTCATGGCAGTGCAGCCATCAAAGAGAAAGTGATTAGTGCAGTCCCTTCAGTGAAACAAAAAGAGGGTGTTTTGTATGGATGTACCACTTTGGAATTAACTACATTTTTAGAACAGCCGGAAACAGAAGAACTGTATGAATATGTTACCGGGCAGTATAGTGACGGATGGGGAGAAGGGTTTGAACAGCAGGAAATCCAAGTCGGAGATGGAGAAATCTATGTTCATTTTTGGCAGGGCGATGACTATGAAATTCAAATCAGGGATCCCGATTATCAACAGAAGGAAACGGAAATGAGACGTCCGAAGATGCAGCTTGTGGGACAGGATGGAAATGTGTTTTCTATTCTGGCAAGGGCAAATAAACTGCTTCAGGCAAATGGACAGGGGCAAGAGGCAAAAGAAATGATTGCACGTGTCCAGAAATCAGATAATTATTATCAGGCTCTTCATATCATCAGTGAATATGTAGAAACAGAACTGAGCGAAGATTTTCAGAAAGCCACCAAGCCGCCAAAGAAACGTGGGAAGGAAGAATGCCGATGAAGTACAGCCAATGATAAGGGAGGGTGCATGGAGAAAAGACTGCAATTATGGAGTCCTGTGAATGGATGGTTTGTTACAGAAAAAGGGGAATCGATAGACTTGAAAAAATCAGACCTTCTCCTTTATGAAACAACGGTACAGGAGGCGTTGGAACAGGAAAAATTGTATTACAGAAAAAATGCGGCACCATTTAATTTGATGGAACGCTATGCTGCAGATGATTCTGTAAAAGAAAAGGTAAAGAACCTCGATGTCCAGGTGAAAAAAGAGCAAGAAGGTTTGTATGTTTGTGCCAGTCTTGCATTAAAAGAACCTCTGACACCGAAGGAGTTGGAAGCAGTCCAGAACTTTCTCAGCATGCAGTACGAAGTGGGAATCTTTGACACCCCTCATCTTCGCAGCCATTCCGTAGAGGAAGGAGAAGTCGTTCTTGATTTTTCAGTAGATACGAAAGAAAAGTTCTCTCAAAAAGAAGTCCAATGCGAAACGCAGAAGAAATATGAAATCACATCCCTAGCCCATCCGCAATTCCCATGGCTTCATAGAATCCGGGCGTTGGTAAATATCAATGAAGAGGTTCCTAAAGGAGCCTGGGGTGGATTTGTGGAACATGAGCAAAATCTTTCTCAGGAAGGAACCTGCTGGCTCTATGACCAGGCAATCTGTTGTGAACATGCGGTTGTGGAAAGAAGTGCAGCATTGTTTCAGGAGTCTGTTGCCAAGGGAAATGCATTGGTTACGGGAGACGCAGTGATGTATCAAACAAGTGTCGCAGAGGGAACTTGCCGTATCCAGAGTGGTGAGATTTGGGACAGAGTTCGGATTCAAGGAACTGCACAGGTTGCGGCGTCCTGGAAAACGGGATATGCACCTTTGATCCTTGGTGATAGCCAGGTTTATGGAAATGTATGTGGGAAAGTATTGGTAAAAGGGAACGTTCTGCCAAACCGGAGTGTGGAGAATCAGACACAAGACCTGTTGGTTTTTAGAGGAGGTGATTCCATTCGTAAAGTAAATGAAAGTAAGAAAAAAGTAAAACAGAAGAAACAGCCAGAGCGCTGATAAGAAAGGATGATGCCTATGGAGAATACCCTGCAGTTAGGGAACTTGTTGAAAGAAGGAACATACCCGGAGGAATATACCAGAGGGGAGAAGTGGACGATCTTGCATGGAGATACGCTGAAACTGGTGAAGGCATTTCAGCCGGGAATTTTTGATGCAGTGATCACCGATCCGCCGTATGCGTCCGGGGGAACGAAGCAGAATGAAAGAAACCGTACTACCAATCAGAAATACAGCAGTATGAAGGCTGAAAATGCCCTGCCGGATTTTGATGGGGATAACAAAGACCAGCGTTCCTGGACACACTGGATGGCAGAGTGGCTTTATGATGTGCGGAAGGCCTGCAAGATCGGAGCTCCTATCTGTCTTTTTATTGACTGGAGACAATACCCGTCCATTACCGATGCCCTTCAGTGGGCAGGTTGGATCTGGAGAGGGACTGCGGTGTGGGATAAAGGAAACTCCCGTCCGCAAAAAGGGCGTTTCCGCCAGCAGGCTGAATATATTGTGTGGGGCAGTAACGGACCAATGCCTATCAGCCGTCCGGTGTCCTGTCTTCCCGGTGTGTTCCGTTATGGAAATCCCCAGAACCGTATCCATGTGACAGAGAAGCCTTTGCAGCTTATGAAAGATGTGATCCAGATCTGCGAGCCAGGTGGAAGGATCTTAGATCCTTTTGCCGGAGCAGGGACAACCATCCTTGCAGCCGTAGAGGAAGGATATGAGGCAGTGGGCATCGAGGTAACGGATGCTTATTATAAGCTGGGAAGTGACCGGGTGAAGTTTGCACTGGAAGCAAAGGAAAAAGAAGAAAGCGAGAAATAACAAGGGCATCCACATGGATGTCCAAATTTATTTCAGAAGAAGAAAGGTGCATCCACATGGATGCAGGAAAGGAGTGAGGCGATGGAACAGGCGATGGCGTATGTGTGCTGTCCGGCAGAAGAAAGCAGGGTGAAGGTGCAGAAATACTGCCGGAAGATTTATGAGCTGGGGTATGTACCGATTTGTCCGAGGTTTGGGTTTCTGCCATTTTTGGATGAAGGGGAAGCGGAGGATCAACAGGCATATAACCGGATGTCCCACTTGATCTTAAAACGGTGCCGGATGGTAGTGGTCTGTGGAAAAGAAGTGACCGGAACAATGAATACAGATATCAGCACTGCTGACCGACTGCATATCATCTGCACTACATTGGATGGTTTGATCAAGATCAAAGAAAATGAATCGTAATCGATTTTATAGGGGAGTCGATTTTAATCGATGGAACTGGTTTTGCAAGCATAGCGTTTGGATATCCAAACGCACTTTGGGGAGAACCCCAATCCCCCGGCAGTCGAGAAAGGAGAGAAGAAATATGTTTTTTGCAGGAGTAACTCTTGGAGCAATGGCAGGCGCAGCCTTTGGTATTGGACTGATGTGCTGTGTAGTTGCAGGAAAGAGAGAAGATCAGCAGATGGAGCAGATGCGGATACGCAGACAAAAGGAGGGAGAACGGAAAACAATCCATTTCCGGGATATGGAAGGGACAGAACAGTTCTCCCTTTTGGATGGGGAAAACCTTTGCATGATGGCAGAGGATGGAACAAAAGAGATTGGGCTCTGCCGCTTTGTAGATGAAAAGCAGGTGGATGTGAATGGGCAGGTCTGGGAGATTGGGGAATTCCTCTGGCAGATGGAGCGCAGAGGAATCCAGGTGTATCCTTTACAGACAGCATAAAAGAAAAAGGTAGGTGGTCGAATGAGAAAACGAAACCATGTGGTTCCGGTACGATTAAATGCAAAGGAACTTCGGCATCTGGACGGTCAGGTAGCAAAGAGTGGATTAAGCAGGGAAGAATTCTTGCGGTCTCTAATTTTAGGCGCACAGCTGCAGACCAAGCCCTGTGAGCATCATGCAGAACTTCTGAGAAAGATTGCGGGGCTTTGTAACAATGCGAACCAGCTGGCTCATGTTGCCAATGGAACCGGGATGGCAGGAGAAACCAGCGTACAGGAAATGCTCCGGATTTCCAAAGAGACCTGGCATCTGGTGAAAGAGGAATGGTAGATGGCATATACCAGCGTCCTCCCCGTCCACCGCCTGGACCGTTCCATTGATTATGTGAAAGACCGGACAAAGACCACCAAAAGTGCCGGCTCCTTGGAAGAAGCCATTGATTATGCATTCAACCGGGAAAAAACAGAGCAGACCATTTTTGAGAATGCTATGGGGTGTACCTGTGAAACTGCCTATGCGGATATGGTAAAGACCAAAGAGCGTTTTCATAAAAAAGAGGGAGTGCAGGGATATCATCTAGTACAAAGTTTTGCGGAAGGGGAAGTGTCCCCGGAACTGGCACATCTCATTGGACAGGAGCTGGCAGAGCAGCTTTTGAAAGGACAGTATGAGGTGGTGATCACGACCCATTTGAATACCAGTCATTACCATAACCATCTGGTATGGAATTCGGTGAGTATGGTGGATGGGAGAAAATACCACAGCAATGCCAAAAGTTATTTTACCGAAGTGCGTCAGATTTCCGACCAGTTATGCAAAAAATATGGTCTTTCTGTGATTCAGACGAATCAGGGAAAAGCCATGCACTATGCCCAATGGAAAGCAGAAGCGGAAGGAAGACCTACCTGGAGGACAGCGATTCGCATGGATATCTGGGAAGCCATTGAAATGAGTTTTTCCTGGAGTCAGTTTGTAAAAGAAATGGAGAAGCGGGGCTATACGTGGAAACTGAACCGGAAGTACCCGGCATTAAAAACACCGGGGATGGAGCGATATGTGCGCCTGCGCTCTTTGGGAAAAGGCTATGGGGAGGCAGAGATCCGGGAGAAGATCCTGCGTCCAAAGATCCGGCAGGTGTATGGAAAAACGCAGGTGCAGATTCCAAAAAAGAAACTTACAGGCTTGCAGAAACTCTATTACTCCTATTTATATCAGATGGGGATATTCCCAAAGAGACTGAAGCGAGTCCCCTATGCAGTACGTTCCGATATCCGAAGGCTGGAGCAAAGGATCTGCCAGATGGAATTTCTTCAAAAGGAAGGGATTACCACCAGGGAAGAACTGGTAGCTTACCGGAAGCCATTGGAAGAGCAGATACTTTGTCTGATGAAGGAGCGCAGGGAATTATACCGGAAAGAACCGGGATGTATGCGTATTCAGGACATCAATGGGGAATTAAAAGAACTTCGGAAGAAAATTCGGTTAAGCCGGCAGATAGAAGTGCAGTCTAAAGAGCTGGAGGAACGGTTAAGGCATGCAAAAGAACAGGAGCAGATACAGGAGGTGTCCGGGAAACAGCGGAAAGAAGCAGAACGGAATCGGTAAGGAGGTGAGAGCGTATGAATTATGGCGGTGATGCGGCAGATCAGATTGTCCGGTATTCTATGGAAGGCATGGAACATACGCTGCGGATCAGCGGGAGCATTGCAAAAA
Source organism: Mediterraneibacter sp. ICN-202921 (assembly GCF_037890075.1). Taxonomy (NCBI): domain Bacteria; kingdom Bacillati; phylum Bacillota; class Clostridia; order Lachnospirales; family Lachnospiraceae; genus Mediterraneibacter; species Mediterraneibacter sp. ICN-202921. The sequence continues at coordinate 36,104 of NZ_JBBKBE010000008.1, read as the reverse complement.
ATCTGGCAGTACTGATCGTAGCAGTCATGAAGGATCAGAAAAAGACCAGGGGAAAAACCAACCTGCTTCGGATGTTAAAGGAACAGCGGGCAATGAAGTTTTTTACCATTCCCCATGACAGGCTGCGGGAGTTTGCCGGGGAAGCCAAATCCAGGGGACTGTTGTATGTGGTCATCCGGGATAAGAAAAATCCCAAGTCAGCGGAAATCATGGTGTTTGCCGATGATGCAGCAAAGGTGAACCGGGTGCTGGATAAGATGAATCTGGACTTTGTCAAATCCGAAGCCGGAGAAGCGGTGGTGGAGCAAGCGCCAGTACGGGAAGCAGAGCGTGTGATCGATGCAGAGTTTACCGAGAAAACCGAAGGAAAGGAGGAGTTTCCAGTCAAGACCGAAAAGGTGGTACTGCCGGAAGGAACCATTGAATTTGAATTAGACGAAGAAGAGCATCTGTTTGATGTGGGGGAAATCTACCCTCCTGACAGAAATTTTACCCAGGCGGAGAAGGCAGGGAATCTGTCCGGACCTTCCTCGCACAGCAGCGCTTCTTTTTCCGGGCAGGAAACTAGCTGGAAAGGAGAGAAACCCTCTGTCCGGCAGGAACTAAAGAAGATCGAAGCCGACCAGAAACAGCGCAGGCAGACACAGAAGAGTCGGAGAAAACCAAGAAACCAGCAGAGAAAGAAGAAAAAAGTGAAAGGCAGGTAAGGTGATATGGATTTAACGAATATGATCCCAGGTGGAGCTGGGGAAGAACAGGCGGCAGAGCAGCGTCTGTCAAAAGAAGAATATGCGGCCATGAAAAAACAGCAGAGGGAAGAAGTGTGGGCAGAGGTGGATACCCAGGCACAGGCGGTGTTCCAAAATGGAGAATCATTAAAAGGATTCCTGGATTTTATGGCACAGTGCAACACACAGAAAACGCCCAACCTTCTGTTGATCTATGGACAGAATCCACAAGCAACGGTAGTCAAGTCTTATGATTACTGGAAAAAAGAACACCGTTCCCCAAAATCCGGGGTGCATGGCTATACCTATATGGTCAGCACCGAATACGAAAAAGATGGGGAGATGCGCACAGGCTATACCATCAGCAAAGGTTTTGACATCAGCCAGATGAGCGGAAAACCGTTGGAGGAACGCCCACAACGTCCGATGGAAGAACTGATCCATGCAGTGTTAAAGGACCAGTCAGTGCGGATGCAGATCGCAGACAATCTGCCGGAGGGTATCCAGGCACAGTATATCCCGAAACAGCGCACAGTCTATGTACGCAACGGAATGGATGAAATGACCACGTTCCATGCAGTAAACCGGGAGCTGGCGTGTGCTGCTTTGGATCAGCACGATGGCAGCTATGTAAGGAAGAAGGTAAATGCCCAGGCGTACTGTGCCGCTTATGTAATCGGCAAGCGGTATGGGGCAGACGTGTCCGGTTTCCAGTTTGGAAAAGTGGTAGAGATGAATGAAAATGGACAGAAGGATTCTCAGGAGCTGCGTGGCTTTTTAAATGATGTACGGCAGGCAGCCTATACCATCCGTAACCATATGGAACGGAACTTCGGGGAACAGGAGCAGACTTTTTCTAAGGATGATTTTTCCTTTGAGGAACCGCCAAAGCAGACACCGAAGAAGGAGAAAAAAGAGAAACAGCCGGAGCGGTAGGTTCTTAAAAAAGTTCCGCCGTTGGGATAGCTATTGCAGGGTTCTTGTGGTATGTTGGGTGTAACAAAGGAGGTGCCGAAGATGGCAGATTACTATTTAAAAACGGACAACATCATGAAAAATATGTTTACGGTGGCATTAAAAGATGAACTGGCAGCCCAGAGTCAGATGGGAGAGGTTCGTCCGGCTACAGAAGCCATGCTGCAGAAAGTCCGGGACTATGAACTTTCTGAGAAAAGGCTTCCCATCACCACCGAGGAACAACGGGAACTTCGCAATGCCCTCAACCGGCTGCGGGACAAGTATCTTGCCATGGGCAGGTACAGTGATGGCATTGACAGCGTAATTTTAAAGGTCATGAAACCAAATACCAGCAGGCACTTCTTCTGGTAGCAGAAGGGAGGGATGTCTATGAGGATATACAATCGAGAACAAGTGGAGCAGCTGCGAAAGCAGTATCCTGAAGGAACAAGACTTTGCCTGGATTTTATGGATGAGGTAGGAATGCCATCGGGATTACAGGGAACGGTAGCATTTATTGACGATGCTGGGCAGATCCACATGCATTGGGAGAATGGGCGCAGCCTTGCCCTGATCCCCGGAGAAGATTCTTTTCATAGGGTAGACGGACCAGCAAAGGAAGTGTCAAAAGATAAAAAAGTGAAGAAGGAGCGAAGCCTGCAGAGATAGCATGGAAACGTTCTGACCTTTGGGTATGGCTGTTGTTTCTGCCTGTTGTCTGGTGGGCAGGCGCGATCACTGCCTGTGCCATCGAGCCGGATACCGATCTGTTACAAATCATACAAGTGCTGACCGAAAAACTGGATCAGCCTTTTTCCATTTCTTATACACCGTACACGTTGCGGTGTGTATTCACATTCACAGTTGCCTATGTGTTAGGCATCAGTATTTATTGCTCCCAGAAGAGAAATTATCGAAGAGGGATGGAGCATGGCTCTGCCAAGTGGGGCGATGCCGCTTCCATCTGCAAACGTTATCGGGATAAGCGGTACACCCAGAATCTGATCTTAACCCAAAACTTCCGCATGGGATTGGACTGCTATAAGCACAAACGAAATTTGAACGTCCTTGTGGTGGGTGGTTCCGGCGCGGGAAAAAGCCGGGCATATGCCGTAGTCAACATCATGCAGTGCAACTGTTCCATGGTGGTTACTGATCCCAAGGGAGAGCTTCTTCGGAAAACCGGAGGACTGTTGGAACGGGAAGGATATGAGGTGCGGGTGTTTGACCTGATCAACCCGGAAACATCCTTTTGTTATAATCCCTTTGCCTATGTACGGGATGACAAGGATGTGCTAAAACTCATCAACAACCTGATCCGAAACACCACCCCGAAAGGGGCGCAGAGTTCGGATCCGTTCTGGGAGAAAAGTGAGACTGCCTTGTTGCAGGCGTTGATGCTGTATCTGTTGCATGAAGCTCCGCCGGAGGAACAGAACTTCTCCATGATCATGGAAATGCTAGGTTCTGCCCAGGTGAAAGAGGACGATGAGGAATACCAGTCACCTTTGGATATTTTGTTTGAACGATTGGAGATGCGCAATCCGGAAAGCATTGCGGTGAAGCAGTATGCCATTTACAAACAGGCGGCTGGGAAAACCGCCAAGTCCATCTTAATTTCCGTGGGTGTCCGTCTGGCTGCGTTCAATTTAAAACAGATCGCCAATCTGACCTGTATCGATGAACTGGATCTTTACAGCATCGGAGAGAAAAAGGTGGCATTGTTTTGTTGTATCCCGGATGCAGATACCAGCCTCAATTATTTGGTGGGCATGATCTATAGCAATCTCTTTCAGACTCTTTACTATGTGGCAGACCGGAAATACCATGGGAAACTGCCCATTCCGGTACACTGCATCATGGATGAGTGGCCAAACGTGGCATTGCCCGATGACTTTGACAAGCTGCTGGCAACTATGCGGTCGCGCGCAATTTCCTGCAGTATTATCATTCAGAACATCGCCCAGATGAAAGCCTTGTTTAAGGATAGCTGGGAAAGTCTGATTGGAAATTGCGATGAGTTTTTATACTTAGGCGGCAATGAAAAAGAGGGGCATAAATATGTCTCAGAACTATTGGGAAAAGAGACATTGGATACCAATACCTACGGACAGACCAAAGGAAGGAGCGGCAGTTATTCTGTGAATTTCCAACAGTCCGGAAGGGAACTTTTGACACCAGACGAGGTACGCCTTTTGGATAATCGGAAGGCAGTATTGTTGGTGCGTGGGGAACGTCCCATTTTGGATGAGAAGTATGATCTGCACAAGCATGTGAATGTGAAATATACGGAGGATGGCGGTGCGCCTCCTTATGATTATGCGAAAGCACCTCTGTCCCATGAAGATGTAACCATTGATACCAGGAGACTGGATGATTATGAACTGCTCTCAGCTGAGGAAATCCTCGGTGGGGAGCAGTCTTTTTGATTGGAGGAATGCTATTGAAGAAACGAAATGAAATGCCAAAGAAGCAAACAGCAAACCATACTACTGCACCGATGTCCATGGGGAAAGGACCAAAATATCCCTTTGCCCTTTATGTGGCGCTGGTATTGTCCATGACCGTAGGGGCAGTCCCGGTGCTTGCCGCCGGGGATCCGCTGGCAGTCATCAATAACCTGTCCACCTTTATCTTTTCCCTGATCCGAGCCATTGGTCTGATCTTATTGGGATTTGGTGTGGTACAGGTGGGACTTAGTTTAAAGAGCCACGATCCCAGTCAGAGAGCCAACGGGTTTCTGACACTGGCAGGCGGTGTCATCATCACCTTTGCAAAAGAGATTCTGGACCTGATTGTTGGGTAGCGGGAAGAGACAGAAGCGGGCAGGGAGGACATCTTCCTGCCCCGGCAAAGGAGGTGAGACTGTTTGAGTGATAACTGGATCGTGCAGAACTTAAACTCTGCACTGAACACCTGGAATGAGAAGCTGGCAGAAATCTGGACACTTCTTACCCAAAGCCCGGAATCCTTTAAGGGCGGGACGATCTGGAGTGTCATAACAGGAATCAACGGGGCACTGACTGCCATTGGGTATGGACTTTTAGTACTGTTTTTTGCAGCCGGGATCGTAAAGACCTGTGGCAGTTTTACAGACATGAAAAAGCCGGAACATGCCCTCAAAGCCTTTATCCGGTTTGCACTGGCACAAGGCGCCATCATGTATGGCATGGAATTGATGACCGCCTTGTTTTCCATTGTACAGGGGATCGTATCGACCATCATGGCACAGTCAGGAATGGCAGACGGAGGTGTGACAGAGCTTCCGGCAGAGATCGTGGAAAAGATCGAAGCGGTAGGGATGCTGGAATCCATTCCCTTGTGGATCGTGACGCTGCTGGGAAGCCTTTTGATCACGGTTTTGTCTTTTATCATGATCCTTACGGTATATGGAAGGATGTTCAAGCTGTATATGTATACTGCCATTGCGCCCATCCCCATTTCCACCTTTGCGGGAGAACCCTCCCAGTCGGTGGGAAAGAACTTCATCAAGTCCTATGCAGGTGTGTGTCTGGAAGGGGCGATCATTGCACTGGCCTGTATCATCTTTTCCGTCTATTCTGCCAGTCCGCCGGCCATTGGGGATACGTCCTTAAGTGCAGTGACCATTGTGTGGAACTATGTAGGGGAATTGGTGTTCAACCTGCTGGTGCTGGTGGGTGCGGTGAAAGCATCTGACCGGATCGTGCGGGAAATGATGGGATTATAGAAAAAAGAAAGAGAGCAAGAAAAATGGAAGTAAAAATGAATAAAGAAATCCGCAACTATCAGGAGTCCATGTTTATGGGGCTGAACCTGCGGCAGTGTATTTTTTCCCTGCTTGCCATTCTTGTGGCGGTAGGGATTTATTTTGGTCTGGGAGACTATGTAGGGCAGGAGATGACCGGGTGGCTATGTATCCTTGGTGCTGCTCCGTTCGCAGCCTGTGGGTTCTTTCAATACCATGGCATGAATGCGGAGCAGTTTGCCTGGGCGTATCTGAAGTCCGAGTTTTTATATCCAAAGCGGCTGCTGTTTCAGAGTGAGGATCTGTACCATGCCTGCATGGAAGAGACCCTTGCCTTGGGAGAAAAGACACAGGGGGATGGCACAGCTCTTATGAAAAAGCGGGAACAGCGGGCAATGAAAAAACAGATGAAGCAGAAAAAGAAATCAGGAAGGAGTGGTGCGTTTGATTAAAACCTTACAGCAGGCATTGAAAATGGACCGGGAGAAGTTCAAAGTCCCAAGGTCTGTCCAGCAGGCAATTCCCATCCAGCGGATCTGGCCGGATGGGGTGTTCCAGTCCGGGACAAAGTTTTCCAAGTCCTTCCGGTTTTCGGATATCAACTATGCCATCGCAAGCAAAGAAGATAAGACGGAAATGTTTTTGGATTATAGTGAACTGTTAAATGCCTTAGATTCCGGTGCAGCGGCGAAGATCACCTTAAATAACAGAAGGATTAATAAGGAAGAGTTTGAAGCCTCCCTGCTGTTGCCCATGAAAGAGGACGGGCTGGATGAATACCGAAAGGAATATAACGAAATGCTGTTGTCCAAGGTCAGCGGCACCAACAACAGCATCTATCAGGAACGGTATCTGACGGTCAGTGTCCATAAAAAGAACATCGATGAGGCAAGAACCTATTTTGCACGTGTGGGAACAGATATCATCACCCATTTAAGCAAGCTGTCCTCCATTGGGGAAGAACTGGATGCAGAACAGAGGTTACAGATCTTCCGGGATTTTTTCCGGGCAGAGGAACCCCAGTGCTTTCCCTTTGATATGAAGGCGTTTGCAAAAAGGGGAAGTAGCTTTAAAGATTGGATCTGTCCCCAGTCCATGGAATTTTCTAAAGACTGTTTCAAGATCAATGAGCGGTATGGACGGGTGCTGTATATGCAGGATTATGCCAGTTATGTCAAGGATGACATGATCTCAGAACTGTGTGATTTGAGCCGGGATCTTATGCTGTCCATTGACATTCTTCCGGTGCCGACAGATGAAGCGGTGCGTGAGATCCAGAACCGTCTGCTGGGAGTAGAGACGAACGTGACCAACTGGCAGAGACGCCAGAATGCCAATAATAACTTTTCAGCCATCGTGCCTTATGATATGGAGCTGCAGAGGAAAGAGACCAAGGAAATGCTGGATGATTTGACCACCAGAGACCAGCGGATGATGTTTGGCATCCTTACCATGGTGCATATGGCAGACAGTAAAAAACAGTTGGATTCGGATACGGAGAGTATCCTGTCGGTGGCAAGAAAGCATCTGTGCCAGATGGCAACCTTGAAATGGCAGCAAGTGGACGGACTGAATACGGTGCTGCCTTATGGCATCCGCAAGATCAATGCCCTGCGTACCCTGACTACAGAATCTACCGCAGTTCTGATCCCCTTCCATACCCAGGAGATCATGCAGCCGGGCGGTATTTATTATGGGCAGAATGCGGTGAGCAAAAACATGCTGGTGGCAGACCGAAGGAAGCTATTGAATGGAAACTCCTTCCGTCTGGGTGTCAGCGGTTCGGGAAAAAGTTTCTCAGCAAAAGAAGAGATCGTGGACCTTGCCCTGTCTACGGAAGATGACATCCTGATCTTAGATCCGGAGTCGGAATTTGGCTCCTTAGTGGAAGCACTGAACGGGGAAGTGATCTCCATTTCTGCAACGTCCAACACCCATCTGAATGCGCTGGATATGGACTCTGCCTATGGCAATGACAAGAATCCGCTGATTGAGAAGTCGGAGTTTATTTTGTCCCTGTTTGAACAGCTGGTAGGAGCTGGCAATCTGTCGGCAAAAGAGAAATCCATTCTGGACCGCTGTACCGCAGATGTGTACCGGGAATATATCCGAAGCGGTTACCAGAGCGAAGTACCGACCTTGAAAGATTTGTACCGCCAGCTCATGCTCCAGCCGGAAGAGGAAGCCAGAGGGCTTGCATTGTCTTCGGAACTGTTTATCAACGGAAGTCTCAATACCTTTGCACAGAAAACCAATGTGAATACGAAGAACCGTATCATTGCCTATGACATCCGGGAACTTGGAGAGCAACTCATGCCTTTGGGTATGCTGGTTACTTTGGACAGTATCTTCAACCGTGTGATCCAGAACTGGAAGAAAGGAAAGACGACCTGGATCTTTGCCGATGAGTTTTACCTGTTGTTCCGGTATCAATATAGCGCCGACTTTTTCTATCGGCTCTACAAGAGGATCCGTAAATACCAGGGATTTGTGACAGGTTTAACGCAGAACGTGGAGGAACTTTTGAAATCTGATACGGCAAGGCTGATGCTGGCAAACAGTGAGTTTTTGATCCTTTTGAATCAGGCCACTACAGACCGGGACGAACTGGCATCCCTTTTGAACATTTCTGAGAACCAGTTATCCTATATCACCAATGTAGGCGCAGGAAAAGGATTGATCCGGTGTTCCGGAAATCTAGTGCCTTTTGAGAACAGTTTTCCGAAGAATACGAAGCTGTACCGCTTGATGACAACGAAGCCTGGTGAACGTTAGTGAAAAAGATATCTTTTCGGGTGTCGCTGAGATTTCTTAGGCAACACCCGTTTGGGAGGTGAGAGCCATGAAAGAAGAAACAACCATTACCTTTTTTGCATCCGAGTGCGGGGAGTTTCCTGGGATGGGAGAGCGTATCGAATGCACCTCTTTAAAAGAGGCATTCCGGCATTACCAGAGGTTTTGCAAACGCTCCCCTCAGATGATCCCGTCTTTGGAATTTGCCCTGCACCATGCAGACGACCCTTTGTATAACGAGGGGGAATATCCACTGGCCACGGGAGAAAAAGGAAAGGAATTATTGTCCTACGTTCCCTATTATGCCAACCATCCATTGGTGCAGGAAGCGGTAAGGGAACTGGAAAAACTGGAAGAGCAACGGAAGAAACAAAAAAATCGGGGAAGGGAACGCTAGAACGTTACAGAAGATGGGAGGTGTGTGATTGAAGGATATCAAAGAAAAAGTGCGGGATCAAAGTCCGAAGATCCGCAATCCTGCCTCCCGGCTACCCAAAGAACTGGTGCGTTCTGCCATGCTGGAAACTAAAGAAAAGTCCAGTATCATGGCAGATAAGATCGGAAGAGAAACGGGAGAGGAATCTCCGGTAGAATATGCCGGAAACCGGATAGAGCGTGTGGAACAGCGGGCTGGAAAGGAAAGTGCTTCCGCAGCCTATCGTGGGGGAAAAAAGCTGGCAGTGAAAACCCGTGAAAAGCTCACAGGGCAGAAACAAAAGCAGAGAGACGCCGCTGCAGCCCCTGTGGACGGAGAAACAGGAGTGGGTGGCACGTCTGCCCAGTCAGGACAGAGGAAGGCAAAGAAAGGGCGCACAGAAGCCGGAAGAAGCATCAAGGTCAAGCCGGAAGCAGAGAAAAGTATCAAGGAAGCCGGCAAGCGGACGGTAAAAACAGCGCCCCGTGTGGTGAAAGCGTCTCCGGTTTCTTCAGAGAAAGTGAAAACCCAGGCAATCCTACAGAAGAAACAGGCACTAAAATCCATGAAAGCAGCCAGGGAAGCGAAACGGGCTGCCATGCGTTCTGTGCAGACTGCCAGGCAAAGTGCAAAGACCGCCAACACAACTGCGAAAGGAGTAAAAGCTGTGGCGGAAGCCGCTGCCCATGCAGTGAAGGCTGTGTTTGCGGCATTGATGACAGGCGGTGGTGCGGTGCTTGTTATTCTGATTTTGATTGTAGGGATTATTGGCGGTGCTGCCTTTTTGGGAAATTCCCAAAGTAGTGAGGCTTTAAGCGCAGAAGTGCTGGCACATACGCCTGCCATTCAAAAGTATGCCAATGAATTTGGTATTCCGGAATATGTCCCGGCAATCCAAGCCATTATGATGCAGGAAAGCGGAGGCAGGGGAACAGATCCCATGCAGGCCAGTGAGTGTCCGTATAACACCCAGTATCCCAATATCCCCGGTGCGATTCAGGATGCAGACTATTCTATCAAAGTGGGGGTACAATACTATGCGGATTGTGTCCGGGAAGCCGGATGCCAAAGCCCTCAGGATATAGACAGGCTCAAACTCAGTTGGCAGGGCTACAATTACGGGAATGGGTATATCTCTTGGGCATTGGAAAAATTTGGCGGTTACAGCGAAGCCAATGCGTTGCAATTTTCTCAGGAGCAGGCTGCCGCCCACGGCTGGTCGGGTTATGGAGATCCGGAGTATGTGCCTCATGTGATGCGGTACTATTCCGGCGGCGGATTGTTTGCCGGACTCTTTGGAAACGGACAGCTTGTTACCATTGCGAAAAGTCAGCTAGGAAATGAAGGCGGTCAGAAGTTCTGGTCATGGTATGGATTTGACAGCCGGGAGGAATGGTGTGCATGCTTTGTGTCCTGGTGCGCGGATCAGGCAGGACTGATCCAAAGGGGGGCAGTTCCAAAGTTTTCTCTCTGCACTGATGGAAAGAACTGGTTTCAAAATCAGGGAAGATGGCAGGGGGCAGGGAGTATGCCGAGTCCCGGTGCAATCATCTTTTTCGACTGGGATCATGATGGAACGTGTGACCATGTGGGTATTGTGGAACGCTGTGACGGGACAACTGTTTATACCGTGGAAGGAAACTCCGGGGATGCGGTAAGAGAGAGAAACTATGCCATCAGTTCCGATTCCATTATGGGATATGGAATGGTGGTTTATTAAAAGGGCATATAAAAACGAGTTGTAGATTGGATTGTAGGAGCAGAGAAACAATGTTATAATACAAAGGAAGGCAGGGCAAATGTCCTGCCTGTTACAAAGTTGAAAAGTACAATCGTCAGATTGAGAACATAGAGTCATTGGGGAGTGGAAGATTTGAAACGGGAAGAGATATTTGAATATGTAAAAAAGCAATACGGAACAATTCCAGAGTATCTCTGGAAAACGTCACCAGAGAGTGCAGTACTGCGGCACAAGAATGGGAAATGGTATGCAGTATTGATGCAGGTAGAAAAATCCCGGCTGGGATTGGGAGAAGAGGGCATGGTAGATGTCATCAATGTGAAATGCGAACCGGATATGGTTGGACTTCTGACACAGACTTATGGTTTTCTTCCAGGGTATCATATGAATAAAAAGTATTGGATTACGATGTTGTTGGATGGAACGGTGAGTGAAATGAAAATCTTAGATTTTTTGGATCTGAGTTATGATTTGATTGATGGGAAGAGAGCCTGATTCGTAAATAAAATGGAATTGTATACAGATAATGAGAGTATATAAATGAATAAATATGCATTTAACAATACAAGGAGATGGGTTTCAGAGACCTCTCCTTTTTTCATTCTACTAAAGTTTTAAGATTTGGAAAAGAAAATTATAAATTTTTCAATATATAATATTTCCAGGTTTTTGTTGTAAAATATATTTTTAATTATAACAAAAGATGTCAAAGGGAATAGATAGGGGCAATAGAATATGGGGTGTGACTTGTGAGGGGCTATCATGTTTTTGATATTTTTCAAAAAATTCTTATAAATTATTTAATCCTTTTGAGTTCTTCATGCGTTATATATTTTTGAAAGGAGGATTGATGCCATTGAATGACGAAAAAGTGATTTTACAAATTCAACGAGGAGACACAGAATATGCAAACGAATTGATAGAAAAGCATTATCCCTCCATTCTTCGTTATTGCACTTGGCATTGTTATAATACAGACCGAGCGGAAGATTTAACACAGGAAACATTTTTAAGAGTGTTCCGTGATATAAATTCCTATGAACAGCGAGGATCATTTAGAGCTTATTTATACACGATTGCTCATCATTTATGTATTGATGAAAATCGTAAACAAACCACGTTTGAAATTGAAGATAATATATCCATAGAAGATAACAATTTGAAGAAGGTTGAAGATCGTGATCAAATCAATTTTTTGCTCAATTTATTAAATCCCGCACAACGGGAAGTCATCATACTTCATTGTGGAGAACAACTTAGCTTTCGTGAAATCTCGCAAATTCTTGATATACCTGCTCGAACTGTGCAAAGTCGTGTTAGAGCTGCGTTGACGATATTGAGAAAGGAGAAATGATAATATGAAAAAACACGAATTGCAGTCTATATTACAAAATGGCCCTGAACCAAAACGCATAAAAGAAACTCAACAGATATGCACTACAATATTAAATCAGCAAAGGCAGTTAAATCTTATACCTGAAGAGCGAACAAAATTTTGGAAATTCTTGTCAGACGTTATGCCCTATATAGGCTGGCGATTATGGTTAGCTCAGGGAATTGTATCATTATTCATTTGTGCAGGCGTTTTTTCAATTCCTGATACGCCGAATGTTATTTCAATGTTTATACCGTTGTTCATTTTAGCATGTTTACCATCTTTTTATCAAAGTAGCACTTTTGGAATGGAAGAAATTGAAGCAGTAACAAGAGCCTCTGGCGCTCAGATTATTTTAGCAAAACTTATATTAGCCGGAGCTGCTCAAATTGTCTGTTTAACGATAATATGTTGGCTTGCTATTGTCGTTGTAGAATATCCAGTAACACTAATTCAGCTCATTATGTATGTCATCGTTCCATTTTTAGGATGTTTAATATTGACACTTTGGAATATGAGAAAAAGAGAACGGTACGCAATACAGTGTAGTGTTGTATCTTGCTTAGGAGTAAGTGCTTTTGCAGGTACGCTTGCACATTGGTTTCCTGCTATTTATGACATTTCTGCAATAGGAATTTGGTTTACAACATTTGTATTATTTATGGGATTTTTTATAAAAGAATTATCTTTACTGATAAAAACGTGGAAAGAAGGTAAAATGTATGGAATTATCGCTTGACAGATTAACAAAGCATTATAAATCTAAAATTGCGGTAGATTGTATTAGTGCTACAATGACACCGGGAGTTTATGGACTTTTGGGAGCGAATGGTGCCGGAAAAACTACTTTAATGCGTATGTTATGTGGCATTTTGGAACCAACAAGCGGAGCTGTTCTTTATAATGGACACAGTATTTTTGAAATGGGAAATGCATATCGTAATCTCCTCGGATACCTACCACAAGAATTTGGTTATTATCCAAATTATACTGCACAGGAATTTTTGCTTTATATTTCAGCGTTAAAGGGTATTCCAAGTCGTAATGCAAAGAAACGATCACGTGTATTGCTTGAAACTGTTGGCTTAGAAAATGTGGCAACAAAAAAAATTAAAACTTTTTCTGGTGGAATGAAGCAGCGACTTGGGATTGCTCAAGCCCTATTGAATAATCCGAAAATTTTAGTTTTAGATGAACCAACAGCAGGTCTTGATCCAAAAGAACGAGTTCGTTTGAGGAACATTTTATCGGATTTTGCAAGTGATAAAATTGTACTGCTTTCAACGCATATTGTATCAGATATAGAAGCTATTGCAGATGAAGTGTTTTTGATGAAAAAAGGCACATTTATACTTAAAGGCTCTATTGAAGAAATTGTGTCGTATGCAAAGGGAAAAGTATGGGAATTAACTGTGCCAGAACATGACTTGAAAAAATGGGAGCTTCAATATACAGTTGCCAATCTTCATCATTCAGATAGAGGTTTTGTAACATTAAGGATTGTATCTGATGAACGTCCATCTTTGGAAGCTATACCATGTATGGCAACCTTGGAGGACTTGTATCTGTCCTTTTTTCCAACAGAAGATGGAGGTAATAAATAAATGGAATTATTCAAATATGAACATAAAAAACTATGGAGGAGGAAAAGTGTTCAAATAGGTGTACTGCTTTGCTTTCTTTATATTGTGATTTTTGGAGGATTACTTTCTTATCAATGGTTTACATTTGGTTCACAAGATGATTTTACCAGTTCATTTGGGAATAATTTTGACGGATATTCTAATATTCGTCAAAAACAGGAATATGCCAAACAGTGGGAAGGTGATTTAACAGATGAAACTTTGCAAGCAATGGTAAAGGACTATCAGACACGAGCAAAAACAGACAAAATTTCTGATTATGAAATGACAGATTGGCATAGCTTAGAGTCATGGGTTAAAACTCTTTGGCCGGAACTTGAAAAGTCAGATGAACCATATATTATGCTCAAGTATGTTGACCCAGCACAATTAACAAATTTTGAAGAACGACGGGAAAAAGTTTTAGAAAATTTTCTTGATATAAACTGGCAGACGGATAAGGAAAAAGCATATTTTTTAAATATGGACGAAAAGGTAGAGCAACCTTTACAATATCGTTGGAGCGAGGGATGGGCTTTTATTACATCTGATTTTATAAGCGGTTGCGGTGTTGTTTTTGCTATTTTTCTTGCAATTGCGATTGCACCTACGTTTTCAGGAGAATGGCATAATAATACAAAAGCACTTATTTCAACCACCAAAAACGGTTGGAAGAAATTAGCTGGTGTCAAGGTACTTGTTTCACTCTTATTTGCATTAGAATTATATGCAATTATTGTATTCAGTTCTGTTTTTTTGCAAATTATTTTTTTGGGTACAGGTGGTGCAGATATGCCGATACAGTGCATTAAGTTAATTGCCACTGCGCCTTGGACTGTATTACAGGCAGAAATATATGAATATGCTTATTTGCTGTTAGCGACACTTGGGTATACAGGCATTATTTTATTGTGTTCAGCCCTTACACGCTCGAACTATGTTTCACTTTTACTTAGTTTGTCGATTGTTTTTGTACCGATGTCGATTGCACAATTTTTGCCGTTATGGGGACAAAAAGTCCTTGAGCTTATTCCATTTGTAGGTAGTCCGACAGATATTTTCCGAACAAATGCGTATCATTTATTTGGTAAAACGATATGGTCACCATATTTGTTGATTACAATTCCTGTCGCTTTAGGAATAATCAGTTTGCCTTTTGCAATTCATGCATGGGCTAAACGACCAAAGGCATGATATACTATGTTGTGGAGGAATGAATCAGAGAATATTACATGTGAGAATAGGTGTGAAGGAAAACAAAATTATAGTGATTGAAGATGAGAGTGGATTGCCATGGGGAAACATGACCTTGTTGGAACAACAGGCAGAGCTTTATCAGGCAAAAAATATTCAGGATGCCCTTTCCCATTTGACTGTATTCTCGTATCATTTGATTCTGATTGCAGTAAAACAAGAACCAGAAATGATATGTCAGCTTGTAGAAACGATCAGAAAGCTTGTGATAACACCTATGATAGTTTTATTACCGGAACATCCTGAGACACGAAATAAAATCATTCAGTCTGGTGCGGATGTCGTATTGATTCAGCCATATACAGCAGAAGAAATCAGCCTACAGGCGTATGTATTGATTCGGCGTTATACAGAATGGAAATCTAAAAGAAACGAGGATCTGCATATTCTGATTGGACAATTGGAGATTTTTCCATTTCAAAGAACGGTAGAATGGGATCATAACAGAGTCCCGGTTGTAAAAAGAGAGTTTGATTTTTTGTATTTGTTAGCGTCTACACCGGGAAGAGTGTATACATATGGGCAGATTTATCAGCTGGTGTGGCAGGAGTACCCACATGGAGATATTACAAATATTATTTACTGTATGGTACATCGATTGAAACGGAAATTGAAACAAATTGATGTAAATGCAGAGCATATAATCATTAGCGTGAAAGAGGTTGGATATTGTTTAAAAGTATATAACGAATCATAAAGGGCAGGTTTCTGAAAAATGGAACCTGTTTTTTATATGGCGGAATCTGCTTGTAACTGCAATAGAAAAGAAATGATAGAAAAACTGACAGTTACTTGACAGACAACTGACAGTCCGCTGACAGATTGATTTTGTATACTACTTCTTTATGTAAAGAATGGGATTCGTTCCATGACATAAAGGAGCAGTGTATGTGCCGGAAAGAGCTACAAAAGGGAAAAACCTAACTTCATATCGAGCGTTTGGTGGTGTCGCAATTCAAAACAGGATTGCGGCATCTTTCTTTTTGTGGAGAAAATTCCGGCTAACACAGCCTTTTTCTTGTGGGAAGGCAAGGTCACCGCCACTCCGATTTGATTTCAAAAAAATTCAGATCGGAGGAAAAGAAAGGTGACATTTCATAAAGCAAAAGAAGAGTATAAATGGAAACAGTGGAAGGAACAGGAAGAGCGGATTTTGCGAAAATCCGGTGTCAGTGAAGAGGTGATCCAAAAAATCCGGGAATTGGACTGGCAGGATTTTAATGCAGAGCGGAGATTTTGGGAACATTTTTCTTCCAACCAGGAAGAACTGTATACGCAAAAGACGGAAAAAGAACCTTCAGTTGTACTGAATATCCAACAGCTGCTTGACAGTATTGAGAACGAACAGCTCTTACACATTTTGATGGAAACAGATAAGAAAACATTGCAGATTTTACTGCTGAAGATGTGGGGGTTCTCTGTGCGTGAGATTGCAGGTCAGATGGGGATGCCGGAAAAGACGATTTATACACGAGTGGAGCGGTTAAAGAAAAAAATTAAAAAAGTTTTGAAGAAGTGAAGAAAAATGGAGGCTCTCATCGGCTCTATATATGAAAGGGGTAATAGCCCTTCGTTCCTTGACAACCGCATACCAGCATTACAGGTACGTTCCCAAAGATAGAAGCGTGACAGCGTAAGCGCCAGGACGGATGGGAAGAAACACTACAGGACTTTTACGGAACTGTTTGGTCAGAGACTATGACAAATATTTTCATAGAAGAACTGTCGGTGTTTGTTCTCATTTTGAGCGAATCCTTACAGCTGTGAATGGACTTTTGCAGGTCTTTCGCCAGGATCATCGGAGGGGGATAATGATACGAATTTCTTCCCAAAAGGAAGATGATGGACTCCAAGTTGTAATCAGCAAGACTTTCAGGAAATCTGCGAGCGGTGCGAAGCGAAGCATCCGCCTGTAATGTTCCCAGCCATAGATATGGTGCGGCAGCCGGGGAGTCGAGGACAAATACGGTGCCAAAGAAAAAAGAAATGATAAGAAATCAAAAAAGAGTGTGTCGTTGATATCAGATATATGCGGCTGTGGGAGATTCCACAGCCGTATCCTTGTGGTATTAACGCCATGCGGAAAGAAGTACTATGTTTTATAAAGTTGAATATCAAAAAAGAGCGCATCAGGAAATAGAGAAAATCTTCCGGGTGTTCTTTCCTGAACAGGGATTGGCAGTCCGGGAAGAGCAGATCCGTTTATGCCATGAAATGCTGGATACTCTGCTGGAAGGTGAGATTGCCTTGTGTGACGCAGGGGTGGGGATTGGAAAGACCTATGCCTATCTGGTAGCCTGCGTATTATTGCGGAAATATTCCATGTTGATAGGGAGAAGGAATCCGTTGGAGCAGCGTCCGGTGGTGGCGTCTACTTCCAGCATCGCATTGCAGAAAGCCATCTTGACGGAGTACATTCCATTTTTATCCAGGGTGTTGCTGGAACAAGGGATCATTCAGTCCCCTCTTCGGGCAGTGGTACGAAAAGGGAAGGAACACTTTGTCTGCGACAGCAGGCTGGAAGAACGAATGGAAGCAATCCGCCACAAGCAGAAGAATGCGGCACAAAAAGAAGCGTTATTATCCTTGCGAAAACAGTATGATATGGATACGGTAAAGGACTTGAGTGGATTTGACAGAAGGCTGGTCTGTGTGCCGAAATTCTGTCCAAGGGAATGTCCGGGCAGGCAGATGTGCCGCTATCAGAGATATTTAGAAGAATCCAGGAAACAGGATGTGTTCCTTCAAATCTGTAATCACAATTATTTACTGGCAGATGCGTATCACAGAGCGGAAGGGTACAAGCCTTTATTGTCTGATTATCGGACCTTGATTGTAGACGAAGCCCATAAGTTACCGGAAGCGGCCAAGCAGATGTTCGGGAAAAACCTGTGTATGGATGATATAAAGGAAATGGCATATTATCTGGAACGGGAGCATCAGAAAGAAGAGGCAAGAATCCTGCGGACAGTGCTGGGGGAGGCGCTGCGTGTTGTGGGAGAAGAACAGCGGATTGGAAAAGGACTCCGGGAAACATTCCGTCATACAACCGATAGTGTGGTTTCCCTGTGGGAGGGAGTAGAAATGTTGGAATTCCTTTTGGAAAAGTTGGAACGAAGTGTTCCAAAGTGGATCAGGAACCGGCTGGAAGAAGCCAAGGATGTGCTGGAGTGTTTTTGCAGCAGCGATGAGAAATATGTCCGCTATCTGTATCTGGATAAAGAACAGCTTCCTATTTTGTGCGCAGCCAGCCGGGAAATCCCGGAATTACTTCGGAAGATGTTATGGGACAGAGAAGAAGGCGTGTCTGCCATCTTAACCAGCGGAACGCTGAAAGCCGGAACAGGATTTTTGCGCACCCGGCAGATCACCGGGCTGGAAGAAAGGACAGGAGTACAGGAGTATGTGGCAGAATCCCCCTTTTCCTACGAAAAGAATTGTCTGCTATACCTGCCCAAAACGCTGGAGCATTGCAGGAGAGGAAGCCGGGAAGAGGCAGTGATGGTAGCAAACCATATCCATTCCCTGATCTGTTCTACTTACGGACATACGCTGGTACTGTTTACTTCTTATACACTAATGGGAAGTGTGTACCAGATTTTAAGAGACAGTCTGCCCTTTCCCATGGTGGAAGTATGGAGGCACTCCCAGGAGGAAATCCTGCGGTTTAAGACGATGGAGAATGGAGTGCTGTTTGCAGCAGGCTCCTGCTGGGAAGGGGTGGACTTTCCGGGAGATATGGTATCTTCGCTGATTATTGTGAAATTGCCTTTTGCAGTACCAGATCCTATCAGTGAAGCAGAGAAAGAAACGTATGACTCCTTGGAAGCCTATATTCAATCTATCATTGTGCCGGATATGCAGAAGAAACTGCGGCAGGGATTTGGACGTGCCATCCGGACAGAAACCGATACCTGTGTGGTGTCTATCTTAGATATCCGGGCGGTGAAAGGTGGTAAGTATCATGAAGAGGTAATGTGTGCGCTTCCGTCTTGCCCGATAGCAGAAGAGTTGGGAGAAGTACAGGATTTTATCCGCAGCCGGAAAGGTGTGGAGTATTATCTGTAACAGGAAAAGTTTCTTTCCAGCCTTGTTGGTTGTGCTTATTTTCCGGATATGTATAAGGGAAAAGTTTAGTACAGTTTTCTGGACGGTTTTGGAGGGATTGTTGGTATTGCTGAATAGCTATTCGAGCATGAAGTGGGTATAATGTGTATAGCGTTAAAGAGTTGGAAGGAGGTGCAGAGATGGCAAAATATATAATGGATATGCAGATTGATAAAAAGGAAGAATTCTATTTTATCCGGGAAAAAGAGAGTCATGATATTGTATATTTACCTTCCAAGTATTTAATGCATAAGAAACGGTCAAAGTTATCACCGAATACCATACGAAGGAGTGCCTTCATACTATCCTATTATTTAAACTTTATGGATGAACTGGAATTGCATTTGGATGATATCTATCAGATGAATTACATGGAACAGCATGAACATTTTACAGATTTTCTGATCTGGTTACAAGCAGGTGAGCATAGTAGGGAAGATTACTCAAAACTTCCGAACAATGAAACGTGCAATGCATACTTAAAAGAGGTATTCCGGTTCTATACTTTTATGGATCAGGAAAACAAGCAGTCAGAAAGTCTAAAGGTGCTGTCGGATGCACAGATGATTGTAAGAAATTCGATAGGTCTTAAAAGAGTGCTAAACCGAAAGAGCTTTCGAGGGTATTTAAAAGAAAAAGGACATCAAGGAAAAACCATTGAGCAGGACAAGATTGTAGGCTTGTTGCAGGAATGTGCAAACAGCCGCGATCAGGTTCTGCTTTTATTATTAGCAGAAACGGGATTTCGAATAGGGGAACTCTTAGGCGTCCGATATGCAGAAGATATAGATTATGAGAAACATATCATTTATGTCAACTTCCGAGAAGATAATGAAAATAGGGCAAGAGCAAAAAATGCGGAGTTCCGCAGAGCAAAAATCAGTGATGCAACCTTTGATATTTTAATGTTCTATATAGAAGATTACAAAGAACTGATCTTAGGGCAGGAATACCTGTTTATCAATGTCTCAGGCGACTATGTCGGACAACCCTTTAAAGGAAGCGGAGTATATGCAATGCTGCGCAGGCTGGAAAGAAAGACTGGAATTAAAGCATCACCTCATATGCTTCGACACTATTTCGCAAATGCAAGACGAAAAGATGGCTGGAAATTAGAAATGATCAGCCAGGCACTCGGACATCGGAATATCGAGACGACCATGAAATATTTAAATATAACAGAGGATGAACTAATAGAAGTCAGCGATGCATTTTACAATAAGCATCAGGCAATGTATGGAGTTCAGAATTTGTTATAAAAAAGAGGAGGCGATTAAGTGTCTGTAATTCGATTGCTGCAAGCAGAATGCCAGGAAGAGATACAGCATCTTCATAGGCAGCTTATGTCAGGCGGAATATTGCAGAGAGAATTATGGGAAGAAGCAGAGAAATTCCTTATCCAAAGAGAAATTTATGATGTGATTTTAGCAGAAGAACAAGATTTGCGGGAATACAAACAAAGTTTGTTGGATAGTGGGAATTATACGAAAAAGCAGGTGAAAGAGCAGTCATCCGCATTACGGAAGATACAGAAGTATTGGATAGAAACAGAATATGGAGAACTGCTATCAGAAATCCGAGAATGTCAAGTGTCAGATGAAGCATTGAAGGGAAACATCAAACGGTTCCTAATCCGGCAAGGAATACATCATATCAAAGAGATTGATTATACGGTACGAAGTCATTATGAAGCAGAATTGCAAAAAATGTGGGATGAAGCGAGTGTGATGAGATACTTAAAGGTCTTTGATCATATCAAGCAGTATAGTATCCAAAAAGAAATAGAAAGTCTGCCAGGAAAAATCGAATACCGGAGAAAATATCAAGCACAGGTTGTATTCCTGTCATACTTACCAGATTTGGAGTTGGTTAAGGATTTTGAATATGTCCGAGATAAACAGGAACTGGTGTGGGATTTTTCAAGAAGAGCATCTGAAAAATTAAAAAAGCAGGTTTTCTTACTACTGAATCATATCCTAGATAATTTGTATCGAGACGATCCCAAAGAGAGAAGGGTTCGCTATTTACTGCCATTACACTGGTTATATGATTTTTGTGTGGAGGAAGAGATTGATGATCTGGAAGGATTGGAATTAGAACAGATCCAGCGATTTGAGAAAATCGTGGAACAGAAAGTGGTCAATGTGAAAAATTCTATGCAGATTATTGATAATAGTCGGAAAATCTTATTTTTAACAGCACCAGAAATTCATTGGCACGCTAATGTGTGGTATATGGAACGATTTCACCTGTCAGAAGATCGGCTTAACCCAAGTAATCCGGTACAGCGATTGAGTTTTATAGAAGTTACCAACAAAAAGAACAGGGACCTGTTACAGGAATATGCAAAATATCATGTTGGAATTGGTGGACTGACGATAGCAAATATCCGAGGACAACTATATGAGGTGAAAAGACTTCTGGAATATTTTAAGGAAGAAGAATCCATATGTCAGGTAGATAAAAATCAATTGGAAACTTATTTTCAGGAACTGGAAGATAAGGATACCAAAGATGATACATTCAATAAAAGAATTGTGCATTATTTGAAATTTTATCAGTTTTTAACTGTCCGAGGATATATGAAGGAGATACCTTTTAAACCGGAGTATTATCTGAAAAAAACGTATCCAGAACATCATGACAGAACGGTAGAAGAACAAGTTTATATGGAAATTCTGCATAAACTGTATGCATTTCCACTGGTCTCAAGGTTGATATTTTTACATTTATGGTGTACCGGACTGAGAATCAGTGAAGTGTGTACGTTAAAAGGAGATGCTTATTACTGGGATGGAGAAGATGCATGGCTAAAAGTTTATCAGATCAAGATGAAGGCAGATAAAATGATACCGATACCGCTTGTGATGTATAGAATCATGCGTAAGTATATTGAACAGGAACATATTTGTCCGAAAGACTACATCTTTAAAGGAAAGAATGGTGGAGCATACCGTATAGGAACATTCCGACAGGAATTTCAGCAGCACTGTGATAAGAATGGGATTGCGGATGGAGATTATATTTTCAAATCCCATGATTATAGACATACGTTGGCAACTCAATTTTATGATGAGGATGTTTCTATACAGACAATCCGAGATTATTTAGGACATTTTTCAGAAGAGATGACAAAACAGTATGTGGACTTCATGCCAAAGAGAATTGAAAAAGCAAGTGATACATACTTTAAGAAACCAGAAAATGATTTGGCTTCTACCATTGAAGTTAAGAAGCGTGGTGACAGAAAGTGAAAAAAAGAATTTACATATATGAGATGGATTGCTACAAGGCAGCATCCGAAGATCAGTTGCAGAGAATGCGTATCAGTCCGGTACGATATTTTAATTTGGAAGGGTTGCCATCCGAAGAACTTGCCGAAAAGTTGGAAGAATTTATATGGGAAAGAGGGAAAATGCTCGCTCCGTCCAGCATGGCAAGTGAAGTGACCTATTATAATAATATTCGGAAATTTCTGATTGATCGGAAAATACAAAGCCTAGATTCCAGAGAAGAAGAAAAAATCATCCTTATGCTAAAAGGTTGGATGTTGGAACGAGGATATGCTTTATCAAGCAAAAAATACCGTCCAGCATATGACAAGGTAGGGATTGAAAGTCCTGGCATTGTGAGACATATGAAAAAAATCTTGAAGTTTCTGGAAGAAGAGGATGACAGGGACGAACAAGAAAAAGACATCTGGACTCTTAAAAATTTCGATTTTCCTATTCAAGGAAATCCAATTTTGAATACAGAAACAATTAACTTTACTAAAATTGTACAGCCAGATATCCGAGAAGAAGTAAAAAAAGTAATTTTTATGCATTTGAAATATTCTCCTTTAGGAACGATTCACAGTGAAATGACTGCGGTAAAAAGGTTCGCAAAATTTCTTAAAAGAAAATATTTGGACATTCAATCGCTGCAGGAGCTGGAACGGATGCATATAGAAGAATATTTGATATATCTTCAAACGGAAGCACATGACCGGAAAAATTATAGATCTGACCTATATGCACTACGAAGGGTAATAGAAGATGTTGGGAATTTATACGAACGACAGCACATGGGTGAGTTATTTCTGAGTAATGACTTTCCAAGTACACCAAGGCATGTATTCAAATTTTACTCCGATGCAGAAATCAAAAGATTAAATGAACACATTTTTAAAATGGATGAGCAGATATGCAGAGCATTAATTATCCACCAATTATTGGGAACGAGGATTTCAGATACGCTGACCTTAAAGACAGACTGCTTAAGTATGCGGAACAATCGGTATTTTATAAGGATTGATCAGGTGAAGTCAGTCACCTATGAAAAAGCTATCAGTAAAGAAGTGGCACAACTGATTATGAAAGCAATTGATTATACAAAGGAGCGGTACGGAGAAACAACCTACATTTTTGTAAAGAAAGATGATCCAACAAGACCTTATCAGTATAGCATGATTCAAAATCAGATTATGACAATGATTCGCCAGGAAGATATCCGGGATGATAATGGAGAGTTACTGAAGTTTGGAACTCATATTTTCCGACATTGCTATGGAAAGAAATTGACAGAAATGCATGTGGACGATTGGATGATAGCCAAGTTACTGGGGCATACCTCTATATATTCGGTACACCATTACCGGAAAATAGGAAATAAACTGATGGCGGATGAAACGAGAGCTGCAAGAGAAAAAATGGATATGATCCTATTAGATATCATAGAAGGATGGGATGATTATGAAATATGATAAGATGGTAGAAATTACGCAGGCTGAGAGCCAAAGAAAGATGGAAATTGCAAGGAAGGCTATCGAAGAGATGTTAAGTAATATGGAGCGTGTGACTGTCGCAGGATTGGTTCGTAAAACAGGTTTATCAAGAGGATTTTTTTATAAGAACCCACTGATTAGAGAAGAACTAGATAACGCAATAAAAAACCAAGGTGCTTGCTATAATCCGAGACAAGTGATTATCGATAAAGCTATGAATAATACGCTTATGATTTTAAAAAGTGAAATTCGAAAGGTAAAGGCGCAGAATGAAGAATTACAGCTGAAAAATCAGGAATTATGTGAGCAAAATGAGTGCCTAAATAAGGAAGTAGAAAATCTGAAAAAGCAACTGGGAAGAAAAGAAATCGGATTATTAAAGAAACTATAACGGCTATGAGAGAAAGGATGAAATCTAATGAAATATGATAAAATAGTAGCTATAAATCAAGAAAAGAGCAAGAAAAAAGCAGACATAGCAATTACTCAAATTCAAAAGATGCTTGAAAATCAAGAGAGGATAACTGTGGAAACACTTAGGAAACGTACTGGTTTTGCAAAATCTTTCTTTTATAGAAATCAAGAAGTGCGGAGAGCGTTAGAAAATGCTAGAAGCAAACAGCAAATGCCATGTAACAGCATGGAAGTGATAAGAGCAATCGAAGCGGAAGATGAGATAATAAATTTAAAAATTCAAATTACAAAATTAAAGAGTGAAAAACAGAAGCTGTTGGAAGAAAATGAGAGACTTAGGCAGAAACTGAGAGAGTTAAGCCAAATGGGTAATTAGTAATTAGAAATCTATAATATAAGAAAATTAAAGAAGAAAATAATCAAGGCAGTGGGCTACAATTTGAGTCTACTGCTTTTGTATATATAAATAAGCTGAAAAAGTACGATAAATGCACAGAAGAAACAGTTTACATAGAGTGCGTATGAGGAAGAAAAGGCTTGTACTAAGGGGTATCAGCAAGGGGGCTAAATTTATAGTCATTATTATAGCACTTTTATTAATTTTTAAATCACAGCTTATCAGTCTGATTAATACAATATTTGATAAGGTGACGAGTGAAAGTGCAGGAATCTGATATGTTTAAGGGAGAAATAACTGCCTTTTTAAGTCTGATATTTGTATTTCTTATTTCATTTGTCATGGGAACAATGGAAGCGGCAGTTATACAGCAGCAAAAGAGTCAGAGTAGATTAGATACGGATGCGGCATTGTATTCTGTTTTTGGAGAATATCAGAAAGAGCTTTTTGAAGAATATCAGATTTTTGGATTAGAAGGGAGTTATGAAACTGGAGATTTTTCAGAGCAGGCTATGATAAATCGCTTACATTATTATGGGACGGAAAATATACACCATGAAGTAGAAGGGATTCAATTTCTGACAGATAACAAAGGACAGGCTTTTAGAGAGCAGGTAATTACATATATGGAACAAAAGAATGGAATAGCAGCGGTAAAAGAAATTATAGATATAGCAGAAACATGGGAAGAACAGGAGATAGAAGGAGAAAAAGCGGGCAAAAAAGAAGAAAATCTATTAAATGATTATCAGGAATTGTTTCCGGAAGGAGAAGCGATTCCTGATCTAGGGGATGAAAATCCCTTTGTCTGTATAGAAGAAATAAATAAATCTGGCATTTTGGTTATGGTACTTCCTGAAGAATTTTCGCTGTCAGGAAAAAATGTGGATTTAAGTATTATGTCGTCTTACAGAGGATTAATGACAGGAAAGGGAAAATTTCCGGCAAGGCAAAATATGAACGGGATAGAAGAAAAACTGCTTTTTTCTGAGTATATATTGGAAAAATTTCAAAATGCAATGTCGGAGGAAGAAAAAGACCGTTCTCTATCTTATGAAATAGAATATATTTTGTCCGGAAAGGAAAGCGATGAGAAAAATCTGGAGAGCATTGTACAGAAAATTTTTCTTATACGGTTGGGTATTAATTATTTATATTTACTTACAGATACCGGGAAACAGGCGGAAGCGGCAGCCCTGGCATTGACAATCTCAACATTGTTATCGATTCCTTGGGCAGAAGAAGCTGTAAAACAATTAATTTTGATTGCCTGGGCAGCGGGGGAAAGCATTATAGATTTAAGAACAATATTATCCGGTGGAAGAGTTGCTCTTGTAAAAACGGCAGAAAATTGGCAGCTGTCTTTATCAGGTCTGATGACTTTGGGGACAGATTCGGATTCTTTGGAAGGTGCAGATTCTAAAGAGGGTTTTTCTTATGAAGATTATCTGAGAGTACTTCTTTTTTTACAGGACAGTGGAGAAAGCGCCATAAGATGTCTTGACCGAATAGAACAAAATTTAATTTATGAATGTGATCTTGCTTTTTTTCGCTTAGATTTTTGTATTACTAAAATAAAATTAAGAAACCAAGCCAGGGTTGGCGGAAATTTTACATATGATTTTCCGGTATATTTTGGTTATGAATAAAAAGCAGAAAAATGCCTTTGGTCCTGACACAGATACCCTTTCCTTTTATCATCCCCCAATGAAAACATTAATCTTAAGAAAGGAGAAGCTGTGATGTACAAACAATCGAATAGAAATAGAATGATATCCAATCCGCAATCAGAAAGGGTATCTGTGTCAGGACCAAAGGCAAATGTGACGATCGAAGCAGCCTTTGCAATTCCATTTTTTTTATTTGCATTTTTATGTCTTGTTTATTTAATGGAAATCCAGGCAATCAAAGCAAGTATTCATTTTGCGGCGTTGAATGCAGGAAAAAGTGCAGCAGAGGAAGTAGCAGTATATAATAATTTTCATCCGGCAAGTTTTCAGGCAGATCTGATAAATTTAATTGGTGCAGAACGAATAGACAGAAGTTTGATCGAAGGGGGAAGCAGCGGGATTTCTTGCACAGGATCTTATATATCATCGCATAATAAAGAAATACATATTCAATTAAAATATAAAGTCAGGCTTCCATTTCCTTCTTTTGGAAATCCTTCTGGTAAATTTACAGAGAAACTACGAGTAAAAGGATGGACAGGATATGAAAAAGGGCAGTTTGATCAGGAAGATGATACGATCGTATATATTACAGATACAGGATCGGTTTATCATGAAGATTATCAGTGTTCCTATCTGCAGCTTTCCATAAAATTTGTACCCTATACGGGAGTATCTGAACTGAGAAATAAAGATGGAGGTAAATATTATAAGTGTGAAAAATGTGTACATGGAGATACATACACGGGGGTATATATAACAGAAAGTGGAAATAAGTATCATAATTCTATTCAATGCAGCGGTTTAAAAAGATCGATCCGTGCAATTAAAAAATCAGAAGCAGGAGGTAAAGGAGGGTGTTCCAGATGTACGAAATAAGTCAAGGTATATGTTTTATATATTTATTAATTTTATCATTTATAGATATAAAAAGCAGAAAAATTCCTGTATGGACTTTGATCATAGGAATGATGTTATCCGTTATTTTTCAGTATATGACCGGAAATACAGATTATATTTTAGTCGTCTTAGGAGGCATAATAGGAGCAGTATTTATTATAACAAGTAAAGCGACAAAAGAAAAGTTTGGATACGGGGACAGTATTTTAATTTTTATACTTGGAATTTTTCTGGGATTTTGGAATATACTGTATCTGCTTTTTATAGCGTTTTTTGTATCTGCTGTGTATTCCATTATCCTTCTTAGTATATTTAGGAAGGGGAAAAAAGAAAGTTTTCCGTTTATTCCCTTTCTGGCAATAGGATATTTAGGAGGAGTATTATTTGGAAAGTTTTAGAAAAAAGGGGAGAAAGAACAGTGTAACAGGAATTACGAGTATACAGATGGCATATATCATGCCAGCCTTTTTCTTCCTTTTTATATTGATCCTTCATACAGTTTTTTATTTCCACGATAAAATTATATTAAATGGTGCGGCATGTGAAACAGCTGTTTTGGGAGCACAATTGGAAAGAAAACAGGATGAAACGGAAAAAACAAATCTAGAACAATTTTTTAGAGAGAGAACGGAAAAAAAGCTAATACTATTTTCAGAATATACGATATCTATAGGTAAGACAAATAGCGAAATAACCGTGAAAGCAGAAGCTAAAAAAAATAAAATGAAACTTAAGATTGAACAAAAGGCAAGGATAATGAAAACAGAAAAGAGGTTGCGGAATTGAAAACGACTTTAGAAAAAGAATGGGACAGATCATATCTCCATATTGATATAGAAGAAGAATTTCAAGAGAATTATCAGCTTCAGATGATAAGAAAAAATAAAATACCGGGAATATTGAAGATGAAGGGTATGGAATTTGATAAAGGGAGCAGATATACGTTTACGATCAGCGGAATGCAGACAATAAATCAGATCTATGAAAGAAAAAATATAAAAAAAGAGGATATTCTAAAATTTGTATTTTCTTTGATAACAGTGACTGATACTTTGAAAAAATATCTTCTGAACCCGGATTGTTTATTAGTGAGTCCGGAATATGTATATGTAATGGAGGAAAAATATTCGTTTTGTTATCTTCCGGTAAAGCAAAAGATATTGAGCGAGTCTTTTCATGAGATGACAGAGTATTTTGTAAAAAATTTAGATTATGAGGAGACGGAAAGTATTTTTCTTGCCTATGAATTACATAAAGCGACTTTGCAGGAAAATTATAATTTGGAACAAATAATAAAGAATTACGAAGAACAGGAAAAGGATAGAATGAATGAAATAGAAGAATTAAAAGAAGGAAGGGGAAGGTTTACAGAAGATAATGTATTTATAGAAGAAGATATATATAAGCTGAATAAAGATATAGAAACAATTCGTGAAATAGGAGGATGGAAGAAACCATGGCGAAAAGCAGCAGACAAAATTAGAAAAAAACGCTGGGGAAATTGGGATGATCTGATCCTGGAGACAGATGGACAAGAACAGGATCCTCAATTATAATAGAAAGAGTATACCTATCCGGGCATCCACAATACATGCCTTGCAGGCAGGTGTGCTGCGCATGGTAAGGTATATTATAGATAGTATGTTAGAAGCTTTATAAAATAAAGCAGAAAAGAGGAACCGCTTTGAACAAAAATCAAAAAGCAGTCTGTACTACGGGTCTTATCATCGTAAATATTGCGGTATTTCTGTTACTTACATTATTCGGAAGAACAGAGGATGCAGCATTTATGTTAGATCATGGAGCTATGTATGAACCATATATTATAGAAGGACATGAATATTATAGGATTTTTACAAGTTTATTTCTGCATTTTGGAATCAATCATCTTTTAAACAATATGGTAATATTAGGGGCAATTGGATGGAATCTAGAAATGGAAGTTGGAAGAATAAGATTCCTTATCATTTATTTTATAAGCGGAATTGGAGGAAATCTTGTATCCTTATATTTTAATATTTTACAGGAAACAAATGTGGTTTCCGCAGGAGCGTCCGGTGCAATCTTTGGTCTTATGGGGGCTTTGCTCTATATAGTTATTATAAATAGAGGAAGAGTAGGGAGACTGACCGGACGAGGGATGCTCTTTATGGTCATATTGAGTTTATATTTTGGCGCAACAAGTTCAGGTGTTGATAATTTTGCACATTTTGGAGGATTAGTATTTGGTTTTTTAACGGCGGTCTGCTTATATTATAAAAGAAAGAAATGTGCTAAATAGGAAGTTTAATTGTAAAAGTTGTTTCTTTTCCCGGAATAGATTCTACAGAAATCGTCCCATTGTGGGCTTCGATTATCCTTTTGGAAAGGGGAAGTCCTAATCCTGTGCCATCTTCTTTTGAAGTCATAAAAGGTGAAAATATATTGTCTATATTGTCATCCGAAATACCACATCCATTATCTTTACATTGAATAAGTAGAGTGTCTTTTTTTCGTTCTGCGGATAGTGTGATACTACCTTTTTTATCTACAGCTTCTTTTGCATTTTTCAAAACATTTAAAAAAACTTCTTCTAATTTTACCTTATCACCGGTAAAATCACCGAGAGGTGATGAGATGGAAGAAGAAAATTCTATAGGAGAATCTTCAGAATCTAGAGAAATAGCAAAAGAAACAGCAATATTTTTTAATAATTTTTCTATTGAAAAAACTGAATGGTGAAGCTGATGTCCATTATTAAAAGAAGAAAGTTCACTGAGCAAATTACACATAAACGTAATATCTTCCATAGTCTGCTTCCAGTGAGAGTACTGCTTAACTTCGGGATGCTGAATTTCCATAACCTGTAATGAAGAAGATACCAGAGTAAGAGGATTACGGATTTCATGTGCAATAGAGGATACTGTGGTTTGATAATTTTCTAAAAGCTGGCTGATGATCTGTTTTGCATCTTTATTGTTTTCCATCAACTGATTCATTTTATTAATATCTATGTTATGAAGCATGTATAAACCTCTCTTTCAATTTTGATATATTTTAGTCTATCACGATGAAATATGGTGTTCAATAAAATCAACATGACATGTTTCGACAAACGCAGGAAAGAAAATATAAATGAAAAATCTTCTCTTTTTACAGAAAATAGTCTATACTACTATATAAATAAATTGGGAAAGAGGTCTTATTATGAAAGATAATAATTGCATTTTTTGTAAACTTGCTTCCGGAGAAATACCATCAGCTACTATTTATGAAGATGAAGATTTCAGAGTGATTCTTGATTTAAGTCCGGCATCGAAAGGGCATGCACTTATTATACCCAAAGATCACTATAGAAATTTATATGATTTAGATAATGAATTAGCTTCTAAGGTGTTTATTTTAGCAAAAACAATGATCCGGAAGATGACAGATATTTTAGGATGTGACGGATATAATATTGTTCAAAATAATGAGGAAGCAGCAGGACAGACGGTATTTCATTTTCATATGCATCTAATTCCAAGATATAAAGGAGATAATGTCGGTATTGGGTGGAAAATGGGTGAATTATCAGAAGCGGACAAAAAAGAAATTTTAGAAAAAATAAAGTAAATTCGGAGAAAGAATGTTGACAGGCAATCATGAATTTGATGAGATTTACAATAAGTATAAGAATCTCATTCTTAAGGTAGCGTATAAGTATTCAGGAGATTACAATGCGGCGGAAGATATTGCACAGAACACATTCCTTCAGTTATACATACATTATCATAATATGGAAAAGAAGAACATTTCTTCGTGGTTATATACAACGGCTAAGAACGATGCTTTGAATTACAAGAGGAAAATAGTAAGAGAAGTTTATGAAAATGAAGATGATACAGTCAGTATATTAGAACAAGTAAGAGAGAGTACAGAAGATGAATATATGAAAGAGGTGCTTGAATCAGATCGTAAAGAACTTCATGAATTTATATTTCTGGCATTAATGGAAAAGAATCAACGGTGGTATGAAGCCATTATGCTGGCATGTTATATGAAAATTCCACAAGCTGAGATTGCAGAAAAGATGGGGATAAGTGTTGAAGTTCTGCATAGTATTTTACATAGAGCCAGAGAATGGATCAAGAAAAATTTTGAAGTAGAATATAAGGAACTAAATCGGTTTTGACAAATACTGAATGTAAGATATGCCCAAAAATCGAACATTTTACATTCAGTATTCGTGAATTATTATATTATGATTTTAGACTGACTTCTTCGATAAGATCAATGATCGTGTGAATGGAATCCTGCTGATCAGAATTTTGCATAGCATCTATAAATGCATTTTGATTGTTGTAAAGCTCTTGAACAGAATCTAATAGGGTTTTTGCAGAAAGATTTTCTTCTTCAAGCACCATACTGAATCCTTGACGTTCAAAAGAGTGCGCATTTAGTATCTGATCTCCACGGCTGGCATTTGCAGATAAAGGAATCAAGAGATTTGGTTTTCTTAGTGCAAGTAATTCACAAATAGCGTTGGCACCGGCTCTGGAAATAACGATATCAGCAAGTGCGAATATGTCACGCAGTTCATTTTTTATATATTCAAATTGGCAGTATCCTTTTGTATGAGAAAGGGAATCATCCAGTTTTCCTTTTCCGCATAGGTGGATAACCTGAAATTTTTTCAGAAGTTCTGGAAGAGACTGGCGTACCGCTGTATTGACAATTACAGAGCCAAGACTTCCTCCGATTACAAGGATTACTGGTTTATCAGAAGAAAAACCACATAGATCCATAGCTGCGATTTTATTTCCGGATAGCAGTTCCTGTCGAATGGGAGAGCCAGTCAGAATAGCTTTTTCTTTCGGAAGTGCTTCTAATGTTTCTGGGAAATTACAGCATACTTTGGCAGCAGAGGGAATTGAAATTTTATTGGCAAGTCCTGGGGTCATATCTGATTCATGTATAATTACAGGGATTTTATTTTTTTTCCCTGCAAGTACAACCGGAACAGAGACAAAACCACCTTTAGAAAAGATAATATTAGGCTTTAATTTTTTTATAAGAGACTTGGCTTCACCAAAACCTTTTAGTACACGAAATGGGTCAGTAAAATTTTGTACACTGAAATAACGCCGGAGTTTTCCGGAGGAAATGCCGTGATAAGGGATTCCAAAAGGTTCTATCAACTCTTTTTCAATTCCTGTATAAGAACCTATGTATTGAATATCATAACCCAACTCTTTAAGTTTGGGAATCAGGGCGATATTCGGAGTAACATGACCGGCTGTCCCTCCACCGGTAAGAATAATACGTTTCATAATGAAAACCTCCAAATTTAAAATAATCATATAGACAATAGGGCATATATCTGATAAAACCAATTCAGGTTATCTGCGAGATTTGATATGGATCAGGTAACTGTAGAACAGAGAATTTTTATTACTGCATATTCTCGCAGAGTATATAGTTAGATAATAATGGATACAAATTTATTGCTCATTATATAATAGAAAAGGAAAGCACTGCTCCATTAGATATATTTTCATATTAACCTTATTTAATAAAAAGTCAAGGAGAAATAAATATAAAAAGAGGCAGATGAATGAATAAATATAAAAAATTATCACTGCAGAAAGAAATAGAGAAAGAGGCGAAGAAAATAGAAAAGGAAGTATCAGAGGATCCGGCTTTAAAAGGTATACAAGTTTCGGATGAATTTGATGCAGCATTTTTAAAAAAAATAGAAGAGTATGAGAAGAAAAGGGCAGAGAAAGAGAATAGAACAGTTATTCATGCAGATGATACGGAATTTGCAGGAGAACTTATGCCTGAGCCAGATAAACTGCTTGCAGAGAAAAATAACAAAAAATATTTTACAAAAGATAATAAAGATATCTCAGATACTGTTACCATTTATCGAAGAAAAAAGAAAAAGTATCTATTTATAGCGTTTGCAGCTGTGCTGATACTTGTTTTGGGAAGTGGACTTACAAGTATAGGAAGTAAATCGTATTGGAAAGTACTGTGGGAAAGAGCTGTAGGTGATGAAAAAGCGGCAGTTATAAATGTGGAAGATATGGAGGTACAAAAAACAGAAGATGTAGAAGAAATAGATGCATTTAAGGATATTGATAAAGAGCTTGGAATATCAATAGTAAGATTATTTTATAAACCGCAGGGAATGGTATTAGAAAATTATAATTTAGATATAGAGCAAGGCAGAGCACAATTATTCTATAAATATAATGATAAAATCATAAAATATTCGATTTATTTAAATGATGAGGATTCATCTTTAAGTCAAAAAAAATTAGATGAATTGATAAATGAATATAGTATAGAAAATGGAGATAAGAAAATCCAAGTTGAGGAATATAAAAAGGATAATGAATTTAGATATATAGCTAATTTTCAATATCGCGGAATTCATTATCAGTTGAAAGGAGTCATGGAAAAAGAAGAATTTGAAAAAATCATAAAAAATTTAAGATTTTTATAAAATATCGCGTAAGTTTTTAGAACTTCAGTTGTTTACTTATTAAGAAGAACAAATTAGGACAAATAAGTAATACAAATGAGGTGGAAAAGTGAAAAAAAGAATTTTATCTATTGTAAGTAGTGTTATTGTGTTATGCTTTGTATTTACAGTATCTATCTTAGATGTACAAGCTATGGATAATGAAGTAATACAAGTAGATGGTTCGTATCTGACCACGCAAGAAACTTCTATAGGAAAAAGTCCTTCAGATCTACTTAGAGGTGAGTATCTGATGGACGGAGAGTGTTCCATTACTAAAGCAGGGAGAAATCGTATATATGTATATGCGGCGACAACAGCAGATAGTTATGTTGATTATATCGCAGTAGATATTTATGTGGATCAATATAACGAAGAAACAGGAAATTGGGAGCAGATTGATGCGTGGTATGTAGAAGACACAGATAATTACTTTGTGGCGACTTCAAAATCGATTATAGTAGAACGTGGATACTATTATAGAGTACATGCAGAACACTTTGCTGGTATGAAAGATGAGTATCCTTATGAAGAGACAACATCTTATACTGACGGTATCTTAGTCCCATAATTTTTCTAAGATTAAAACGCCCCTTCTCTTGAGTTTTGAAAGCAGATGCTGTGATGCAGCGTAACAGGAACTATTAACCATTGATTATAGAAAACCTGTACCGAGAAAACACCACAAACTATACGCAAGTTACAGCGTCTGCTTTCAGAATTCAAGGGAAGGGGCTTTTCATTTGTTCTATTCTTTTGACAGACATACTTGTCTCATCAGTTATTCCTTGTGTAATTGCCTGGCATATCTACCATATGGTATATGTAGAAAAGTGGAAACTAAAAGAAAGTCCATATTGTTCCGCTGGTTTTAATAGTCCAAGATTTTCTTTTTGGATCAAATCCAATAGATTAATAGGGAGGCATTGTTGGTATCGTTTTTTAACGATAGTAAGAACCAATTGTAATTGAGGCATATCAATTTATATTAAGATAGTTCCCTGACATATTCAACGCCTTTTATAGTGTAAAGGCTTTTTAATACGTCTTGATGATTTGTTCTTTTAAGGAGACCTAGGGAAAAGATAAGTGTTCCCAGTTCTTTTTTTAAACTCTTTACATTACCTCTTTGTATATCAAATAATTCAAAGCCCTGTTTTTCCACAAATTCAGATAAAGTACGTATAGAAAAAGATGAATCATATTCTAAATAGATTTCCATACTTTTTGCGTGCTGCTTAATGTAAATATCAATTCTCTTTAGGCTTACAAGCACAAAAACAATAAACAAGCACCCAACAATAGAGCCAACATAAAATCCAACGCCTACTGCTAATCCGAGTCCAGCGGCAACCCAAAGCCCTGCGGCAGTTGTTAGTCCGCGTATTTCATCTTTTCTTGTAACGATGATTGTACCGGCTCCTAAGAAACCAATCCCACTGACTACTTGCGCACCAAGACGAGTAGGGTCGGTTCCCGGGATAATACTGGAAATGTATTGATTTGTAAGCATAATCAAAGTAGAACCCGAACATACTAATACATATGTCATAAAGCCGGCGGGACGGTTTCTGAGTCCACGTTCTGTTCCAATGATTCCGCCTATTAAAACAGATAAAGCAAGCCGTATAATTACAGAAAGCAAGGAAATCTCCTGCAGCAGGCTGACAGTTTTTGCAATTTCACGTGTATTCAAACTTAGCTTTCCTCCTGTATAAATAGATATTTTGTTGTGTTTACTACAGAAATCAATCTCTGCGTAAAAGCCAGGAATATATGTTTTTTATCATATATGAAAAGAGCTTGTACTATCTGTACCAATGATGGCGAGACGGTCCAAGCTCTTTAACTGTTCATTTTGCTGTGATCATTACAAGCCGTTTATGCGTTTGTGACTTTTTGTTCTGCATCTTTTTTGACTGTGTACTTTTTATCACTGATCCTAAGGATGATGTCCTTTTTATCAACTTGTAAGTCGATTTTTTCATTCATCAGTTCCGGAATATCGTCAACAGTTATAACAGTACCTACGCTCATTCCGTCAACATCAACAGTGATTGTATCGATCATATCTTCAGGGAAAGAAGAATAGGGGATTTCCAGCAACATACTTTCCAGCATTTCTGTAATTTTCTCTGTATTTTTCAGAATGATATGGATTACACTATTGACCTTTTCATCTACCTTCAGAGCCTGAAAACTTATATGAAGGATTTCATTATTTAGTGTATTTATAGTTTTTTCTTTGATTTGTACGGGGATTATCTGACCATCGAGGTCAAGTTTTAATTTACTGCCTTCCCGCTTATTACGAATTAATCTACGGGCAGTTCTCTCGTCTATCTGAATGGAGATAGACTCTGGCAGAGATTTGCCAAATACACTTCCCGGAACCAATCCAATCTGTCTCATTTTTTTCGCTTTTACGGTGAAATCTCGCTTTTGAACATAAATATTTTCCATTGTCCATTTCCTCCTTATAATTTGAAATTTTATATTAAATGCACCCTTGATCGGTACGTTTAATACCATAAAGCAGTTTTTTAAATATCCAAAATCATTTTTTGACAGATAGAATAAGCACTAAGTTAGTATAAAATAAAAAAGAAGAACTCTTCATATAACGCTGGTCAGCGTAATACCAAAAGCCCTTCTTTAAGACGGTTCTTTTTAATATTTAAATGTTTTATTTACAATAGCACACTTTATTAGAAAAAGCAAGTTAAGCTCAGGAGTTTGACAAACCAGT